>NZ_JAVFHM010000362.1:0-744 GCF_041954005.1 Priestia sp. BR_2 | reverse complement strand
GTATCTTCTTCAGCCGCAGGAAGTTTTACCTCTAAAACATATAACGGAAGAACATACAAACTGTACGTACCTAGCAGTTATCAGGGAGGTGCTGCCTTACCTCTAGTAGTTATGCTACATGGCTGTACTCAGGATCCTGATCAATTTGCAGCAGGAACGCAAATGAATGCACTGGCAGAAACAGAGAAGTTCCTTGTCCTCTATCCAGAACAGCCCTCTTCTGCTAATTCAAATAAGTGTTGGAACTGGTTTGATACCGCTCATCAATCAAGGGGAAGCGGTGAACCAGAGTTAATTGCTGGAATGGTTAATCAAATAAAAAGCAGTTATTCAATAGATGCCGACCAAATCTTTGTTGGAGGGCTATCTGCTGGTGCAGCTATGAGTGTTATTATGGGAGCTACTTATCCAGACATATTTGCCGCTATCAGCGTTGGGGCGGGCTTAGAATATAAAGCAGCCACGAGTGTGACAGGTGCTTATACAGCAATGAGCAGTGGAGGTTCTAATCCTATCCAACAAGGGGATTTAGCCTATTCAGCCATGGGAGAGCATAAACGAGTGGTTCCAGTTATTTTGTTTCATGGGACAGCTGACTACACTGTTGCGCCTATAAATGCGCATCAAATACTATCGCAATGGGCTCAAACAAATGATAGAGCGTCTGATGGGCTGGATAGTAACAATATTGATGATACGGCAGATCAAACTTTACCAGGTACAACAGTATCTGGTGGAAGAAGC
>NZ_JAVFHM010000361.1:0-890 GCF_041954005.1 Priestia sp. BR_2 | reverse complement strand
ACTTGAACAATCTTATTAAAAAAATCAAGACTAGGTTTTGAAAAGCCCAATTCTCTAGATGTAAAAAGATACTGAAAATATTGTTGAATATCAACACGCTTTAAAGCCATTCCAAATAGTTCTGAATTTGAAGCTCCAGCATTAGAAGCTACACAACATATGTAACTCTGACTAACAATATGTAGAGATTTACTAACGCCATCTATAATCTTTACATACTCCCAATCAGTCATTGGACCTGCATATTCAGAAAAATCTTTCATAAGGGTATCTCCCCAATCAAACACAATTGCTTTAATTCTAGGCATTATTTTTCCCTCCTTAAAATCTTCCCATTCTCAAAGCATCTGCCCAATCTTGACGCTGATTTATTTCTGCCATGGCAGCTGCTTTTTCCCAATGATATGGAACACTGATTTGATCAACTAACCAATTAGCTGATTTCTTCTTAATAATTGTATAGTTGGCGTGGGGAGATCCAGATTCCATTTTATGAGGTATCGGTAAATCATCTATGTATGCGGGAAGTCCTACACTGCCAGGATTTATAATTAATTTTCCGTTTGGCAAATAGAGCGTTCTTGAAATATGACTATGGCCACATAATACAACGTCTTGTTCAACATCTTCTAAAGCATTTATAATATCTTTTGAGCTTTTTAAGATTGCACCTTCTTCCGTCATTTCTTCTACTAAATATATCTCGTCAGAATTAGGTGTACCATGACATAAAAAGATATCATCCATAATTAAGCTACTAGGATGCTGTTTTAACCATTCGAGAGCCTCTGCAGTTAGGCTGCGTTTCACATAATTAACTGTAGATGATGAATCATCATTTGATGAATCAACTATCATTCGATCACAATTCCCCATAATATGTGTAATAT
>NZ_JAVFHM010000360.1:0-1170 GCF_041954005.1 Priestia sp. BR_2 | reverse complement strand
GTCCAATACAGGCGCAAAGTCTACGTTAAAACCCATCGCCGCGAGTTCTTTTCCGTTACGGTCTGCTGTTCGATACACAAGTTCTTTATCATTTTTCTGACCTAGCTCTTGCTGTGAAGGAATAGGTGATACTTGATCCTTCATGCGGACGATATCCCCGCCTTCTTGATCAACTCCCATCATCAGGGGTATTTGATTCTTGGTTTCCTGCGCTAGATCTTGCAGGCTGTTTGTTAACGTCGCTACTTGCTTTGGTGTTTTCATATTTCGATCAAATAAAATAACGCCGCCTGCATGATAAGTTGAGATCATCGTTTTAATATGCTCATCCATTTCCTCTGTTTGAAAACCAACGACCATCATTTGACCGATTTTTTCTTGCAGCGTCATGTTACTCATAAGTTCTTGTACTTGCTGATCTGTGCTTTTAGGCTGACTTTCACTTTTTTCTGCTGAGGCTTTTATTGGTTTTGTGCTGATTTTTTCTGTAGTTGGTGCTTTTACAGGCTTTGACATAGACTGATAAGCCCAAACTGCTCCTATGATTAATACAACTGCGATTACTGCGTATAGAACGCGAAAGATAGGTTTTTTCATTTTTATTCAGTCCTTGAATCTACTTTATCAAGATGAGCTTCACTTAGACGCCATTTTCCATTCTCTTTTACAAGATCCCAGCTGCCTTCCCAATCTTGAACTAACGTGCTGCCATCTTCATTATCGTCGTAAGACGTCATTTCGATATAAGCAGTTGCTTCATTTCCATCTACTTCTGTTACTTGTACTTCTGTTACATCATCTCTAGAGTTCGCTTGTAGCCCTTTTGACCAGTCTGCTAAATCCACTGAGCTTTTTCGGCTTGAAGCAAAGTAATTATAAGCTGATGAGAAGTCATCACTGGTAATAAGGTTGTAGTGAGACGTGATTGCATCTTTAATATCTGCTTCTTCTCCAGCAGATGTATCATTTTCAGCTTCAGTTTCCTCGTGGTTTTCTATCTCATCTGAATCATCAATTGTTACTTCATTTTCTGACTCAAACATTAAATTGACTTCACTCGTATTTTTTCTAATCTCTACAACCTTCGTCTTCTTTGCACCCGATGCAAAATTTCGTTTTGCATACACTTTGACAGATCCGTCTGTTGGTAAAGGTCCTAAATAATCAAGG
>NZ_JAVFHM010000359.1:0-1411 GCF_041954005.1 Priestia sp. BR_2 | reverse complement strand
TTTCTACATAATGTATTTGTCATTAAATCTATTGGAGGTGTAAATCTTACTTAGGTAAGATAACTAATTGGACATAATTAACTTGTTATTGGTAGCAGTATTAATTGGATTGACTGGTTTCTTTGTAGCCACAGAATTTGCGATTGTGAAAGTACGAAGCTCTAAGATTGATCAACTTGTAGCTGAAGGTAAAAAGGGTGCTGTGTCTGCTAAAAAGGTCATTACGCACTTAGACGAATATTTATCTGCTTGTCAACTAGGTATTACAGTAACGGCGATGGGATTAGGTGTGCTTGGTGAACCTACGGTAGAAAGATTGCTAAGTCCTGTTTTTATGAAGTTCGATTTAAATGAGTCCATTACGCACCTTTTATCGTTTGGTATTGCCTTTATTGTGATGACCTATCTTCATGTTGTGGTAGGTGAATTGGCACCTAAGACATTTTCCATACAGAAAGCAGAAGCTGTCACGTTGTTATTTTCAGCGCCCATCATCTGGTTTTATAAAATCATGTATCCGTTTATCTGGATTTTAAATGGTTCTGCACGAATACTGGTTGGAATGTTTGGGTTAAAACCTGCTTCAGAGCACGAATTGGCCCATTCAGAAGAGGAACTTCGTCTCCTGCTGGCTGAGAGCTATAAGAGTGGTGCTATTAATCAAAGTGAGCTAAAGTACGTAAACAATATTTTCGAATTTGATGAACGTCTGGCCAAAGAAATCATGATTCCACGAACTGAGATGATAACAATCTCTGAACATGACACGATTGGTGCATTTTTAGAAATGGCTGCATTGGAGCAGTATACTCGTTACCCAGTAACAACCGATGGAGATAAAGATCAAATCATAGGGATGGTAAATATAAAAGAAATCTTAAGCGATGTTGCATTTGATGACACCTTACGAAACCAACTCATTAGCTGTTACGTTAAACCCGTGATTCAAGTCATTGAATCGTACTCTATCAATAAGCTATTAAGAAAGATGCAAAAGGAACGTATCCACATAGCAATCTTACTGGATGAATATGGAGGGACAGCTGGTTTAGTAACCGTTGAAGATATTTTAGAAGAAATCGTAGGAGAAATCCATGACGAATTTGATTCTGATGAAGTGCTCGATAGGCAAAAAATTGGTGAACATCACTATGTTTTTAATGGGAAAGTATTAGTAAGAGACGTAAATACACTAATGGGAACGAACATTGAAACTAATGAGGTCGATACGATAGGTGGATGGATCTTATCTCAGAAAATAGACGTTAAGTTAAATGAAGTCCTTGAGTATAATGATTTTGAGTTTATTGTGAGAGAACTTGATGGGCGAAATATTCAAACCATCGAGGTAGCAAATAAACAGCATTCTTTGAGCTTAGCTAAATAGTAAATAAAAAGCAACCTCATATCC
>NZ_JAVFHM010000358.1:0-511 GCF_041954005.1 Priestia sp. BR_2 | reverse complement strand
CCTTGCCCTCTCCCTTGAAACCCGCAAACTCCTCTTTTTATCTCATCCGAAGGTTCCTGGCTTCAACCGCGACCGGTACGGCTGCACTCCACCATCCCCGCCCGCCCCCGCTCTAAACAGCCGTCAGAGGTTTTCTGCCGGGTGTCACCATCCCTTTGCGGGCGGCTCACTCACCAGCATCCCTGCACCAGGGGAGTGCAGCCGTGGAGGAGACCTGGCGTTCGCCTTTGAAACCGGGAAACGCCCCTTTTTATCTCATCCTAAGTTTCCTGGTTTCAACAGCGACCGGAACGGATACACTCCCCCATCCCCGCCCTCACACTCTCTAAACAGCCGTCAGAGGTTTTCTGCCGGGTCTCACCATCCCTGTGCTGGCGGCTCACTCAACAGCATCCCTGCACCCGGGGAGTGCAGCCGTGGAGGACACCTCTCCTGCCCCTTTGGAACTGGGAAACTCCCTTGTCGTCCCCACCTCGTTCCCTGGTATCAAAAAGACCCGCAATGGATTCAC
>NZ_JAVFHM010000357.1:0-593 GCF_041954005.1 Priestia sp. BR_2 | reverse complement strand
TCGTTAAACAAGTGAATCTAGATGGGCCTTAAACTTCTAGATAAATTCTATCCAAGTAGCACCGTTATCAGCAGATCTGACGCAATTTTCTATCCATCGTATACCTTCAATACCAGCATTAATATCAGGATAGACAAGGCTCTTTAACAACTCTTCATCGCCTCTGTTCTTTGCATCTATTGCCGTGGCAAACTTTAGGTATATATTTGCCCAAGCTTCAGAAAGTCCCTCTACATGCAATGCACCTAAACGTTCGTCCGCATTACAGCTATCATCTAGATAAGGCATGGCCCTGATCAAAGTTTGCCCAGGCTCTCCTTGAATTTCATACTTTAATTCACCAGGTTTGCTATCCCACCACTCTAAACTGCCTTTTGATCCTACAATACGAATTCTATGACCATCCATGCACCCTGCATTTACAGAAGACGTCCATAATCGTCCTACAGCTCCGTTTTCATAACGCATAAGAACAAATGCATTATCTTCTAAAGGAGCACGACTTCCAACAAAACTTTGGCGATCGCATAGTAATTCTCTAATTTTCATATTTGGCATAATTAACTGAGACATGTAGTAAGTATGGGTAGAAA
>NZ_JAVFHM010000356.1:0-698 GCF_041954005.1 Priestia sp. BR_2 | reverse complement strand
TTATTGGGAGTGTTTTTTTGAATAAAAGGGCCGCAGGTTGCTTATTCATATTCTTGGCAGCCTTATTTATATGTACAAAGTTTATTAGTGCAGCAATTTATTCTTCTAGTGAAGTATCTTGGAGTTCAGGTACATTTAAAGATCAATTGCATGAAATAGGCACAACGTTAAATATTTTAAGTATCATATCTTTAATCATTGGTATTGTTTATCTATATTTTGCAGAGCGTAATAAGCAATAAAGGTAAAAGATCTTATTGGTACTAATAAGGTCTTTTTAATTATGTGCCCTATAAATTCCACAAAAAAGGAGTATTTATGAAATATAAATCTATCATCTTACTGTTCTTATGTACTGTATTTCTTCTAGTATCATGTCAACAAAAGCAAGAGAATATTAAAGATATTTCTGTCAAAAAGATTTCTTCTTTCAATACAGAAGATTGGAAAATAAATATCGTACCTAAGAAAGATCACAATAAATGGGTATACGATGTGAAAGCCACGTACTTAAAAAACAAGAGCATTGATGTAACAATAAAACCATACTCAGATAATTCTAAGTATGGATACAAAGGTTATTTAAAAGAACCTATAGTTATCCCTGGAAATTATGAATCTAAAGAGTCTGTTTATTCTAAGGAAAACAACAAGGTAAAAATAAAGTTAGAATGGACTGAAGAGAAAGAGAATGAATT
>NZ_JAVFHM010000355.1:0-1135 GCF_041954005.1 Priestia sp. BR_2 | reverse complement strand
TTTCTATTGAGTACGTTTACTAAAGTAGTACCGTCAACTTTTATTCTTCTCTATATAGTATTTTTCTTTTTCTATTTTTGGCTGTAGTTTCAATCCTCCAACTTACGTTTACTGTCTTCATTTATCTTTTTCCAGAATCAGGAACTAAACCATTAATTTATGAAAAAGTAATCACAAAAGAAGATGTTTTACATAAATAAGCTTACATAAAAAATCTTTCAAAAAAGATAGTAGTATCTTACTTTTTTTATTTTGGGCTATAATGAATCTTATATAGCTTTAACGTTTCATAAATAGAACTAAGAAAGTGAGAAGAACATGGAAAATAGTGTTTTTAAAAGAATTGCAAAAAGATACGATTCAGAAGAACGAATTGAATTGGCTAAAATTATCGTGAAGGAAGTAAGGAAAGAATTATCTAAAAGTGAATCAAAATCTTTAATAGACTATGGGAGCGGTACTGGCTTAGTTAGCTTAGAATTATCGGATGTAGTTGACTCTATTTTGTTGGTTGATTCGTCTGAACAAATGCTGGAGGTGGCGAAAGCTAAAATTTCTCACAAAGGACTTACGAGTTCTAAAGTACTTTGTTCAGATTTCACTCAAGAAACTCCTGAACTTAAGGCAGATATAATTTTAATGTCATTAGTCCTTCTTCATGTCCCAGATACTAAAAAAATCTTACAAGAATTATTTAATATTTTGAAGGATAACGGAAAGCTGATTATTGTCGATTTTGATAAAAATCATAGTATTAATCATCCGAAAGTTCACAACGGCTTTGCACATAACGAACTGACAAAAATATTAGATGAAATTGGGTTTAAATCAATAAAAATAAAGACCTTCCATCATGGTCATAAGATTTTTATGAATCAAGATGCCTCTATGTTTATGTCTAGCAGTATAAAATGATTCTTCAATATAGGCGTCTATAATTTCAGAGAATTTATGATTGGATGAAAGGCTTAACAATTTAGAGAATAAAAGCATTTTTAGGATTACGTTGTTTATAATAAAAGTTCCATTAGAGCTAATGTATGTACTAGTTCAATAAACCCTAAAAAGGATCTTCCACTGAAGGTTCTTTTTTACTTTTATTTAACACTCAGTATGTTAAATAAAAGCTTATATC
>NZ_JAVFHM010000354.1:0-836 GCF_041954005.1 Priestia sp. BR_2 | reverse complement strand
GCTAATACGTTTGTTGTAACAGCTCCATTAATAAGTGGATTTGTAAAAGTATGTGAGATGCTATCTCGTACAGTTGCAAATCCGGGAAGAGATGCAATAACTCCACCAAAACCATATTCAGAACCTGTATTCATAGCTGCTAGCAGAGCTCCGCCAATACTGGCATTAATACCTTGTTGAAATCCACTAGTCACGCGCTTCCAATCATAGGCAAGTGCTGTAAGAATACCTAGCACTAAAGCTAGCTCTACCGACCAAATTCCTGTTACTGTTGCTAAGTCTACTTTTCCAAAGGCTTCTAAACCTAACTTAGAAAAATCAAAACCTTGTGGGTACCACTTTGGAATAGATATAGTGAAAAATTTATTGGCCACTCCAACTAAAATCAGAGGAACAAATGCTAATACCTGACGCCCGATACTAGCAGAATTAGTAGAAGGAGCAGCTGACATATTAACTGTTTCAGCAGCAACAGCTGTCTCTTCCCCAGCGCCATTAAAACCAAAATAACCTTCACCTGCACTTTGAGCTTTTTTACGGCGTCTTTCCAAATAAAGAAGTCCTAAGCAAAGTACAAAGAGCGATCCGATTATTCCTAATATAGGAGCTGCATAAATATCTGTCTTAAAAAAAGAAGTCGGTATTACATTTTGAATTTGAGGTGTTCCCGGCATAGCATCCATTGTAAAAGATAAAGCTCCTAAAGCAATGGTTCCAGGGATAAGTCGCTTAGGAATGTTAGCTTCCCGAAAAAGGTTTGCTGCAAATGGATAAACGGCAAACGCTACTACAAATAAACTGACTCCGCTGTAAGTTAATATTGCACACATGAGAAC
>NZ_JAVFHM010000353.1:0-1426 GCF_041954005.1 Priestia sp. BR_2 | reverse complement strand
GGTCTCAATATCTCGATAATCATCAATGGACTGGAAGTTAGGATTTGTCATCCCAATCTCCTCTCCTTGAAATATGTAAGGAGTTCCTTCTAATGTTAGCAAGAACGTTGCTAACATTTTGGCTGATTCTTTTCGGTATTTTCCATCATTTCCGAAACGTGAAACCGAACGAGGCTGATCATGGTTACAGAGATAATTTGCATTCCAGCCCTTATTATGAATAATCGTTTGCCATTTACTCATTACATTCTTTAAATCTAGAAGGTTCCACGGCTTAAATTCCCATTTACCGGTCCCTCCAGCCTTTGAATCTAACAGCATATGTTCAAAATGAAAGACCATATTTAGTTCGTGACGCTTATCTCCAATATAGTTCAATGCTTGTTCGGGTCCTAATCCCGACGTTTCCCCCACTGTCATAATATCGTATTTATACAGTACTTCCTCATATAAATTTCTAAGTAGAGTATGCACTTTTTCCAAATTAGAAAATAGCTTATAGGCTCTTACATACGGAAGGCCAGTTGGATTCGGCGCATCGGGAAGATTTTCAGCTTTAACAATATGAGCAATAGCATCTAATCTAAATCCATCTACCCCTTTATCTAGCCACCAAGACACCATTTCTTCAACTTCTCGTATAACATTTTTATTATCCCAATCCAAATCCGGCTGTTGCTTAGTGTAGAGATGAAGATAGTACTCGTCCGTCAGTTCATCATATTCCCAGACAGATCCACCAAAATAAGATTCCCAGTTATTCGGTGGACCTCCATTTTTACCTTTTCTCCAAATGTAGTAGTCCCTTTTTGGATTATCTATAGAAGAACGGGATTCAATAAACCAAGGGTGTTCGTCCGACGTATGGTTAACAACTAAGTCCATAATAATCTTCAAATTGCGTTTATGTGCTTGAGTTAATAGTTCATCAAAGTCCTCCATCGTTCCAAACTGTTTCATAATAGCTCGATAATCACTGATATCATAGCCATTATCATGATTTGGTGATTGATAAATAGGGCATAGCCAAATTACTTCAATGCCTAGCTCTTTTAGGTAGTCAAGCTTCGAAATAATACCTTGTAAATCCCCAATGCCATCACCATTCGAATCTTTAAAGCTAATAGGGTATATTTGATAAACTACACTTTCTTTCCACCACTTCTTTTCCACTGGGCAAGAACTCCTTTTTATCATTATTAATCCTAAAGCATTTGTTGTAGGTTCTCCGTAACCATTGAACTCCCTAGCAAGCAAGTATAGATATTAGGGTAGTGTTAGAAACCATTCTCATCTGCACAAGTATTTACCCTATGTTTTAACAGAGAAAACGTAATCTTTGAGGGAGAAATAAACGATTTTATCTAATCTTTCAGCCCAGAAAGGTTAGGTTCTAGTGGAAGAACTAATTTTTATAAACTATACA
>NZ_JAVFHM010000352.1:0-4007 GCF_041954005.1 Priestia sp. BR_2 | reverse complement strand
TATAGGAGGAATTTCACTGGATAGTGAAAAATCAATATGACCTCCTGCCATTGCCTCAAGCTGAAGGTTTCCACCTTGAAATACACTGTAATCGATCTTATATGGTGTATTATCTAGCCCAGCTGCCTTTAACTCTTCTTCAATACTGCTCCATCCTGTTTGTGCTACTCGTAACGTTACATCAGAGAGTTCATTTTTTTCTGGTTGACTAGCAGAGCTTTTTTGATCGCAAGCAGTCATCAAGCATCCTATAAATATGGTTAGTAAGAGAAGCAGAAATCGAAGATGAAAAGCTCGTTTTTTCATTTGAACGCTGGTCACCCCTTTAACCTTCATACTTTATTGCACGCTCCCTTCATATTCTCTTCTCATTTTTAAGGAGACCAGTACGAATTTTGAACGTCAATTTGTTTTGTAATTAATTTCATTTCTAAAAGGTCATTTGCCTGATCTTGAAGGTCATCTGCAGCTTTTTGATTCATAAATTGAACGTCAGCTGGCTTTTTCTTTAAGATCTCTTTCCAAGTGTCAACTGGAATCTTGGTAGCATCTGATACTAATTCAGCTGCTTCCTTGGGATTTTTATTAATTTCTTTTCCAACCTTTTGAAGTTCCAATACGATTTGTTTTGTTGCTTTCGGATTATCTTTCACAAAATCCTCACCAGCTACGTAGAAGGAACGAAAGGAAACAAGACCAGTAGCATCTGATAACACGCGATTTCCTTTATTTGCAGTTGTTGTAAAGTAGGGTTCCCATATAACCCATCCATCTACTTGGCCTTGTGAAAAAGCAACACTGGCTTCTGGCGGATTGAGATAGACTGGATTTATATCACTCTCTGTCATTCCTTCCGACTTCAGCGTTTTTAACAGCAAGTATTGGGAGATTGATGCTTTATTAAAAGCAATTTTCTTACCTTTAAGATCTTTAATAGTTTTAATAGACGAATCTTTCTTTACTAAAATGCCTTCGGATTCAGGCACAGAAGGTTCACTTGCAATATATACAAAATCAAGCCCCCTTGCTTTTCCAAATAAAGAAGGAGAATCACCTAAACTACCAATATCAATACTCCCTGCATTCAAAGCTTCTGCTACTGCAATTCCCGTATTAAACTCATACCATTTCACTTCATATCCTAATTTCCCTAAGTTCTTTTCCAACAGCTGCTGTTTCTTTAATAGCAACATAGGCGCAGACTTCTGATATCCTACTTTTACGACACCTTTTCCTTCTGCTGATTGATTACCTGCTGTTGTTTCTTTACCTCCTCCACATCCGGTTAAAGCTAGGAGCAATAGCAGAATAATGGTTGTTACATAAAAACTTTTTTTTCGGATCATCTTAAATCTCCTCTAGCTTTTCAGCATTTATTTTGCCTAGTGCCGTACTTTTTTCTTATTATCTTGCACATATTGACCGAATCGATCGATAAAATTTCCTTCTAGCACCGAAGCACGCGTCAGTTCATGAAGAGACTCACTTGAATGACAAACCTCTTTTATTGTTTGAGTCGTGTATGATGGAACATTTGCTAGGATCCTTGCCCATTTTAAACTACTCTTTTGGCCAGCTTCTTCATCCGCACTCAGTTCGTGAATTAAGCCATAATCCAAAGCTGTTTGTCCACTTATCTTTTTACCTGACAATGCTAAAAAACGAGCTTTGGAAGGGCCGATTTCATTAACTAAGCGCTGTGTCCCTAAAATCAATCCAAACTGCGGACCGGGAAATCGAAAGTATGCTACTTCACTGGCAATGCGTACATCACATGAAATAGCAAGATCAGCTCCTGCTCCAAAGGCATATCCATTTACAAAAGAAATCGTGGGAACAGGTAAATGGATCAGCATATCGAATAGCTTCGATAGTTTAGTGAAAAATTCGCTTGCTTCTTCATTGCTTAACCCTTGAATAAACTGTAAATCCACGCCTGCACTAAAAGCGTTAGATACTTCACTGTTTAAAATCAGTGCGCCTACTGTTTTATCTTTTGAAATATCCTCTAGGGACTGCTTAAGTTCTTCATACAATTCCTGATCAATAGCATTAAGGTTATGGGATGCGTGTAAGGATAAAATAACAATTTTTTTAGATGATGGCTGGTGATTCACCGTTACATTTACATATTTCATAGCTTCTCCTTCTTAACCTTTACTCGTTAGGTAATACAATTGCACTGGGCTCAATTTCAGTCAGCGGCAAGTCTGTGACTAACTGAATATTCCCATCCTTTAATAGCTGTTTAAACTCTGTAAATCCGGTATTGGCACTCACTCGGTAATAATGAAAACCTTTCGACTTGGCGCTGTCGTAAGATAATTCACAAAGCATGCTAGGCGGTGCTGCTAGAACTGTTATACCCTGACTTTCAGCCCATTTGACAACCGCGCCTCTTTTTCCTTGGCTCAAATAAATAGAGGGATTTGTAAAATCTTGCGTTTTTTCTGTTTCCGTATTGTATAACCGGATAATGTCCCCTTCCACAATAGGAACAATTTTTTCTGTCTTGCTATTAAGTACAACGGCTACTTGCATTACACTCTTCTCCTTTTATACGGTCGTAGCATCTTCTAAAAGCGACGACGTTTCTTTTTTCATAACTCTTGCTAATACTTTACTTTCTAGTTTTCCAAAGGAATGACTTCCTCTTTCACGAGGCCTTGAAAGGGGAATGCGTAAATCCATCGCAATCTTTCCTTCTTCAATTAAAATAACCCGATCAGCCAGTGTAATAGCTTCTGATACATCATGGGTTATTAAAAGAGCTGTAAAGCGCTGTTCTTGCCATATTCCTTCAATTAGTTCCTGCATTTCAATACGTGTTAACGCATCTAATGCCCCCAACGGCTCATCTAGTAACAGCAGCTTAGGCTGAGTGGCTAATGCACGAGCAAGTGCGACTCGCTGACGTTGCCCACCAGACAAAACAGATGGCCACTCATTTGCTCTGCTCTCTAGTCCTACTTGCTTAAGAGAAGTTAATGCCTTCTCTTTCCACTCGCCTTTTAACCCTAAACTAACACCTACATTGGCTACAATTTTTTCCCATGGCAATAGTCTTGAATCTTGAAACATAAACCGAGCATGGGGATTAATTGAATGTAACTTTTCCCCATTTTGAACGATCTGTCCACTTGTTTCTTTTTCTAACCCTGCAATATGCCTTAATAACGTACTTTTCCCACATCCACTTTGTCCGACGATAGCGACGAATTCACCGGGCGCTATATCTAAATTAATTCCTTTTAAGACTTCAACATCTCCAAAGAGTTTCTTTAAATGCTGTATTTGTAATTGAATTCCTCCACCTTTATATTTCATATTCGCTCGCTCCTTACTTTACGATTTTTGATAGTTTGGATTCCATTTCAATAGCTTTACTTCTAATAGCTTTGCTAAAGAATCAGCAACTTTTCCTAAAATGGCGTATAGCAAGATAGCAACAATAACAATATCAATCTGCATGAATTCACGGGCATTCATCGCCATGTAACCAATGCCAGAATCAGCTGCTACGGTCTCTGCTACAATTAATGTCAGCCACATAATCCCTAAGGAATAACGAATACCAACTAAAACGGATGGAAGAGCTCCTTTAAAGATTACTCGTACTAGAAGTTTATTTTTACTTAGACCGTATACTCTCCCCATTTCAATTAGAGATTTATCAACGGAAATAATTCCATGATACGTATTCACATAGATTGGGAAAAATACACCAATGGCTACTAAAAAAATTTTTGCCTCTTCTCCAATCCCTAACCATAAAATTACTAAGGGAATAAGAGCTAAATGCGGAATATTCCGAAACATCTGAATAGTTGTATCTAGATGTTTTTCAGCAATGGGATATACTCCGTTCACAATTCCTAAAATAAGACCAATACTGCCGCCAATGGCGAAACCGATAAATGCTCGGCTAAAGCTTACTTTAATATGATTAAGCAGCTCTCCAGTTTGAACAAGATGAATTGCACTATATAAAATATCAAGTGGAGAAG
>NZ_JAVFHM010000351.1:0-373636 GCF_041954005.1 Priestia sp. BR_2 | reverse complement strand
AAAAATCTAGCTACACGAACGACAACGACCGTGTGACGGACTCATGTGCACTGATTGGCCAGATGAACCCACGATTTTAAGAGCAAACGGAAAACGGATCACTTATTACCGCAATAAACGGTCTATTTGCCATCATATTCGATGAATAACGGATCTGGTGTCCGTTAGCCATCAAAAACTACGCCTATTCAGCTAAATAACGTATCCTCAGTCCGCTTGTCCTCGGGCGGTCAGACCAAGACCAGGAGTCGCACCAAGACCAGTAGTCGCACAAGACCAGTAATAGCACCAAGACCAGTAATAGCATCAATACCTGCCAGTCACCAAGGGGCATGTTAACGGACACCAGTTCCCTTATGCCCCTGAATAACCTCCGATTCTCAGATCAAACGGACACAGGATCCCTTATTACCGCAATAAACGGTCCTTTTGCCATCATATTCTATGAATAACGTATCTGGTGTCCGTTAGCCATCAAAAATTACGCCTATTCAGCTAAATAACGTATCCTCAGTCCGCTTGTCCTCGGGCGGTCAGACCAAGACCAGTAGTCGCACCAAGACCAGTAGTCGCACAAGACCAGTAATAGCACCAAGACCAGTAATAGCATCAATACCAGCCAGTCACCAAGGTGCTCGTTAACGGACACCAGTTCCCTTATTTCCCTGATTAACCTCCGATTCTCAGATCAAACGGACACAGGATCCCTTATTACCGCAATAAACTGTCCTTTTGCCATCATATTCTATGAATAACGTATCTGGTGTCCGTTAGCCATCAAAAATCACGCCTATTCAGCTAAATAACGTATCCTCAGTCCGTTTGTCCTCGAGCGGTCGCACCAAGACCAGTAGTCGCACCAAGACCAGTAGTAGCATCAATACCGTAGTCGCACCAAGACCAGTAGTAGCATCAATACCGTAGTCGTACCAAGAACAGTAGTCGCACAAGACCCGTAATAGCACCAAGACCAGTAATAGCATCAATACCAGTAATAGCATCAATACCAGCCAGTCACCAAGGTACTCGTTAACGGACACCAGTTCAATAACGCTCGCTTCACGGTAACTTTTTACGACGTCTTCACCACGATCTCCGCCCCTGCAACATAGGTCATCGCTTGGATGTATTCCGGGTCTTGGGCACGCTGTTCCATTTCCACCGGAGTGAGGTCCTCCATTCGTGTCTGTACCCACCATAAGTTGCCGAACGGGTCCCGTACCCGTCCCACCCGATCGCCGAAGAACAAGGTCGTTGGCTCCGTCACCGAGACCGCACCTGCGGCCAGCGCTTGCCGATACACGTCATCGCAATCCTCAACATACAAACGGAGGTATGCCGGGCTATCCGGCCATTCCGGCTTTGCGTCAAACATCATGACGACGGCATCCCCGATTCGCACCTCGGCATGGCCGATGACACCATCGCCAACATAGACGCGGGCTAACTCTTCGGCCCGAAAAGCCTGCTTGAGGAAATCGATCAGCGCTGCGGAGTTTCTTGAGATGATCCACGGCGTCACGGAGGTGTAGCCATCCGGAATGGGTTTAACCGCTTTCGGTTGGTTCGTCATAAATACACTCGCTCCTTTAAATTTCATTTATTTGAATTGTGCTTATGCACTCATTATGCGGGGGCATATATGACAGCCGAGCGTCAGTGTTTCCGGAATGAGTTTGGGGTAGCCTGCGTTTTTATCTTGCGAAAAGACAGCCGCCACCGTACATCGTCACAATCACGCGGTCGGAGGAAGGCTCGAGCTTGAGGTTCCGTCCACAAACTGTTAACGTTTGACACCACCCCCAAACCTATGTACAGTATTAGACAAAAGAATAGGAAGTCCACTAGGGGAGCCGTTGGCGGCTGAGACAAGAGCGTATCTTGGACCCTTTGAACCTGATCTAGTTCGTACTAGCGTAGGAAAGTGGAGCCTTCGAATATGAGGTCTCGGTGCGTTTTTTTGGCGCACCCGGGCTTGTTGACGAAGCCGCTCCAGTTTTCGGGGCGGCTTTTTTCGTTTTCTGAAAAGTCGTGTCTTACGGACTTCCTGCTCTTCAATATGTTGGAGGTGGGGACAAACATGAGTTTCACGCAAGAGCTCCGTCAGCAGGCGGGAGGCATTTTTCAAGCAATCTTCGATCATCCCTTCGTAAAAGGCATTGCCGAGGGGAATCTGGAGCGGGAGCAGTTGATTCACTATGTGAAGCAGGATTTTGAGTATTTGAATGCCTACATGCGGATATACGGAATAGCCATTTCCAAATCGACCAGCCGGGAAGAGATTGCGGCCTTTAACGAACAGATTTCATTCATCCTGCACAGCGAGGTGCACCCGCATCAGAATTTTTGCGCAGCCGCCGGGGTGACCTATGAGGAGCTTCAAGGGTATCCGCTGGCTCCGTCCGCGCATCATTACATCCGTCATATGCTGACGGTGGCGCACGAGGGTAGTTTGGGGGAGATTATGGCCGTGCTGCTGCCGTGCCCATGGACGTACCTGGAGATTGGCCGCAAGCTGTTGAATGAGGTGAAGCCGGATGCCTCCCATCCGTTTTACGACTGGATTTCTTTCTACGGAAACCGGGGGGAAGACGCGACAGCCAAATTCCGCGACCGTATTGATGCATGGGCGGAGCGTGCGACGGCAGCCGAGCGGGAACGGATGAGGGAGCATTTCATGCTGAGCTGCCAGCTGGAGTATCTGTTCTGGGACATGGCTTATAAGCAGGAGGAGTGGCCGGTGCAGCTGGAGGCTGCGGTGCTGTAAGAGCAATGATCACAAGCACATGGAATTCCATTATAGCGAAGAGAGGCTGATATAAATGCATTCATGGGAAAAAGAGGTTTCGGCGCTTTTGACGAAGGTACAGCAGACGAGCCCCCTCGTTCACAATATGACGAACGTGGTGGTTACGAATTTTACGGCTAACGGCTTGTACGCGCTGGGCGCGTCGCCCGTGATGGCCTACGCGCCGGAGGAAGTGGCGGATATGGCCGCCATCGCGGGCGCGCTCGTATTGAACATCGGTACGCTGAACCGCGAGCTGGTGGATGCGATGATTATCGCCGGGCAATCGGCGAATGCCCATGGCGTGCCGGTGCTGCTGGACCCGGTCGGCGCGGGAGCGACCCGTTTTCGGACGGAGTCGGCGCTGCGGATCCTAAGCGAGGTGAAGGTTTCGCTCGTGCGCGGAAATGCGGCTGAAGTCGCTCACCTTATCGGGGAGATCCGCGAGATCAAGGGCGTAGACGCAGGCAATAGCGCAGGCAGCAATCATGCCGAGCTGGCCGTGCGGGCGGCGCGCGAGTTAGGCACGATCGTGGCCATTACCGGTGAAGAGGACGTGATTACCGATGGAACGGAAGTGCGCATCATTACCGGAGGGGATGCTCTGCTTACGAAGGTGACCGGCGCAGGCTGCCTGCTGACCTCGGTGCTGGGTGCCTTTGCCGCGGTGGAAGCAAACCTGCTGCTTGCAGGTACGGCGGGTCTGGCCTTCTATGGGGCCGCGGCGGCGAAAGCTGCTGAGCGAACGGCAGATCTGGGACCGGGAAGCTTCCAGATAACTTTCCTGGACGAGCTGGCGAAGCTTCATCCAGGATCGCTGGAAGGGTATGCCGCTGTGCTGGAAGCGGGAGCGGCGGCTGCCGGAGGCACGCGATGAGCGAGGCTCGCATACCCCGTGCCCTGACGATTGCTGGGTCTGACAGCGGTGGCGGCGCCGGCATTCAGGCCGATCTGAAAACCTTCCAGGAACTCGGCGTGTACGGCATGTCGGCGATTACCGCGATCACGGTACAGAATACCTTGGAGGTTCCCGGCGTTTATCCGCTGCCGCCCGAAGCAACTGCGGAGCAGATTGAAGCGGTTGGCTCGGACCTCGGGATAGATGCATTGAAGACGGGCATGCTGTTCAACGCCGAGATCATTCGGCTGGTTGCTGACCGGATTCGGGCATTCGGCTGGGGGAAGGTCGTTGTCGATCCCGTGATGATCGCCAAGGGCGGAGCGGAGCTGCTGCAAAGCGAAGCGGTGGAGGCTTTAAGAGAAGATTTGCTGCCGCTGGCGTTGATTGTCACCCCCAATATACCGGAGGCCGAAGTATTGGCGGGGATGCGAATCCGCACGATGAACGATCGCAAAGAAGCGGCGAGACGTATTCATGCTCTTGGGCCCAGGATCGTAGTGATCAAAGGCGGTCATGACGAGGGAATCCTTGGAAGCGATGAAGGTACGGATCACGAAAGAGACAGGGGACCGGCTATATCGGCGGGTATGCAGCAGGAAGAGTTGCCTCAATCCGAAAGGACGCACGGTCTAACGAGAATTGCCATGCCTGCTGGGGAGTATAGGGGGGGCCGCCCGCTCTTTTCCAACGATGACGGTTATCCGGAAAGTCTTCCGGTCATCGACATCGTTTATGATGGTACGGCCTTCACAGATTTATATGGCAAACGAATTGATACCGTTCATACACATGGGACCGGCTGTACCTTCTCTGCGGCCATTACCGCAGGCCTGGCCCAAGGCTTGAGCGCACTCGATGCGATTCAGAGCGGGCGCTTATTCATTCAAGCCGCCATTGAGGACGGCTTAAACCTGGGGCAGGGGCAGGGGCCGACCAATCATTGGGCATACAATCGCCGCCGTCAGGAGGTGCTGCGATGACGGGCAGAGTGGCCCCCGAGATCATGAGGCGGCATCTGCGGATGTACCTCGTGCTCGGCAGCTTGAACTGCAGCGTCGAGCCAAGCTTGGTCCTGCAGGAAGCACTGGCTGGAGGAGCAACCATGGTCCAGTTCCGTGAGAAGGGGCAAGGAGCACTCGCCGGGGAGGCGATGATCCGGCTGGCTCGCCGGATTCAGGATCAGTGTTGCCAAGCGGGCGTGCCCTTCATCGTCAATGACGATGTGGAGCTGGCACTGAAGCTGAACGCCGACGGCGTGCACGTCGGCCAGGACGACGAATCCGCGGCTTCCGTCCGCGAGCGGATCGGCAACCGGATTCTCGGCGTTTCCGCCCACACGGTGGAGGAAGCGCGGCGCGCGATTCTCCACGGCGCCGACTATCTTGGCATCGGGCCGATCTATCCGACCCGCTCGAAGGATGATGCCATAACTGCGCAAGGCCCGGCCATTCTCCATGAGCTTCGCGAAGCTGGAATCCACCTGCCGATCGTTGGGATCGGCGGGATTACCGTGGAGCGCGTGGAGGAAGTGATTGGAGCGGGTGCGGATGGCGTCGCGGTGATATCCGCCGTGACGGGAGCGGAGTCGGCGCGGGAAGTTGTAGAGGCTTTTATAGGTAAGATACGATGTACGACCGGAAGAATTTCTTAAGATGTAAGAGGGATTAAAATCGGATCATGAAACAAGGGGGCCGACTTCTGCGGCACCCTTGTTTTGTTTACGTCGGATTTTAGAATACTGTATATGCTCAGCTTTTCCGTCAATATGCCATTTCTTTTGATCCACTCTCGTGTAACCTCCCAGATCAGTTTGCCATAGAGACCCGGATATGATATACGTAGGACAATGCACCCGCTCTACGATGAGTGAGCACTCCCATTAAGTTGAATAGGGGATCGGAATGAATAATAGGCAAAAAGAGATTTTTCGCAATTTGTTAATGGAACCGAACCGGCTGTGGCTCGTTCAGGATCTGGCGGATCAGACCGAGTGCTCGGAGAAGACGATCCGAAACGATCTGAAGGTGATTGAAGAATATATAGCTAAGCACTCCAGCGGCCATCTGGTGAAAAGGCCGGGACTTGGCGTCTATCTGGAGATCGGGGAAGCGGATCTGGCTGATTTATTCCGCCGCTTGTATTCCAACGAGAGTACCGCCGAGGATGAATCCGATGAGGAAAGGGTGCTGCACCTGGCATATCGGCTCTTGATGAACGCGAAGCCCGTAACCCTGCAGAACCTGGCTTCACCGTTTTACGTGAACAAGGCGATTATCCGTCGGGATATGGAAAAGATTGAGGGCTGGCTGCGGAGCTTTGATCTGAGCTTAATGACGAAGCAGCGAGTAGGCTTCATGATTGAGGGCTCGGAGAAGAACAAACGGATGGCGCTGGCGCGGTTGAACCAATTGATCAACCGTCCGGAATTGACGGGACAGATGATGCGTAACCAGTATGAACCGCACGAGATCGCAGCCGTATACAATGAGTTGAAGGCGTTGCAAAAGCGGCACCAGCTCCGCTTCACCGATGAAGCCTTTGAAAGCTTGATGCTGCATATATTGCTTATGGTCAAACGGACCAAGTTGGGACAGCCGATTTCGCTCTCTGCGCAGGACATAGCGTTTTTGGAGAATAAAGCGGAATTTGCATGGGCGATAGACTTTTTGAAGCAGCTGCAAAAATTGTTCGCCGTCCCTTTTTCCAAGGAAGAAACCGCTTATCTAACCCTGCACCTGCTTGGCGGGAAGTTCCGATACACGCAGGAGGATGGAAGTGCCCGGCGGGGCGATCTGGCAGACAGCCACCCCCTGCTGCCACAGTTGGTTGAGCAACTGATTCGGCGGATGTCGGAGCTGAATATGATCCCATTTTCCAAGGACCCGGTATTATTGAACGGGTTGAAAGTGCATTTGTACACGACCATGAACCGTCTTCATTATGGTCTGGCTGTGTCCAATCCGATGCTGGCCGAGATCAAAAAGATGTATCCCTATATGTTCGATCGCGTCATCATGGCCCTGGAGGAGGTAGGGGGAGCGCTCCAACTGTACTTTCCAGAAGAGGAGGCCGCGTATTTGACTTTGCATTTTCAGGCGTCTGTAGAACGGCTTCACCAGAACGAAAGCCACCCTCAGAAGGTCATAATCGTGTGTCATATGGGCGTTGGGATGTCCCAATTGCTTCTCGCGAAGGTGGAACGAAGATTCCCGTCCGTGCATGTAGAGACAACGATGTCCAAAGCGGAAGTTGAGGATTATCTGGCAGCTCATGAGGTGGATCTTGTCATTACGACCGTTGATCTGCCCGAGTTAAAAACACCTCATATCCTCGTTTCCCCTCTGCTCGAGGCCAGTGACGAGCGGAAGCTGGAGCAAGCGATCCGGGGGCTCGATGAGCCGGACGGCAGGGCGGCTGAGGAATCGGTCTTTTTGAAATATACGACACCTTTTCTCATCTTTCCTCAGCAGGAGGTCGAGCGTCCAGAACAGTTGATCTCCAAGTTTGCGCAGATGCTGGTGGACAAAGGATATGTCCAGGCAGGATATACGGAAAGTGTGCTGGATCGTGAGAATATGTCTGCTACGACGATTGGAGGAGGCATTGCCATCCCTCATGGCAGCTCGGAGCGGGTTACACAGTCCTGCATCGTTGTTATTACTTTAAAGCAGCCGATTACCTGGGGAACCGAGAAGGTAGAGCTTGTGTTCTTACTTGCTATCAAGCATGATGAGCGGAAAGAGATGCGGCAGCTGTTCAGGGAATTGTCACGGATCAGTGAGCAGCCGGCATTGGTCCGTGCGTTGTCTAAGGAGACGGACGCGATACGATTGCTGAATACGTTAAAAGGGTAAAATTAGTAGTAGAGGTTGTTCAAAAAGTCAGCTTTTGATAAGAAAACCTCTTATCGAGGCCACTTCAAGGATGAGCGACCGCGATGCATAGGTAGGTTTTCTTGCGATATAGAATTTCATCAGTTCCACTGATAACTCATAAATTCTATATCTAACACGAAGCGAATCAGGAAGCAGCTCGGCATCGAATCTTGAATTCAGCCGGGCCTAAGCAGATGCTTTCGAAGCATGTTTCCTGCGGAAACATTTCAGGTGCTCACGTACCCAAAACGTACGCTCCGCTCCTGACGTCCCTAGCTTCATCCAACCTTCTCGGTGCTGAAAATCGACCTTTTTGAACACGCACTATTTCAAACTGTGATGATGAAGCAGGACGGTATACCGTCCTGCTTTTTACATTTTTTTGGGGTCCCGCGTAAAGTATTTGGATTAAGCATATAGGCTCCACTTTGTGGGGATATTTGTTTGCGAAATAAACCTGTTTTTCCGGAAGTTCCGGTAAAAAGTTCATCCGATAACAGCGTTTTCAGCATGTACACTATAAATGTAAGCGGGAACATGACAGCGAAGGAGAATGACGAACATGAAAATATTAGCGATTACTTCATGTCCTAACGGAATTGCACATACGTATATGGCCGCTGAGAATCTGCAGAAGGCAGGCGCGAAGCTTGGCGTTGAGATGAAAGTGGAGACCCAAGGCTCCATCGGCGTGGAGAACCAATTCACGGAGCAGGATATCCGCGAAGCCGATGGCATTATTATCGCAGCGGATAAGACGGTGGTGAAGGACCGGTTTGTGGGTAAAAAACTGCTTGTCGTTGGGGTGCAGGATGGTATCCGTCGTCCAGAAGAGCTGATCCAACGGATGATGGAAGGGGATGTGCCCGTCTATCAGGCACAGTCCAAGTCGGCTGAAGCTATGACGGGAGAGAACAAACCCAAACAAAATCCGATCTATCGCCACTTGATGAACGGTGTATCCTATATGGTGCCGTTTATCGTGATCGGTGGGCTGCTCATCGCAATCGCCCTGACGATGGGCGGCGTGAAAACGCCGGGTGGTCTGGTGATACCGGAAGATTCCATCTGGAAAACGATTGAGAGTATCGGCGCGGCTGCGTTTACCTTCATGGTTCCGATCCTTGCCGGATTTATCGCCATGAGTATTGCGGACAGGCCGGGTCTTGCACCAGGTATGGTCGGCGGGTTCATTGCTGCGAACGGCAGCTTTTATGGAAGTGAAGCAGGAGCTGGATTCATCGGGGGGATTATTGCCGGTTTCCTGGCGGGATATGTCGCACTTGCTATTAAAAGGATCAAGGTTCCTCGGTCGCTGCAGCCGATTATGCCCATTATCGTTATCCCGGTACTGGCTTCGCTGGTTGTAGGATTAATCTTCGTCTTTGTGATTGGCGCTCCGGTTGCGGATCTGTTTGAAGCGTTAACCGTCTGGCTCGCGGGAATGCAGGGTACTAGTTCGATTCTGCTCGCGCTTATTCTGGGCGCGATGATTTCTTTTGACATGGGGGGGCCCGTGAATAAGGTTGCGTTCCTGTTCGGCTCGGCCATGATCGGTGAAGGCAACTATGAAATTATGGGCCAAATTGCCGTTGCCATCTGTGTTCCTCCGATTGCCATGGGACTGGCGGCCATGATGAACAAAAGGAAGTTTACGCCTGCGGAACGCGAAGCTGGAAAAGCGACATTTACGATGGGATTGTTCGGTATTACCGAAGGAGCGATTCCATTCGCGGCGCAAGATCCTCTACGCGTCATTCCGAGTATCATGGTCGGTTCCATGACGGGTTCGGTGATTGCCATGTTGGGCAGTGTCGGTGACAGCGTAGCCCATGGCGGTCCTATTGTAGCCGTGCTCGGTGCCGTGGATCATGTGCTGATGTTCTTCATAGCGGTCATGGCCGGTTCAGCCGTATCGGTTATCATGGTGAGCCTGCTCAAGAAAGATGTTGCAGCTGTGACTCCGGCAGTTGTTGGAGAAGGAGCAGAAGCGATAGAGAATCCTGCCGTAGCAGGTGAATCGTCGACAGTACACGCGGCTGCCCCCATGGCCGCGGATTCAGCTGAAGTGGATTCAACCGTGATCCATAATGGTACAGCAACGGAAGTTTCTGCTATCCGCGTTGAGAAATTGACGGATATTGTGACACCGGATCTCATTAACCTGAATCTGGTAGGAACAACACAGGATGCTGTGATCGACGAAATGATCGGTGTATTGGAGCGGAATGGGGCGATCAGAGCCGACGGAGATTTTAAACAGGCCATATTAGCCCGGGAGCAAGAAAGCTCCACCGGCATCGGCATGAATATTGCAATTCCTCACGGTAAATCGGATGCTGTCCTGAAACCAAGCGTGGTCTTTGGCATCCAGCAGGATGGCGTCGACTGGAAGAGTCTGGACGGTAGCGAAGCCAAACTGATCTTTATGATTGCCGTGCCGCGTAATAGTAAACAGAATGCGCATTTGAAAGTGCTGCAAATGTTGTCCCGCAAGCTGATGGACGATGATTTCAGGGAAGCGCTCTTGGCGGTGACAACCAAGGAAGAGGCCTATCGATTGCTCAATCAGGTGCATTAATTCAAGAGACTGAGTGAATTCACCTAGACCAGCCCCGCACAGAAATGAGCGGGGCTGGTTTTATACGTTTCTCGGCTTGCTTCCGCAAAATCCACGGATTTGCTTGTCAGCCGGCGCCATGCCAATCGCTTTCAGAGCAATAACTCCATGGCTGCGCGTTCTTTATCCGCAATCTCGAGCAAGAGATTGGACGCCTGCTGTAGCTCCTGGGTGTTACCTGATCTTCCCGCACGGTCGATCGCTGCGGAGACACTGGCCCACATTGGCGCGATCTCCGTAAACAAAAGGTAGGCTTGTTCGATTCTCGGGTCTTCCAACCGATCGGCGCATTCCTTCAAGTAATCCCGATACAGATTCCGAAACAAAGCACCGCCGGTTCCCGCACGCTCCATCAGCAATGCGGTCAGGCATAAATCTTGTTCGAAATGGTTGCTGCGGGAAGGCCACTTCAGGATCTCTTTGCTCATTTTTACAATGCCTTTATTCCCGATATTGCGAATGGGCGGGTTCAAATAGTCATGCGCATTCTTGGTCAAGGATTCGCGTAATGCGGGAACGAGCGGCGGTAAGGCGTCGATGGGCTCGAGCGTAAAAGAGCGGTTTCGGGAACTCATGGCACCCTTTGCGTTTCTGGCTGCGGCCAAGCTTGTCAAACGCGTCTTTACCAGTCCGCCCTGTTGCCTGGTATCTGCCATGTAGGCATATTCGTCATCCACGCCGTATAGGACCGCATAGTGACCGGCAAAGTGCACTTTGTTCGTGAAATAGTCCAAGTAATAGGAATCCAATTTCAGCCCAACCGGAATTCCGCGTTCGATGCAGCTCCGTACGTTCCGCCACGCTTTGTCGACGGACGACGTTTCTTGGACTCTGACGGTCAACCCCAGCCTGTCAGCGAGGTTCGCCGTCAACTTATCCACTTTCACCCTTCCTCCGATGAACGGAAAATCCATTCCCTTCGAGTCCCAATAAATGAATCCGAGCCCTTGTCCGAGTCCGAACAGCATCGGCTCCGATAGCCGGACTCCCGCAAATTGCATTAAATTGCCCAGGGTGGTCGTTTCGCAATGGTCGCCTTGGTAAGGAACAAAACCTTCAATGATTGTGGTCATCTTCCCTGGTCTCCTTCGACAATTCGTTAATTAGACTGGCAACGAACGCTTGCTCACTCTCTATTAGGCTAATCGGATGCAAGAACAGCGCCCTTACGTTCAGCGGCAAATGGACGCCGCCCTGGGATTCGAATTTTTGCTTTATGCCTTCTGAAGCTTCCCGTAGAAAATCCAACCGCTTCCGCAAGGCAGCTATGGCCATGTCGTTCCCGATAAGAGGCAATGCGGCCAAACCGAGATCGAAGCGGTTGTCGCGTTCCCGTGCTGACGAAAGACTGTCAAGGACTTCATCTTTCAGCTTGACCATACCGGCTTCGGTGAGGACAAACCGGGTCGGCATGGGTCCCTTGCCGGATTTTTCGTCGGATTCCTCGGATGCAATCCATCCTTTATCGCTCAGTTTCCTCAGTCCTACGTAGATCGAAGTCGTGCCGATGTTGGCCCATTCCCGATAGCCTCGTTGATCGACTAACTTCTTGATATCGTACCCCGAAGCTTGACGACATTCTGCGATCATTTGCAGCAGCATGAATTCGACGTTTGAAATAGGGTGCATGAAGAACCCCCTTGTCTTTTAATATTTCACATATGTAATATAACACCAGTGAAATATAAGATCAACAACGGAATTCAGACACTCGACAGTACGCCGAAAGATAATCATCGATACTAAACCTTTAAAACCATGAGCGGATGAATTGAAATGTATGAGTATCACGGATGGGCAACTATTAGAGAGAGTTCTTCAATTGAATTTTCAAATGACAAAATAATAGGTGATCCTTTTTTATAGCGAATTAATTTCCATTAAACTAAAGCCTGCCGTTTACCCGGCAGGCCTTCGGAATTCGGTGTTATAAATCGTATTTTCGTTTTTCAGTTCCAGTATCTTAGCAGAGATCGAACCGAAGACGTTTATTACATGTATGTTACTGACGTAAATAATGAGCAGTATCTAAAAAGTTTGAAAGTAACCTTGGAATTGATATTGATCCATATGATTCAACACAAAATGAGTTGATACTGACTAAAGTAGGAGTAGAGAATTGGAGAAAAGTTTTGCCGCCAGAATTGTTGTAATAAAGTTTTTCTGGATATGATTTTGACGAAAGCATGACGGCAAATTACTAACTTCATGAAATAAAGTAAAGTGGAGCCGTTTCCTATTCGGGAGCGCAGCTTCTTTTTATGTTATAACCAGGCTGAAAAGGAATGTAATCTAAGAAAATTCAACTCATTACAGTTTACATATCTATCGAATGAACCATACTTTCCCCCCCCCCACCTCAACAAAACACAACCTCAACCCAAAAAAACAAAGAGGCTGCAACAGCGTACCTTCTATAATGGAGGTTACTAGACTGTCGGACCGTTAACTGGCAGGTGAGGAGGGACAAACATGAAGCGGGATGAATACATGGATGGGGCCGGATGGGAGCAGGAACGCTCGGATATTATCCCGACTGATCTATTGGTGAACGACCGAGATCACAATCGTCGGATAGCCTGGTGGAGGGAAGCGCGTTTTGGGCTGTTTGTGCATTGGGGGCCTTACTCGATGCTGGGCGGAATGTGGAAGGGCGAGCGAGTGGATGCGAATTATGCCGAACATATCCAGCTTAGGGGGAAGATACCTGTAGCTGAGTATGCAGAAGCCGCAGCCGGTATGAATCCGGAGGCGTTCGATGCGCATGAGTGGGTGTTGCTGGCCAAGCGGTCGGGGGCCAAATACCTCATCGTGACGGCGAAGCATCATGACGGGTTTGCCATGTATGATTCCAAGGTTTGCGATTATTCGATTACCCGGCATGCAAATTTCCCGAGAGATCCGATCAAGGAGCTGGCAGAGGCATGCGAGGCCGAGGGGATTCGGCTCGGGATTTACTATTCTCACGCCATGGACTGGCATCATCCGAATTCGCAGGGGAACACGCTGGATTACCCGGGGAATATCGGTGCATGGGATCTGCTGGAGGACTGGATCGACGATCAGGATAAGCGGGAACGCTTTGAGCGTTATCTTCATGAGAAGGCTCTTCCCCAGGTCGAGGAGCTGCTGACCGATTACGGCCCGATCGGGTTGATGTGGTTTGATTGCGGCCATAAGATCAGCGACGAACACGCCGTGTGGTTCCATGATCGGGTACGCCGGCTGCAGCCGGATTGCCTGATTAACAAGCGGCTTCGGGATGACCGCTTTGCGGATTACGGGAATCCGCATGATAACCAGCTGCGATTTCATCCGGTGCAGCAGGACTGGGAGTCGATTCATACGCTGAATGATTCTTGGGGATTCCGGTATGGCGATGACCATTGGAAGAGTCCGGAGGAATTGATCGACCAGCTGCTGCGCGTGGCAGCGGCGAACGGCAATCTGGTACTGAATGTCGGTCCGCTCGGAAACGGGGCGATTGACGAGAAGTCGAGAAGCCTGCTGGAGACGGTGGGCAGCTTCCTGGAGCGGAACGGCGAGGCCATATATGGCACGAGCGGCAGTCCAATCGGTACGCCGCAGTGGGGCTACTGCACCTGGAAGCCTGAAGAGAACAGCTTGTATCTGCTGGTTAGAGATTGGTCACAGGACGGTTATTTGATTCTGCCCGGTCTCGCAAGCGGAGTTCAATATGCGAGGCCTATCGGAGCGAAGGCCAAGGAGGACCGCCTGCCGATCCGGCAGCTTGGGCGATGGGACTGGCAAATTGATGTGCGTTCGGTACCTCAGGACGCCTATGCGACTGTGCTAGAGCTGAAGCTAAGCGGGGAGCAGCTGGAGAGCAACGGGACTCCTAGATTCATATCTTCAATGCCGAATACGTTTTGGGCATATGATGGTGTTATCGAGGGCGACGGCCTGCGCCGCGACAATGGAAAAAGAGGGCATGACGGCGTTACCGGGTGGACCGCTCCACATGCGGCTGTTCAATGGGCGTTTCGTTCGGAAGAAGAAGCGCCCGTCCACTGCCGAATCATCGTCACCTTGTCCGCCTCAGCGGATCAGGCGGGGGGACGCTTTGAATTGTCCCTGGATGAACAGAAGCTGGCTTGTACCGTTTACGATACGGGAGGGGACGGATGCTGGGGAGATTTTGAGATCGGTCAATTGACGATTCATTCGGCAAGCCTACACCGTCTTGAAGTCCGCGGAATATCGCTGGCATCGGATTCTTTGATGAATTTGCGCAAGGTTACGCTGCTGCCAATGGAAGGGGAGTGAGGAGTTTATGAAAATCGTATTTGATCCTGCACCGGTTGCAGGAGGCTTTCGAATGCCGGGGTATTGGGTCTGGTGCGGCAGCGTGATTCGAGGCGAGGATGGCCGCTACCATATGTTTGCTTCGCGCTGGCCGAAATCCATGCCCATGCACCCCGGATGGCTCGCGGCCTCGGAGATCGTCCGTGCAGCCGCCGATCATCCGGCCGGACCGTACGTCTACGAGGAGACGGTGCTTGGGGCCAGGTCTCCGGCCTATTGGGACGGCTGCAGCGTGCACAATCCGCATATCGTGAAGGTGGATGGCATATACGTGCTCTATTATATGGGCACGACGTTCCCGTTCCCGCTGCCTGACGAAGGGGAGGCGCTGCTGCCGCACGATCCGCTCGCCGTGGTGGCCAGGGCCAACAAACGGATCGGCGTTGCGACCGCTCCTTCCGTAACCGGCCCTTGGACACGAAGGGATCTTCCGGTTCTGCTGCCGCGCCCGAATCAGTTTGACAGCTTTTTCGTGTCCAATCCGGCACCCTGTGTTCATGCCGACGGCTCGGTGCAGCTGATCTATAAATCCCGGCCCTACGAAGGGCATACCTATGGCAACATGCAGCTGGGCTTGGCCAGCGCTGAATCGGTATACGGTCCATACGCCCGCAAGCCTGAGCCGCTGTTTCCGCCTGCCATTCATATTGAAGATCCCTTCATTTGGCGTACGGCACGGGGGTACGAGATGATTGCCAAGGACATGGACGGCTCCATCTGCGGAGAGCGCTATAGCGGGGTCCATGCGTGGTCGGCGAACGGAGAGCAGTGGGAGATGACAACCCGGCCAGGGGAGCCGGCGTATTCCCGCAGGGTAATGTGGGACGATGGCGCGGAGCGGCTGATGGGCAACCTGGAACGGCCGTTTTTGCTCATGGAGGACGGTCGTCCGGCCTGGATGTTCGCAGCGACCTCGGATGGAACCAACGGATTTCACGACTGCACGGAAACCTGGAATATGGCGATTCCGATTCGGGAGATGGAGGAGAAGGAGCACGAATAGGGCAGCCTTTTCCGGTGCAAACGAATGGATGAGCTTGTTTTTCCCGCGAAGCCGCACGGGGTGATATTCACGATTCAGCTCCATCCGATCCCCCTTGCCAACCGGGGGACCGCCGTCCTGCGACACCGAACCAAGCATCGTAGTCGAGCGAGGTTCGTCACACGACGGCAAGGTTGTTCCCCATGGACACAGTAGGCCTGTGTCCATGCCCCATAAGCATAAGCCCTTTGGCGAAACTTGGCCGTATTAGACCAGGGTTCCCTAAAGGGTTCTTTTTTGTGTCACACTCCTTTCGCCGTGCCCTCTACAAACACAATCGTAAAAAAACACATCGACAAACAAATGCCGCCATTGTTGGCGAAGCACTCCGCTTATAGGATGAATACGAAGGCAAACTTACAACGGGAGGTCCTTATGGCGAACATCAACCCAAGCACGCGGCTAACACCGTCAGCGCGGAGCCGGGAATGGTTATCCAGCTTTCGCAAGTACAAGGCGATATACCTCATCTCGATTCCGGGCATCCTCTATTTTCTCGTATTCAAATACGTCCCTTTATTCGGCAGTGCCATGGCTTTTCAGGAGTACAACTTATTCAAAGGCATATGGGAGAGCCCTTGGGTCGGGCTGGACCAGTTCTACCGGATGTTTCAGTACGAGGAGTTTCTGCGGATTTTCTGGAACACCCTGCTGATCGGGATGTACAGCATCGCATTCGCGTTTCCGGTACCGATCATTCTGGCCCTGCTATTGAACGAGATTCGTCTTGTCCTGTACAAGCGGGTGCTCCAGACAGTCATCTACATGCCCCACTTCCTGTCCTGGGTCATTATCGGGGGGATTGCGGTGGGCATTCTGTCTCCGACCACGGGGATCATCAATCAGATCCTGATGTGGGTGGGACTCGAACCGATTTACTTCCTTGGCGAGGAAAGCTACATTCGCAGCATTCTGATCGGCTCGGGCATCTGGAAGGAAGCGGGCTGGGGAACGATTATTTACCTGGCGGCGTTGGCCGGAATCAATCCGGACCTGTACGAAGCTGCACGCGTAGACGGCGCGAACCGCTGGCGCCAGACCTTGGCGATTACGATTCCGTCGATTCTGCCAACCATCATGATTCTATTCCTGCTGAACATCGGCAACTTCCTCGATTTCGGGTTTGAACGGGTGTTTGTGTTCCTGAACGCCTTGAACGAGAACAAGGGCGACATTCTGGATACGTACATCTATCGCGTCGGTCTGCTTGGACAGCAGTACAGCTACACCACGGCCATCGGGCTGTTCAAATCGCTCATCGGGCTGCTGCTCATTGTGGGCGGTAACGCCATCAGCCGTAAAACGACCGGAAATTCCTTATACTAGGCAGGTGACCGAAAACATGATAAAACGATCAACAGGCGAAATCGTATTCGAAATGTTCAACTATATCTTCCTGGCCGTCGTGTCGGCCGCCATGATCTTTCCGATCCTGCACGTAGCGGCGCAATCGCTCAGCAGCGATCTGGCCATCTCCAGGGGGGACGTCGGCCTGTGGCCGGTTGAGTTTACGCTCTCGAACTACGCCATCGTATTGAACGATACCTCGGTATGGCGTTCCTTCATGATCAGCGTATTCGTGACCGTCGTGGGGACGGGAATCAACTTAATCGCAACGGCTTCGCTGGCTTACCCGCTGTCGCGCAACGAATATCGGGGACGGAAGGTCATTCTCATGCTCGTCCTGATCACCTTTATTTTCAGCGCGCCGCTCATTCCAAACTATCTGCTCATTAAATCGCTGAATATGCTGGATACGGTCTGGGCCCTCATTATTCCGGGCGCCATCAGCGCGTACAACCTGTTCATCATGCGCTCGTTCTTCATGAATCTGCCTAACGAGATTATCGACTCGGCAAGGATCGACGGGTGCGGAGAGCTGCGGATCATATCAAGCATCGTGCTTCCGCTATCCAAGCCGGTGATGGCGACGATGGGACTGTTTTACGCCGTGGCGCATTGGAATTCGTACTCGTCCGCTCTATACTATATCAATAGCCGAAAGCTGTTTCCGCTGCAGGTTCGCCTGAGGGAAATCGTGATCACCGATCAGATGGGAGAGATGGACACCACGTTCGAGAACTTGGCCAACATGTCCCCGGAGGGCATCAAGATGGCCACGATCGTCATCGCTACGCTGCCGATCATCCTGGTATACCCGTTCCTGCAGAAATATTTTATCAAGGGCATGCTTATCGGTTCGATCAAATCCTGATCGTAAAAGAACACAAATCCATAATAAGAACGCCAATTCTGCGCATGAGGGTTATGAGCTACGATGAAATGGATTTTACGAAAGCGCTTACCTCATGAATGAACCACTTGTCTATTTTTGCGAAAAGGGGAGAGGTTGATGAAAAAAAGTTGGACGGTCTTACTGATCGGCGTCATGATGATGACACTGCTTGCGGGGTGCGGGGGGAAAGCGGAAGAAGGAGCAGGGAATACCAAGCCGGAAGGGAACGAGCAGGGTACGGCTTCCAGTAAGCTGGCATTCTCGATTTCATTCTCCACGGGCGGCAATACCTATATCGAATCGTCGCCCGACATCAACAAGGACAAATGGGTGCTGAAGCTGGAGGAGATGACGAACACCGATCTCGATATCCGCTTGATGTCCCATAAGGAATTCGATCAGAAGATGAGTCTGATGTTTGCAGGCAACGAAATTCCGGACGTGGTCGGCAATATGCGCGGGGGGCCGACGACGGGCTCCATGTCAGGCTCGGTGGAAGCGGGCGTGTTCATGCCGCTGGATGACCTCCTGAAGGAGCATGCGCCGAATCTGATGAAAATGGTCACCCCGGCGGCATGGGAGGAAGTATCGTACGACGGCAAAATCTACGGCATTCCGGCTTGGCTGGAGAACCCGTCGCGCCGCGCCACGTTTATCCGTACGGATCTGATGGAGAAGGCAGGCATCCAGGAAGCGCCGAAAACGGTGGAAGAGTATCTGGATATGCTGCGTGCCTTCAAGAGACTGGGAGTAGAGCATCCGTTCCAATACCGGGAGGGCTTTAAATACGCGGATACCTTCCTGGGGGCATACGACGTGCTGCCGTTCCAGTTCATGGAGCTGAACGGGGAAGTCGTGCCGAAGTTCTTCGATGTGGAGAACATGACCAAGGCGCTGGAGACGTATAAGACGATGTACGACGAAGGCCTGATTCCGAAGGATTTCGCTTCCCTGTCCCAGGAGGATTACGGCCGGAATATCAATTCCGGCAAAGCCGGCATGTGGGCGTCCAACGGCGAGGGGCTGATCGGGTTCCGCGCCAAGCTGAAGGAAGTGGATCCTTCGATGAAGGTGGATATTTATCCTTCGCCGACGGGCTCGGACGGCAAGGGCGGCCTCGGCTTGTACAGCTCGATCTCGACCACGTATTACATCAACAACAAGGTCGGTAAGGAAAAAGCGATCGAAATCATTAAATTCCTCGACTGGATGCTGACGGAGGAAGCCGATATGTTCTTCTCCTTCGGGATCGAGGGCGAGAACTACACGATGGAGGACGGCAAGGTCAACTATACATGGCCCGTGAAAAAGGAAGAAGTGGACGAAGCGGGGTTCCGGGCCAACCAGCTGTGGTTCGTGCATGAGCTGACCTACAACAAGAAGCAGACGGCCCTGACCGAGGACGGCCAGGATGTCATTACGGCGTTCAGCGACGTGCTCAGCAATGAAGGCCGTGGCGGCATTACGTTTACGGCGAACCTGAACAGCTTCTCCAAGTTCCCGGATTTGGCCTCGACTGGAGATACGGGACCGAAATTCATTCTGGACAGCATGGTGAAGATGATTTACGGCAAGCAGCCGATATCCGAATGGCCGAAGGTGCTCGAGGAATATCGCGCCAAAGGCGGGGACGAGATCATCAAGGAAGCGACGGAACGCTGGAAGAACAAGGAGAATGTCGTGGATCGTACAAGATAACATGCAAGATAGGCAGTAGGACATCTCCTGTTTATCCCGAAAATCCTGTACAATGAATCCGATATGTAAGCGTTTTAAATAAATGAATGAATGCGAAAGTTCAAGGTATCCGCCGGTCTGCCATGCAAGGCAGCCGCTCGCGGATACCTTCTTGTTCCATTTCATGATTGCCTCATCCCTAATTCTTCTACATACAGGAGGCTGAAAATAATGCGGTTGTTGATTGCTGACGACGAACCTGTCATCCGAAGAGGGCTGGTCAAGATGGCGGAAACCTATCGCCTGCAGTTTGACGCCATCGATACGGCCGTGAACGGCGAGCATGCGCTCTCGATGATCAAGGAGACCGAGCCGGATGTGCTGCTGACCGATATCCGCATGCCCCGAATGGGCGGGCTGGAGCTGTGCCAGGAGCTGCATGAGTTGTATGGGCATATTCAGATCATCGTCATCTCGGGTTACGGCGAATTCCAATATGCGCAGCAGTGCCTGGCTTACGGGGTGAAGCATTATCTGCTGAAGCCGGTGACGGGCGTGGTGCTGCACCAAACCTTTGACGCGATCGTAAAACATCGCAATAAAGGCATTGTCTCCCTGGCTTCCTACGTCGATTGGATTGAAAACATCGGGCAGGAAATTTGGATGCTGCAGACCGAAAGGCTGGATGAGCTGTTGCTCGATTGGAGGGCGCATCTGCAGGCAGCGGGGCTTAGCGTCCCGCAGCTTCAGCAGCTGCTGGATGATGCAGTGGGGATGATTTTCCGGCGGCTGGTATCGAAGGGATATATGGAGGTTTCCGTGATCGAACCCATCGGCCATCATGCGGCCCAGGAACAGCTGCTGAATGAATTCGAGCTGAGGGTTAAGCGGATGACGGCCGATCTGGTGACCCAGCGCTGGGGGAATTTCAAGAATCCGCTGGATGAAGTGAAAGCGTACATCGACACGCATCTGTCCGAGGAAATCACGCTGGAGGAAGTGGCGGAGATGGCGGGGTATACGCCGACCTATTTTAGCGCGATGTTTAAGAAAATGACCAATGAAACCTTTGTCCGGTACCGCATTCACCGGCGGATGGAGCGGGCGAAGGAGCTGCTTGCGCTGCCGCATATGCGGATCATCGACGTGGCGGCAAACGTCGGTTACGAGGACTATCCCCATTTTACGAAGATGTTCAAGAAGGTAACGGGACACACGCCGACGGAATATCGGACGATGCTGGGATTTAACGGATGAAGAATAAACTGTATCGCAAGCTTTTCCTGTACTGCGTATCGATCATAGCGCTGTCCTCGTTATTGATCGGCATCGTCACGTACGCGCGTTCTTCCGCGGAGCTGGATCGGCAGCTGGATCGGCATCTGTCGCAAATCGTGCAGAATGCCTTGAATCACACGGACCTGTACATCAAATCCTATGACCGGACGATGATCTCCCTGCTGACCAACCGGGAATTGAAGAAATTCGTGGATCTGCCGAACCCGGCGGACCATTACGAATACTATCACATCAGCTCCACGATCAAGGATACGGTGTTCCGTCCCCTGATGGACCGGGGGCCCGAGCTGCTGACGATGTATCTGTTGTCCTACAACGGAAACGCGACGTACAGCTTCGGCTCCGACTTTACGGCGCCGGTGTTCAGCGAAGAGGACAAGTCGAAGCAGCTGACGGAGCTCCGCCATGCCACAAAAGACGAAAGCGGCCTCATGATTCATACGGAGAGCATTATTCCGGGACGCAGCGGCAGCGTGATACGCATGACTAGACAGATGAAGGGTTTGTCTTCCACGGCGGAAAAAGGGGTGCTCGCCATGGAGGTGCGCTCCCAGGAGCTGTCCTCCCTCTGGAAAGGCATCGATCTGGGCGAACGCGGATACTTCTATATTGCCGATGCCAGCGGTCACGTGGTTTACCAGCCCGAAGGGCTGGAGGACAACGCCTCGTCTCCTGCCCGGGATACGAAGCTGACCGCCGCCATTATGGGCGCGGACGAGGAATCCTTTAAATACACGACGGTCGATGGAGAGCAGCGGGTATTCATGACCCGGATGTCTCCTTATTCCGGATGGCGCTTGGTAGCCTCGATTCCGCTGGAAGAGTGGCGCCAGCCGATTGCCAATATCCGCACGACGGCCTGGACGATCGGCTTGATCAGTCTCGTCGCCGCTTGTTTGCTTGCTTACCGTTTCACCCGTTCCATTACCCAGCCGATCCAGACGATTATCCGCGGAATGAGGCAGACGGAGCAGGGCCGATGGATTCCCCTGGACCTTCCTGAACGGCGGCAGGATGAGCTGACGGAAATGATGCAGCGGTACAATCTGATGGTGAGCCGGCTGTCGGAACTGATCGAGCGGGTATACGAGACCGAGCTGCAGCAGCAGAAGACGATCATTGAGCGGCAAAAGGCCGAGTTTCATCGTCCGAGATTACCGAGATGGTGTCTTCGCTGGGCTTTATGATGCGATATTCCTTACTGACCTCGCTGGAGGAGATCACGGTTGCGAACGAACTGAACCATGTGCTGAATTACATGACCATCATGAAGCACCGGCACGACATGGAATTCGATCTTCGGGTCGAGGTTCCCCATGAGCTTCTCCTGTACAAAATGGTGCGCTTGACGCTCCAGCCTTTAATCGAAAATGCATTCCAGCATGCGTTTCCGGACGGCATCGAAGCCTCGCAGCACATCATCATCACTGCCGGCTGCAGCGACGATGCCTTCTGGGTCAGCGTGACGGACAACGGCATCGGCATGACCGATGAACAACTGCACGAGGTTGCGGCACGGCTGTCCTACGAGCACGACCACACGAATCCTTCGCCGGAATCCTCCCTGAACCTTAGCGGTACCGGAGGCATCGGACTGCTTAACGTGCATCGCCGGATTCAGCTGGTATTCGGCAAGAGTTACGGACTCCGCGTAACCTCCGCGGGCGAGGGGGCAGGAACCACCATCCGCATGGTTATGCCGAGTCCGCCGCGTATTTAGCCAAGTCCTGCCTCTCCCGGTCATGGAGGGCAGATTCTGTGCTCGAAGTGCAAATAGAAACGCTGTCCTTAAGGTAAGGGCAGCGTTTTTCCCGTTCTTGGGGCGCATTTCGGATCGCAAAGTTTCATGGAACGAGATTCGAAGGTTCCAAGAAGCTCTGCGCCTTCAGCAGAGGCTTATGATCGGTTAACGTTTCACGAATGGCGTCCACGACGTCCAAGCCGTCCGTAAAGATCATTTCAAAGCGGCGTGAGATGGATGGATAGACCTCCATATATCTTCAGGCGCTTCGTGATCGTATCTGTGCTGCAGCAGGTTTCCGTGCGAATCTCAATGGGAGGAAGAACGGAACGATAACGATATTCGTCCGGCTCTCCCTGCTCCTGATAGATCACTGCTTGGTATGCCGTATGATCGTCAAGGAAATCCAGCGGGATTCGGGCATCTCGTCCTCCTGCGGCACAGATGGAGGCGACGAACCATTCCGCGCCGGATCGTCTGGCGATCGTAACGTACCGGCCCGGATAACCTTCCAGCAGCCGCGTCTCATCCCAGACGGCAGGAACCTCGGCCAGCAGCGGCTTGCCCGGATGGTCCGCGAACACGGAGATCGCATCCGCATAGTGCTGGATGCCGGACTCGAAGAGGATGGCCAGAGCGAGCTGAAGCCCCTGGGTCGTGTTGGTCTTCCTGCTGAACGTGACCGGCGTAAAGTCCATGGATCCGATCACATTTCGCGTAAACGGCAAGGTACAGAGATGAACCGCATTCGGGCCTTCACTCTGCGCCCGGTAGTATTCCGCGCCGTAAACGCCTTCTCTTGTCATCACATGAGGCCATGTCCGGTGCTCCCCGCTCGGTTTGGTGGATCCGTGGAAATTAACCATTAGCCGGTGTCTGGCGGCGGATTCGGCGATGGCGTCGTAGACCTGGAGCGTCTCTTGATTGTCGCTGTCGAAGAAATCGACCTTGATCCCAACCGCACCCCAGGAGGCCCACAGGCGTAATTTCTCTTCTCGGAGTTCCTCCGTGTTCAGCCCTTGATAATGCGTCCACAGCCAGATGCCGACGCCGCGCTCCTTCGCGTAATCGATCAGCTGAGGCGCATCCAGCACACCCTCCCAGCCGCCGTCTACGACGACGTATTCCCATCCCATCCCGGCGGCAAAATCGATATGCTGCCGCTGAATATCCATATCGCCGCAAGAACCGCCCTCCGCGTACCAGGACCAGGCTGCTCTGCCCGGAGCGATCCAAGAGGTGTCTTTCAGCACGGGCGGGGGACATAGATGAGTCGTTACCGATGAAGTCACCAGATCCCCGAGCGATCCGATGATCATGACGCGCCAAGGCGTCGAGAGCGGAAGCTGCGCGGCAATCGGCGTTTCCTGATCCGGAGCGTACGAGATGCGAAGCTTCCGGCCGTCTTGCTCATCGGCTGCGAGGTGACTGGCGCCATAACCGCCGTCCACGGCAGCTTCTGTCAGCAGCAGCCATTGCTCCTCTGTCGATTGAACCAAAAGCGGGAAGCCGAAATGCCCTCCCCGAAGATCGTTCGGCATGGCATGGTCGTAGGTTCGTTCATAACACCGCATGAACGGCTGCGCCCAGACGTTAAGCATCCGATCCTCCGGCAGATGGAATCCGGAGATCTCGTTCTCGATGCGAATATCACCTTCTCCTTGCAGTTCATAGCGGTAAGCAGCGCCGTCTCGAAAAGCGCGGAATCGAATCCTCACCTGATGATGCTCGACGGAAGCCAGGAGCATCAGCTCGCTTGCTTCGTAAGACTGCGATTTTTGCTTGCCGGTCATCAGCTCGTAACGCTCCGTGATCGCGTTGTGCTCAACCCCCTGGATGCGGATGTTTTGCTGAAATTGGTATCTGTTCGTGATGAGTCCGAGCGGGGATCTGTCAAGAACCCGGAATCCCTTGTTCATAACCGTATACAAGAGGGGACCGTTATGCGCCTGCTCCAGGGTGATCTGCAAATTCCCGTCAGGGGAAAAAAGCTGAGCATGAAACGGCGCCGACAGAGATGGGGACAGCTCATGATCCATAAACGAAACTCCTTCCTTGTCGCTACCAAAATGACGTACCCATTGCAGCCTCATTGTAACGGACAAAGGGGAGGCTTAGCATACGGCTCCGTTCGTTCCGGGTTGTGTTTTCTTACGTTGTGTTACTCCGTAAAAAAACACGGCCCTTCCGCAAGTTACGGCATGGTCTGGCGAGAGGCCGCTGTTTTAACATGGAAGCATCAAGAGGCGTCTGAAAGGAGGGTATCCTGTAATCGCGGGTAGATCGTTAATCACTACACTAGGACAAAGGATGGGTGATGATTGATGAGACAGGTGCGCAGGCGTAACGGACAGGTAAGAAGGGGGAGTATTATATTGCTGCTGGGTATTCTGCTGTTTTCGTTCAGCAATCCGCCAATACAGGGGGAAACGGCGGCAGCCGGTGGGTTGGAGCGGGTCAACCTTGCAATGAATAGGCCGGCAACGGCCAGTTCGGAGATCAGCGGGCGTGAAGCCGGGAAAGCCGTGGATGGCAGCAAGGATACCTATTGGCAGCCGGCGAGCACGGATCGTGAGGACATGAGTGTGCACGTTCAGGTGGATCTGGGGAGCGAGCAGTCCTTCAACCAGGTCGTCCTGGACTTAAACCGGGGAGATAATTTGGGCAGCATCGAGATTGATTATTCCCTTGACGGCGAGTCTTGGACCAGAGCCTATGCGAAAAACGGGGGCATTCGAGCGGACGGTCAGGAAGTCATGGCGTTTGATTCCGTAAGCGCTTCCCAAATGCGGGTGACTCTGCAGCTCAGCCGAAATCTCAACGTTCAGCTTAAGGAGTTGGAGGTTTATATGCAGGATGGAGATCAAGGGATTCCGTCGGACGTAACGGAGCTGGCTTTCGTGAAGCCGGATGGCACTCCTTATAACAACAATGATGAACGGACCTTGGACATTGGAGAAACGTCGACCTTGGGGGTGCGCGGCAAACGAGCCAACGGAGAGTGGGTTGCGCTCCCTCCAGGCCAGGTACAATACCATGCTGCGGGGAGCAGCATGGCCGTGGATGCAGCTGGTTCCGTAACCGGAGTCAAGGTCGGCGCCACGCGGATGTATGCGGAAATCAGCGTTAATGGCCAAACGGTTGGGACGCCGGATTTCTGGTTTGTCGTGAAGGATGATCAGGAATTCCGGGATGCGAAATATATTGCCTTCAGCTCGTTCACGCATCCGACGTTAGTCCAGAAGATCGGCGAGGCGGCGATCCTGGATGACGGCAAGCCATTGCCTGTCGTCACGATCGCTCCGAATACGGATGGGACCGTTAGCGCCAGATGGTTCAAGGACGGCCAATCCAGAGGTTCGCTGGGCACAAAGACGCTGCAAACGGGGATAAGTCAATCGATCACTCTTCCGGGCGGGATGAAGGTACCGGGCACGCACGAAGTGAGGATGACGTTCCAAGCCGCGGACGGGGGAACTTACTACGACAGCTTGTTTTACACCGTCATGCCCAAGAAAGGGATACCTGACGGTCAGAGTCATATCGCATATACAGGAAAGGACGGAAGAATGGCGTATGTTCCCGATTATAAAGGAAATCGGATCATCGATTTCTCGAATGTCGGTTATATGGGCGGCGGGGTGAAGCTTCCCGACGTGCAGGCGAGGATCGCCGTGCAGCCGACCGGCGGGGATGATACGGCGATGCTGCAAGCGGCGATCGACGAGGTGTCGCATCTGCCGCGCGACGCAGACGGCTTCCGGGGGGCCGTGCTGCTGAAGAAGGGCACGTATCTGGTCGGCGGATCGCTGAACATCCAGGCGAGCGGCGTCGTGCTCCGGGGCGAGGGGAAGAGCGAGGACGGGACCATCATCCGCGGCACGGGAACAACGGCCAGAAATTTGATCGTCGTGGGCGGAACGAATGGCGCAACGATCGTGGACGGCACGGAGACCGATATCCAGGATCTGTACGTTCCGGCAGGCTCGCGTTCCTTCCATGTCCAGGATGCCTCTGACTATCAGGTAGGCGATTCCGTCATCGTCCGGAGGATCGGCAACGACCGCTGGATTCATGAAATCGGCATGGATCATATCTACATGCGGCCAGGAACCGGAGGAACGCAGCAGTGGTCCCCGTTCAATCTGGATTTTGACCGCGTGATTACGGCGATCGACGGCAACCGGATTACGGTGGACGCTCCGTTAGCGAATGCCGTTGAGCGTCAATGGGGCGGGGGCAAGCTGTTCAAGGCGACGGACGAATCGCGAATCGAACAGGTAGGGATCGAGAACATGCGCGCCATATCCGATTTTGATCCAAGCAAGACCGACACGAAGATGGATAACGATGTTCTGGACACTCCGTATTACTCCGATGAGGACCATGCGGAACGTTTCATCATGATGAACAGCGTGAAGAATGCCTGGGTACGAGAGGTGGCCGGCTACCATTTTTCCTATGCCTTGGTGCAGGTCGGGCGGCAGGCCAAGTGGGTCACGGTGCAGGACAGCGAAATGCACGACATGGTGAGCATTATTACCGGCGGGCGGCGTTACAGCTTTTTCATCCAGGGGCAGTTAAATCTGGTGCAGCGCAATTATACGGAGACTTCCCGCCATGCTTACGTCATTGAAAGCCGCGTGCAAGGGCCGAACGTGATGTACGACAATAAGGCCACTCGCGAATACAATACAAGCGAGCCGCACCACCGCTGGTCGACAGGCGGTTTGTACGACAACGTCAGCGCGCGCATCAGCGTCCGCGACCGGGGATGGCTGGGCAGCGGACACGGGTGGGCCGGCGCGAATTACGTCATGTGGAATACCGAAGGCGGGCTTGTCGCCCAGAAGCCCCCAACTGCCCAAAACTATGTCATCGGGCATATCCCTACCGAAGACGGCTTGAACGTGAAGCCGCTCGTTCCGAGTGCCTACGATCCAAGACCTCGCGAGGACGGCTATTGGGAATATGCCGATCGGCATGTGGCGCTCCAGAGCTTATTCATCCAGCAGCTGAAGGATCGCCTGGGACAGCATGCGGTAGATCATCTGGCCCGAACGCCGGTGGGCGGCGGTGCGTTGGATATACCGGAACAGCCTTAATCATATATAACGAACAGGGGATGTTCAGGGAGAACGCTGAGCATCCCCTTTTTCTTGAAGAAGGAGACGTGTTGGATTATGGAGAGGGAGACAACAGGAAGTAATGCCGAGTATTCTCTTGAAGGGCATCAGGGAGGTCGTGATCTTGCGGGGCAGCCTGAGGTGACGGGGGGGATAGATGTTACCGCTTCGAGGCGGCCTGACATCTCCGCAAATCGGGGCTTGCGGTTGTGGTACGATTCCCCGGCAGCGGAGTGGAATGAAGCTTTGCCGATCGGGAACGGTCGCCTGGGAGGCATGGTCTTTGGCAAGCCTTCGCTTGAGCGCGTGCAGCTAAATGAAGATTCTCTATGGTATGGAGGTCCGGGGAGGGGAGCCAATCCTGACGCCTCCGGGTATTTGAGCGAGATCAGGCAGATGCTCTTCGATGGGCGCCAAGCCGAGGCCGAGCATTTAGCCCGGATGGCGATGACCTCCTCCCCGAAATACGAGCAGCCGTACCAGCCGCTGGGCGATCTGCTGCTCAAATTCCTGGACGGGGAGGAAACGGTGGAGCATTATGAACGAGAGCTGGATCTGGAACGGTCGATGGTGACCGTATCCTATTCGTCCCGGGGCATCCGATTTCGCAGGTCGTATTTTGCCAGTGCGCCGGATGGCGTGCTGGTCATTCGCCTGTCTGCCGACAGGCCGGGGGCGCTGACGTTTGCGGCGAACCTGATGCGCCGTCCTTTTGATGGGGGGACGGTATCATTGCGTCATGACACCCTGCTGATGGAGGGAGAGTGCGGTGCGGACGGCATTTCCTTTGGCATGGCGCTGCGTGCTGCCGCTGTGGGAGGAGCCGTTCGAACCATCGGTGACTTTCTCTCGGTAGAAGGAGCGGATTCCGTTACGCTGCTGTTGTCAGCCCAGACGACCTTTCGATGCCGGCAGCCGGCCCAGGTCTGTCTGGAACAGCTGGATCGTGCGGCAGGCATGTCTTACGAGCAGTTGGTAAACCGTCATCAGGCGGAATATCGGGAGAAGTTTGAACGCTTCTCCCTTACGCTCGGCACTGGCAAGAACGGGGCGAGCAGGGCGGAATGTTCCGATAGCGGAACTGCCTTTTCGAATGGGACGGAGGTAATCCGCGCTTCAGATCGAGTCGAATATCCTAATGGAACAGAAGACGACCAGCCGTCCCTGCCCACCGATCGGCGGCTGAATTTGCTGAAGGCTAGAGTGAAGACGGAAGGCGCTTCCGCAGAGAATAGCGACCCCGAATTGATTGCCTTATACGTGCAGTACGGGCGATACCTGCTCATCTCCTGTTCCAGGCCCGGATCTCTTGCTGCGAACCTGCAAGGCATATGGAATGACAGTTTCACCCCGCCCTGGGAGTCCAAGTATACGATCAATGTGAACATTCAGATGAACTATTGGCCGGCAGAGCTGTTGGGCTTGGCGGAGTGCCACGAGCCGTTGTTCGACCTGATCGACCGGATGCTCCCGAATGGCCGCGATACGGCTCGGGAGATGTATGGCTGCCGCGGCTTCGCGGCGCATCATAATACGAATCTTTGGGGAGAAACCCGGCCCGAAGGGATATTGATGACTTGTACCGTATGGCCGATGGGAGCCGCGTGGCTGTGCCTTCATCTGTGGGAGCATTACCGGTTTGGCGGCGATGCGGATTTCCTGCGGGAGCGGGCGTATCCGGTCATGAAGGAAGCGGCAGAATTCCTGCTGGATTACATGACCGTGGATGAGGTAGGGAGACGGATGACCGGCCCCTCCGTGTCGCCGGAAAACCGATTCGTGCTTCCGAACGGAGCCGTCGGCAGCCTCTGCATGGGGCCCGCCATGGACGGGCAGATTGCGACGGCTTTATTCCGTGCCTGCCTGGAGGCCGGCCATCTCGTCGGAGATGAGTCTGCCTTCTTAGGGGAGCTTCAAACGGCGCTGGAGGAAATTCCGGCACCGCAGATTGGACGCCATGGAGGGATCATGGAATGGCTGAACGATTACGAGGAGGCCGATCCCGGGCACCGGCATATCTCGCAGTTGTTCGCCCTGTATCCGGGAGAGCAGATTGATCCTGACCGGTCCACTGAGCTTGCCGAGGCGGCTTACAAGACCTTGGAGCGGCGGCTTGCTCATGGCGGCGGCCACACGGGCTGGAGCCGCGCTTGGATCATCAATTACTACGCCAGGCTGCAGCGCGGAGCGGAAGCGCACGAGCATCTCGTGAATTTGCTGGCTTCCTCGACTTATCCGAACCTGCTGGATTGCCACCCGCCTTTTCAAATCGATGGCAATTTCGGCGGGATTGCCGGCGTTGCCGAAATGCTGCTGCAGTCGCATATGGATGAGTTAAGGCTGCTCCCCGCCCTGCCCCCGCAGTGGAACAGCGGCGAGGTGAAGGGGCTTCGGGCCCGCGGCGGCTTTGTTGTCGACATGCGCTGGGAGGAAGGCGAGCTGACCGAAGTGAAGATCCGCGCTGATAGAGCCGGCGAGTGCAGGATTTGGTCCCGTGCGGCACTTGTCTTCATAGAGGAGAAACAGCTGGGAGAGGTAACTCTGATGAGTACCACGATATCCCGCAGAGGCCATGGCTGCTCTATCCGGATGCAGCAGGGTACCAGCTGTTGCTTGGAGCGGCCTAAAAGGGGCGGCTTAAAGAACGGTTAAAGAATAAAATGGCTGACGTACCTCGATAAACGACGAAAGCAACCCGCTCCTAAGGCTGCCGCCAAAGCGGGTTGCTTTCTCATTCCTGAAGCTATCTTGGAGGAGATATAGCCGATTAACACACCAATTAAACGTTATGAGACTTGCTGCCATTGCGGCCTCAAGGCTACACTAATATCATCATGAAACAGACAACGATGGATGAAAGGAGCGGATAGCCTTGAAGCATGGAAGCGGCAAGACCTCATTGGCGACATTTGCGGGCGGTTGTTTCTGGTGCATGGTGAAGCCGTTTGACGAGCTGCCCGGCATCCTTTCGCTGGTTTCCGGCTACACGGGCGGCCATACGGAGAATCCGACCTACGAAGAAGTAGGAACGGAAACGACGGGGCATTACGAAGCCGTGCAAATCCGGTTTAACCCGGATGTGTTTCCGTACTCACGGCTGCTGGACATCTATTGGCGCTTGATTGATCCAACGGATGCGGAAGGTCAGTTCATGGACCGCGGGGCGTCTTACCGGTCGGCGATTTTCGTGCATGACGAAGCGCAGCGCGAGCAGGCGGAAGCCTCCAAGCGCAGCCTGCAGCTTAGCGGCCGGTTCAAGGGGAAGATCGTGACGCCGATCCTTCCGGCAGCTCCCTTTTATCCCGCGGAGGATGTCCATCAGAACTACTATAATACCCACCGGTATGACTATAACCGGTATTATGAGGGTTCCGGCCGGGATTCTTTTGCGAAGCGGCATTGGAGGCGCAAAGAGGATCAGGATGAGCTGCGCAGGCGTCTTACCGCTCTCCAATACGCGGTGACGCAAGAAGGCTTGGACGAGCCTGCCTACGATAATCTGTATTGGAATCACGCAAGCCGGGGGATTTACGCGGACGTGGTGAACGGCGACCCTCTGTTCAGCTCGACCGATCAATATGATGCGGGTACGGGATTGCCGGCTTTTAGGAAGCCGCTGCACGAAGGATATATCAGCAAAAAGGGGGATCTCCGCGGCGGCAAGGTACGCACCGCGCTCTACGGCAGATTGTCCGGCTCTTACCTGGGACATCTGTATCATGACGGGCCCCAGCCGGGCGGCCTGCATTATCAGGTAAACTCCGCGGCGCTGCGGTTTATACCGGAGGAAGCGCTGGTCCGGGAAGGTTACGGTGAATTCGCCGGGCTGTTTGAGTAGGGAACGGATGGAGGCCGTCTTATGATAATCAAACTGCTGTACCTTGTAGCGAATTTCAGTATTTGCTTAAGCACGAGTACCCTTGCGTCGTGCCGATTTCTTCCGTGAACGGGGAATGGATCGAGACGATTCAGGTACCGGAGGGGCAGTATCACGGCGTCGTGTTCAGCGCCGCCGGAGGGATTGCATTCCATGGCACTCCCTCCGCGTCCCAATGCAGGGACTGGGGGAAATCGCTCGCAAGGCTGCATACGCTGTCCAGCCGATATGAACCTGGAGCCGTAAGGCGAAGAAGCGTGGAGGACATCCTGCGTTTGATCGATCAGGTGCTGCGGCGGCATCCCGGGGAGCAGGATGCTATGGATGAGCTTCATCGGGTCAGTCTATGGCTGCAGTTCCTGCCCGCGTCGAGACAGACGTACGGCTTGATCCACTTTGACTTCCAGCTGGATAACATCTTTTATGAAGCGAAGGAACGTTCATTCCACGTGATCGATTTCGACGATGCCATGTACCATTGGTATGCGGCGGATATCGTCACGGCTCTTGCCGATGCCGAGTCGGAGCATGACAAGCAGGCATTTCTGAAAGGGTATCGCTCGATCCGAAGCCTGGATCACGAGCTGGAGGCAGAGTTTTCAAGATTTCAAAGATTCAGCCGTTTGTACCGTTTTGCCAGCGTGCTGCGTTCCCTGGAGGACAGCGAGTTGGCCGATGTCCCCTCTTGGTATGAGGGGCTTCGCACGAAGCTGCTGCGCGATTGCGAGCAGGATAGACAGGGGTTCAGGGAACCGTGGTAACCGCACGAGCCATTACGCGCAGCTTGGATGCTGGCTGCTAGCAGCCGGACGGCTTTAGTGGGCTAATCGAACCAGGAAAACCACATCGGGCACGATGTGGTTTTTTGTCGCGGCTTCAAGACGGCATCAGCCGAAATCATCCCCATGGATGGCATTGGGCAAGCAGCGAGCAGGCGGAAGCGAAAAAAATCCCTTCAATTTGATATTAATTGTCGAGAAATGGTAAATATTGCTTTGTTCGCCGTTCAGGCATTTGCTATGATTTTCGTACTAGGCACAAAGAATCAGAGGAATGGAGTTGAAACGATGAATCGAAAAATGATTTTATCCACGGCCGCGTCTCTTCTGGTCGGGGTAGTGGCAGGCACGGGCATCATGATGAACGACCAGGCTTACCAGTCGGTCAAGCAGGCCGTAGGAGGAAGCGCAACGAACAATGCCATTGGCGGGATCGGTAACGTCGCACAGATCGATCTGTCCAGCATGGATATTGAGAGCGCATTGATGGTCGTGCAGCAGCAGCGGACCCAGATGCTGGATGCGCAGCTTAACAACCAGATTCAGGACGTGCAGAAGCGGAACGAGGAAATCGCCAAGAAGAACGACGCCATGGCAGGCATTAACAGCGCCTTGACCGGAGAAGCGGTGGACGGCAAATATTCGATACCGGACGATCTTGCCGGCAAGCTGGCAGCGGAAGGCATCGCAGATGCATCCAAGAAGGAATATACGGCCGAAGAGCTCAATCAAGCCACGGAGAAGCTGAAGGGATCGATCGATAGTCTATCGAACTCCCAGCAAATGGACATGCTTCGCCTGCAGTCGATGACCAACAAGCGCAATGAAGCCTTTGACGTCATGACGAATTTTATTAAGAAAATGGAAGAATCACGCAGCAGCATCATCGGAAATATGCGATAATAGAGTCATACATAATGAATAGAGAGGAATCTGCCGTCGGGCGGATTCTTTTCGTCTATGGAGAGAATGCAGATGACGACGAAGGCGATGGAGTTTTTGCGTAATCATACGCTGTTTCGCGGGGTGCCGCTGCATGAATTGGAAGGTGCCGTCCAGTCCATGCACGAGGAGCTGTTTCATGACGGGGACCCGTTGATCGTAGAGGGAAGCTACGGCAATTCCTGTTATTTCATCATGAACGGGCAGGTTCAGATCGTTTCGAGGAATCTGATCGGCCACACGGTGACGCTGGACGTTCTGGGCGAAGGCGCGTTGATCGGGGAGGTCTCCCTGTTTCTAGAGGAAAAAAGGACTTCGGGTGCCCAGGCGATCGGCGAGGTAACGGCATTGCGGCTGGAGCAGAACGCGTTCAGCCGGCTTGCCGCGGCAAGCCCGATGTTTCACGAGAGCCTGTCGTTCTCGGCCCGAATCCGTACGATGCATGCGATGCTGAGCAAGGCGACGATCTGGGCCGCGATTCCGAACGCGGAGCTGCGCGGTCTTGCCGAGGTCACGGTCAGGCGGAAAGTATACAAAGGGGACGTCATTGTCGCGGAAGGCACCATGGCGGACCGTTTCTATATGATTGCCGAAGGACGGTTCGAAGTGCGCAGCGGGCGCCGGAAGAAGGCGGTCTATAAACCCGGGGATTATTTCGGCGAGATGGACCTCCTCAGCGGCGAAGCCCATACGGGCACGGTGACGGCGCTTGAGAACGGCGAGCTGATGGTGATGGGCCGGGATGAGTTTCATTTTGTCCTGCAGCAGTACGAACCGGTCAGGCGGCAATTTCATGAGGTGCTGCGGATTCGAAGACCCGAGCTTCTCAATGATGAGGTATCGGCGAAGCTGCAATTCACGGAGGCGGAGCAGGTGCCGGAAGCTGCAGTCGAGGCTGCCGCGACCCTGGAAGCCGTTATTCCGGCCCCTCCCCAAAAAGATCGCTGGATGGATGTGCTGCTGGCGCTCGGCGGCATTTTCGTTGCGTTCACAGGGCTAGCCATTTGGCTGAAACAGCCGGTTTGGATATATGCCGCTTTGATATCGGGCGGATTCGTTGGACCGGTTTCGTTTGTTGCTTATATGCGCAGCTCCCAGCTGCTCGGATTCAAGCCCATTCGGCTGGCAGCCGTATTCGCGGCTTCCGGCATCATCGCCGTGCCGGTTGCGTGGGTGCTGGAACGCTACTGGTCCGTCGGCAGCGGCCTGGAGACAACGACCATTGAGCATGTGCAGGCATCGCTTCTGATCGGCGTTATCGAAGAAATGGCCAAGCTGCTCGTATGCTTCTTCTTCCTCCGCGGCCGCAAGCAGCGATTCCTGATGGATGCCGTAGTATTCGGAGCTGCGGTAGGCATGGGCTTTGCCGCGGTTGAGAGCATTCTGTACGGCTTCATGTATCTGCAGCAGCATGCGACTTCGGGGATGCTGGCCGTGCTGTGGGTCCGGGCGCTGCTGTCCCCGTTCGGGCACGGCACCTGGACGGCCATTGCCGCAGCCGGACTGTGGTATGGCCTAGGGAGATCCGCTAAACGGGGCTCGACCGCGCATCGGCTCCTGAGGATGGCTGCCCTGCTGCTGATCAGCATTCTGCTGCATGCGGCTTGGGACTATCCTTATGCGGCGGGCTTGTGGAAAATGGTCGGCATGGTCATGGTCGGGGGCATCGGCATTGCGCTGCTCTTTTCGCTCATTCGGCAAGGCACGAAGGAGGAAAGGGCGATGCATCGGGCCGTCAATCCCGCCCAGCAGGTAGAGGAACGGCTCCGGCAAGCGGTCGGCTCCGATTCGAAGCGCGGCGGTTCCAAAGGACCGGGCACCGCCCCGCCGTCTTTAACCTGCGAGGGTTGCGGCACCGTGTCGCCTGCAGGGACCCGCTACTGCGGCCGCTGCGGTCAGGCATTGCAGTTATAATACGAAAAGGGTTAGGCAGAGGGCTTGATAGCCCGAACTGCCTAACCCTTTTTTCATAACCGTCAACCATATAAATACGACTTCACATCCCAGCCGATGTAGGCTCGCCATATAATCAGATTGTAAGGATCGTCCCAGTCGATGTTCTGCGGCTCCCCGAACATGCGGTGCAGGCGGTTGTTGTTGAAGATGATCGAGCCGCGCTGATCGAAAGCCACCCCGTACACCCACAGCATTCGGTCATCGGACAGCAGCTTGTGAAATGAGCGCGTGCAGGGCGAATAATAACCGATGCCTTTGCCTTCCAGCATGGTGTAGAAGACATGGCCTTGATTGTCGGCATGCATGCCGTCGGTCGTCGTTCCTTTGCTGCCCAGAGCTTGAACGGCATTTCGAATGAGCGAATCGGGGGTATCGAAATTACGCAGCAGCCCCGTATCGATCGCATACAGATTGCGTCCGGTTACCTGGCAGTAGAAGAGCGTTTCGCGATCCGCCGCCAGGGCGATGCCGTCCGCGCCGATCCGGACCGGCTTGTTGCGATAGACCGGCTCCGTATCGATCTCGAACCGGAACCTTGGCACGTCCTGCGTGCTGTAATGGCTGTCCAGGACCCGGCGGAATCTCTTCGTTCTCATATTGTAGACGATGATGCCGCCGTATACCTCGTGATCGGGCCAGCCGGAGCCCGAATCGGTGATATAGGCGTAACCGTTCCGGTTATCCACCACAATATCGTTCAGGAACGACGTCCGGGGCGGTGCAATATCATCCGGGATGACGATGGAGTCGATCAGGCGGTTTGCGCTCAGGTCCCAGATGACCAGCTTTTGGGAGCCTTCGGGCGAGGTGTTATATGCGATTTTTCCTTGATCCAGAATCCACATCCGGTTATGTTCATCGATCTCGTAACCCAGGACGGATTGCAGCACTCGCACATCTCCCGGCGTATTCCACTCCCAGCTTGGAAAAGCATTCAGCACCGGCTTGCCGTTCACCATCACGATGGTGTTGAGCGTAGCGGGAACGCCTTCCGCCCAGCGCGGAACCGAAACATAGAAACGCCCCTGTCGGTCCACTTTGACGCCTGCAGGCATGCAGTGCTTCCAGTATTGATGCAGCTCGAACCGCTGCTTCATCGCAGCATTCGGAAAGTTCCAGTCCAAGCGGTTCCAGTGGAACAGCATTTGGTAAGGACTTGTTGGGTGATGAGCTTTCCTTGCATGGGGAAGGGCAGTCTGCTGCTGCATCCCCATAGGATGGTAAGGTATATACATTCTGGCAAGACCTCCGGTAACGTGTTCGGTTCACCCGAAACGGGCAGCGCCTTCCTTACGAGCTTATTCCTCTGAGTTCGTTATATGCCCGGAGGGTCGGATTGGCGCTGCTTAAATCATCGGAGAGGTCTTGTTGCGTGTTTCGTTACACTTGCAGAACCTTAATCAGATTCGTGTTGCCGGATTGACCGATCGGCACGCCGGCAGACAATACGATAATGTCGCCTTTTTCGATGTAGCCTGTCTTGATGGCGTTGCGGGTCGCGGACTCGAACATTTCGTCCGTTGTGGTAACCTTGTCGCCTTTTACCGGGATGACGCCGGAGAGCAGGCAGATTTTGGCCAGCACTTCTTCATGCTGCGTGACGGCGATGATCGGTGCTTCCGGACGATATTTCGAAATCATCCGCGCCGTAAATCCGCTCTCCGTTGACGTAATGATGGCTTTGGCATTCAGCACGAGGGAAGAGCTGACCGCGCCTTGGCTGATGACCTCGGTAATATCGGCTACTTGTTGTCTGGATTTGAAAGCGAACTGGTCCTTATAATCGATCATGGTCTCGGCGCGGCGGGCGACTGCCGCCATCGTACGCACGGATTCCACCGGATATTTGCCAGCGGCGGATTCTCCGGACAGCATGACCACGTCTGCGCCCTGGATCACGGCGTTCGCCACGTCGCTCACCTCGGAGCGGGTAGGGCGGGGATTGACCTGCATCGATTCCAGCATATGCGTTGCCACGATAACCGGCTTGCCTGCCAGATTGCATTTATCGATCATTTCTTTCTGCATCATCGGCACTTCTTCGATCGGCACTTCGACGCCAAGGTCGCCGCGGGCAACCATGATCCCGTCGGAGGCTTCAATGATGTCGTCCAGGTTCTCCATGCCCTCTCCGTTTTCGATCTTGGAGATGATCTGCACATGCTCCGCGCCGCGTTCCTTCAGGATGCTGCGGATTTCGCGGATGTTGTCGCCATGGCGCACGAAAGATGCGGCAATGATCTCGATGTTGTTCTCCAGTCCGAAGCCGATATGCATGACGTCACGCTCGGTGACGCCGGGCAGCGTCGTTTTGATGCCGGGCAGGTTGACGCCTTTGCGCGGTTTGAGCACGCCGCCGCTGACGATTTTGCAAAGAATGTCCGGTCCGTCGACGCGAATGACGTTCAGGTCGACAAGGCCGTCATCGATCAAGATGCGGTCTCCCGGTTTCACGACTAGATTCAACTCGGCATAATTGACCGAGATGCGCTGGGCGTCTCCCAGTATTTCTTCGGTCGTCAGGATCAGTTCCTCACCCGGTTTCAGAAGGCAGGAAGCCTCTTTCAGCTTGCCGATCCGGACTTCGGGACCTTTAATGTCCATCATGATCGGGACATACGTGTTTAATTCGGATGCGGCCTGGCGAACATTCCGAATCCGGGCCACGTGATCCTCCGGCTCGCCATGTGCCATATTCAATCGGGCGACCGTCATCCCCTCCTGAATCATATTTTTCAACAGCTCGATGGAATCGCATGCCGGCCCCATCGTACAGATGATTTTTGTCTTAAGCATGGTTGGTTGTTCCTCCTTTGTATTTGCACCCTGCGGCATTTTGCAGCACTCGGGCTTCTAGAAATGTAAATCTCATGAACTACCCTAATGATCACATTGTAGCCTGTCTTGTCGAATCATGATATGAACTATAGTACAATGAATGGATTATAGTAATGCATATGAGGTGAAATTATGGTCACTCCGGTTGAAGTTCGGCAAATTAGCGGCGTCGATTGGTATGAGGAAGCAGACCATGGAAAGAGCGCATGGCGGCTAAGCGTGACGACCTATGGAAAATGCGTATATTGGGTGAATGGAGATAAGCAGATTATGGAGAAGGGGGAACTGCTGCTTATTCCGGCCGGCGTTCCGTATTACGGCAAAAGCATCCCTACCGTGACGCACACGCAAATGGTCGTTCAATGGACGGGAGAGCCGTCCACGGCTTTATCCGCGCTTGAACGGGAAGAAGCGTTGAAGCATAAGCCGGGCTGTTACGAATTGATCCACGAACGTTTGAAGGCGATCCACCAGCAGTGGCGGGAGCGCCCGTCTTATTATGCAATGATGATAGAAGCATTATTGACAGAAGTGTTGATTTATATCAGCCGAGAACTGGATCGGGGCGTTATCACGCCTGAGAAGCACTTGCATGCGGAACGGATGAAATCTTACATTGAGCGGCATTACCGGGAGAGAATAACGAAAGAGGAGCTCGGCGATGCCATCGGCAAAACGCCCAATTACGCTGCGGCGCTCTTCAAGAGCGTCACGGGACAGACGATCAGCCAGTACGTGCACGCCCAGCGGATGAAACGGGCAGCCTATCTGTTGACGGAATCGCAGCTGACGGTACAGGAGATTGCGGTATTTCTCGGCTATCAGGACCTCTCCTACTTCTACAGAATCTATAAGCGGTTCACAGGCAGCGCTCCGTCGGAGCTGCTGCATGAGCGTCCGCGGACGGTCTAGCCGAAAAAAAAGAGGGCATACGCCCTCTTCGTTTGCTTGCTGGCTTTATTCAGCGGCATCGCTTTCGAACAATTCCTTTACGTACTGCCGCAATTTGTTTTTATCCACGCCGAGCACCTGGGCCCGTCCGACCTTCTCGTTGGTTAACAGCGAGAACGGCGGGATCTGCTGCTGATCGACTTTGTCCAGGTTCACGTCAAACCCGAGCGCCATCAGCTTCAGCATTTCCTTCGGGCTTAAGTCCGTCTCGATATAAGGCGCGATCGAATCCAGGATGCCGGGCAGCTTGATGAGCGAGCTCGTGGTCTGCATTTTCTTGGCGACTTCCGTCATGAGAATCCGTTGTCTTTCGGTACGGGCAAAGTCGGACCTCGCATCGTGCCGGAACCGGACATACTGCAGCGCCATTTTGCCGTCGAGGTGCTGCAGCCCTTGTTTCAAATCGATGTCGTACATATGCTTGTCGGCTTTGCTTGTGTAATACATGTCTTTCTCTACTTCAATGTCGACCCCGCCGATGGCGTCGACCAGGGCGATGAATCCGACAAAATCGGTGTAAACATATTTATGTATAGGCAGGTCCAACAAATCGCCGATGGTCTGTCTGGTCAGCTCGATGCCGCCGTAAGCAAAAGCCGAATTCAGCCTTCCTTTGCCATGACCGGGGATGTCCACGTAAGTGTCCCGCAAAATCGAGAACAAATGGGCGCTTTTCGTAACGGGATCGATGGAGGCCACCAGCATGGTATCGGATCTTCCGGCATCGTCTCCCCGGGAGTCTCCTCCGATCAGAAGAATATTGACGCGTTCTTTGCCCTCCCACTTCGGAATTTCAATGACCTCTTCCTGTGCGGCCCCCGTGCTGCCCGTTGGCTTCACCGGATTCGAAGCGGTCGAGATTTGGTTTGAGAATTGTATGATAGCGTAGGTATAGTACGAGATAATCCCCAAGATTCCAACGGAAAATAAGAGCATGGCGTATTTGAACCATTTCCTTTTCATCGTTTCCTATAACATCCTTTCTATTAAACTGATTGCATAATGGACCATTCTAGCAAAATAATGAGCAAAAATCATATTTTCTTGAGAAAAGCGAGATTAGGTACCGATATAACGAAGTAGAAATGGTAGTAAAAAAGGGATGTGACAGCGTCACATCCCGAATTCTAGCAGCATAAGCCATTATCCCCTTGAAGGAAACTCTCCCTGAAGGCAAATGATGAAATTTTGAGCGATAAACGGCTGCATATTGTTATGCGGCTGCGAGCCCCCCGTCACGGAAAGTGCCATGGGTGACATTTGCATGTTTGGCGCAGGATCGAACATCTTGGTTTGCGGTGCGATTGGCGAGGCTTTCGGTGCCTGCGCCCAGAAATTCCCTGTAGGATCTGATTTGCTTCCCATGGCATCGATAGCCTGAGGCATGTGCGTGTGGGGAGGTATTTCGTTGCTGATAAGCGTAACGGTAGGGGAGCCGACCTTCGATCCCACGGTTCTTGGCGTGAGGCCTTGTCCGGCTCCTTGATTCATGGCGGCGCTGCCCATTAGATTCGGTAAGGCAAAGTTGGTTTTGCCGTCGCCGCCATATTGCACGCCAAGTATGGAGAACAGGGCGGTGTTTTGAGCAATGGGCAACAGTTGGCCGTTACATAAGGCCCAGCCTTTGGGAGCGAAGTTTCCTGCAAAGATTCGAATTTCTCCAATATAAGCTTCTGCCATTGTACTTACTCTCCTCTAATTTCGACTAGGGAATATCCCCGTAACGGCGATTGCATAATTCAGGACCAAGTACGGCTGCATGTTCGAATGCGGCTGACTTCCGCCGGATGTTGAAATAGACTGGGCATTCATCTGCACCATGGCGGCTGGTGGATCATATACGTTGTCTACGGCCGCCCAGGCGTTGCCTGCAGGGGAAACGGCGCTTGCCGTATTGGAAGATGCGGAAACCTGATGGGTATGCTGCGGCATTTCATTTTGATTTAACGTATGTTGTTCTTCCCCGGAGGACAGTCCAAGGGGGAGGGTTGAGCTCACATGAATCGGTACGCGTCCGCGGTAATCCGGAAGGGCGAAGGTATTGACGCCATCGCCGCCATATACGTTACCAAGTAAGGAGTAGAGGGCCTGATACCCATTGATCGGAAGGATTTGACCTTCACAATACATCCAGTTACGGGGAGCATATCCGTTGGCAAACAAGCGGATTTCTCCTACGAAAGGTTCTGACATTTCGTTTCCTCCTTCATTCACTGTCAAATATAGTACGAGAAATCAAGGTTGGGGAGGGAAGACCCCATATAAAGAAATAATGAATGAAATCGTAGTGGTCGGCATCATGTTGTCATGGGGTTGTCCTCCGCCAACGGAAGATAACAGCTGGGTATTCATGCCCACCGGCGTTTTTCCAGAACCATCGGAGAAGCTTCGTCTGGACGTCTGCCCCCAGATGGAGTTTTGAGGGGTACCCCCCACGGCGTTGGTTTGTCCGTTCGCATGGGGAATATGCGTGTGCTGAGGCATTTGATTAAGTGTCAAAGTAACGGATTCCGTGCCACCCTTTTCGCCAACAGGATGTGCGGCATTCTTATGGATCGGAATACGGCCCTGCAGATCGGGTAAGGCAAAGGTCGTTTGACCATCCCCGCCATATGTTGTGCCTAACAGTGCAAACAACGCTTCATTCTCCGAAATGGAAAGCAATTGCCCGTTGCATAATGCCCACCCTTGCGGGGCGAAATTGCCAGCGAACATGCGGATTTCGCCCAGATAAGATTCACTCATCCATAGTCACCTCATGATTTGATATTGTATATAGAAAGTCGGAGCCATCAGATAGCCCCTCTCCATTCCAGCCTCACATGGTATCCGTCAGATTCTAGCTTGCGGAAACCCAACCGTTCATACAGCCGCAGTGCAGGAGAGGTAGGGAGTACGCTTAGTGACAATAGGTTCTGCTGCTTTGTTGCCTCTGTCTGAAGTTCACGAATGAGAGAGGTACCGATCCCGCGATTTTGGAACTCGGGAAGAAGTGAAATATCGATTAAAGTGATCGTCGTCTTTTCTTTTTGGCGATTGACAATCATTCGGCCCGCCTTTTTATTATTCTGAAGCAGAATAGACTGCTCCGCCTTCGGAAACTGCATGGCATAAGAGTGCTGCTGTGCATTCCACTGCATGAGTAAGAACTGCTCGCGCATCATATCGTCCCAACCATGGGCCTCAACCTCAGCCTGGCGCGTACTACAGTACAAAAGGAACAAAAAGCTTCGATCATCAGGGGTAACGGGACGTTTTTGAATCATAAGGTTACCCTCCCGGTGACAGGATAATTTTGGTACATAGGAAGATTATAGCATCTCGCATTCGACAATAATATACAAATTTTTTTGGTAGAAAATGCTATAAAAATGGTTTACCGGAGCGGCAGGATGACATATATTTAGTAGGTGTTATTTCGTTTTTGGTAGATACGATTCTTCGGAGGTGATGGGCAAGCAGACTGTTTTCAAAATACAGCAGTTATCTAAAGCTGCCTGTCGAATTCTTGACACGATACGACACTTCATTTTTTTGAGATGGCCAGAGGGGAGATTCGCAATTGAATCCATTTTTTAATAGAATTCGTCGCGCTTTGTGTATGATTATGGTAGTTTTGCTTGTCATTGGCTCCCAGGGGTTGGCCCCCTGGATGCCAAAAACAGAGGCGGCTGCAACTTGGGCTGAAGGGGATATGTCACCTTTCAATGTAGACCATATCAGTTTCGGCAACGGTGTTTGGCTGGCCACGGGGATGGATCGATACTATATTTCAACGGACGGTTCTACCTGGGACGAGAGGTTTTATTCTGGAGCGGACAACTGCTCCGCACGCGCGACCGTATACTCCGGCGGCAAGTGGTATGTCGCATGTTATAACGGCGCAATTCTTTCCTCCGACAGCCTGGATAGCTGGATGGAGAGGACCGTGGTTCCTGAAGGGTTGTATAACATAACGTCAAACGGAACCACGCTGGTAGCTGTCGGCGGCAATGAGAACACTGGCGACGGCGTGCTGCTTACCTCAACGGATGGGGGAGTTACCTGGAGAAATAGTTTGCCTAATAACGATATCTGGTATTTGATCGATATCATATATGCCAATGGACAATTCATGACTGTCGGAGCTGATAAAAATTATAGCCCGGTGATATTGGTTTCTTCCGACGGCATGAACTGGAATCCGTTACATCCTCAAGGCCCAGTCCAGCCTATAAACGGCATCGCATACGGTGATGGCCATTACGTTGCGGTGGGATTTGGAGGAGAGATATATACCTCGGCAGATGGCGTCAGCTGGAATAATTCTCTAACGCCACCGAATGAAGTATCCGGCAATGATTTCTTCTCTGTGGCATACAGTAACGGGAAATTTTACGCAGTCGGCACAGAAGAATCCATCATTTCGTTCTCATTTGAGCAAGGACAATGGAACAAAGAATTGGAAACCCATGTGAATTATTCCGTTCAACTGACCAGCATAGAGGCAGCGAATGGAAGAGTCGTTGCGGTAGGAGAAGACGGGATATTCAAAACAGCCAATCTAATCCCTCCTCTGAGCAGCGAAAGCCGTCTTAGCGGGTTGCAAATTTCGCCTGTCGGGATACCGTTCAATCCGGACCAAGAGACATATATGATGCCGGTGCCGCACGGAACAACTGAAGTATCGGTGACACCGACGACGATGGACTCTGCGGCGACGCTCACAGTAAACGGCGCTAGTAGGGTTAGCGGAGCCGAAACAAAGATTCAGCTGGATGCCGACGGGAGTACGGATATCAACATCATCGTTACCGCACAAAATGGAATAACAACAACATACGACGTTAATGTAGTAGAACAAGCTCCTTCAAATAACGCATTTTTGCGTAACATTCAGCCAACAATGGGAAGTTTAAGCCCGGCGTTTAGCCAGAATCAATTTGATTACGAAGTAGCCGTTCCATATCCTGTCGTGGAGATCGGCATCACGCCGGAGCTAGCGGATTCACATGCCAGTTACACGCTGCACCTTGATGGCAAGGCTATAACCGATGCTGAAGCACAGCATATAAGTCTGCTTCCAGGAGTTCCGGGCGTACTGGAGATCGAAGTGACGGCGCAGAATGGCGTCGATCAGCAAAGCTATCAAGTCAACGTAAAGCGCGCATCCCCTGCAAAGGATGCAACCTTGAGCAGTTTATCGTTGAACGGGGCCATGGTGCAGGGGTTTCAGAGCAACAAGTTGGTATATAGCGAAAGCGTACCTTATACGACCGAGATGATCGATGTGAGTTGGATCATGCATGATCCGAATGCCGCCTATAAGGTCTTGGTTGGCGGCCAGGAGCAAGTCGGTGCAACCGAGATTAGCGACCTGTCCTTGATACCAGGCACACCGACAGAAATCACAATTGAAGTAACAGCGGAAGATCCGGCGGTTAAGGAGACGTATAAGCTTACGGTAACTCGTGCAGAACCTGCGAAGAACGCAGCGCTTAATAGCTTGACTATCGATGGAGCACTGGTGAATGGGTTTCAGAGCGATGGGTTAACGTATGCAGAGCATCTGCCTTTTACAAACGACTCTGTCGATGTAGATTGGGTTGCAAGCGATCCGAATGCGACTTACAAGGTGAGGGTTGACGGTCAAGAGGTTGCAAATGCACCCAACCCTTATACCCTGCCGCTGCTCCCTGGAGCCGATAAAGTGATTGAAATCGTGGTCACAGCTCAGGACACCCGTATTGAGAGGACTTACACATTAACCGTAACACGAGGAGAGCCGGCAACCGATGCTACGCTCAGCGGCTTGACCATAAACGGAATAGCGGTGAAGGATTTCCAAAGCGGGAAGACCGATTACACTGAGGATATTCCCTACACGATGGATGCAGTCCATGTCGATTGGACCGTAAATGATGTTCATGCTACTTACAAGATTAAGGTGGATGGGCAGGAGCAAGCCAACGTAACGCGGCTTGCGAACCTCCCATTGTCGCCGGGAACGCCAAAAGTCATTGAAATCGAGGTTACCGCCCAAGACACGAATGTGAAAATGACTTATCAGTTGCAGATTACACGTGCGAACCCTGCGACTGACGCAACGCTCAGCAGCATTAACATCGATGGGAATTTGTTGGATGGATTCCAGCGGGATCAATACAGTTATACGAAGACGGTTCCATATACGACAACTGCCGTAGATGTTGATTTTGCGCTCGGTGATCCATCAACAGCGACATTCGAAATCAAGCTGGATGGCGTGGATGTCGGCCAAAATCAGTTAAACGGGATCGCCTTGATACCGGGAACCGATAGAATGGTTGAAATCAAGGGTATAGCACAGGATCAAAGCGAGAAAATCTACAGGCTGACCCTGAAACGAGAGCTGCCGGCAACGGACGCAACGCTCGATAGCTTAAGGATCGACGGTCATTTGGTAGAAAATTTCCGAAGCGACCGCTTTGCGTATACTGTAGTCGTACCTTTTACACAGGAACTAATAGATGTCTCCTGGGTTTTGGGAGATCCTAATAGGGCGACGTTTAGGGTTTTGGAAGACGGTCAGGAAGCGAGTGGGAATGAGCTTTTCGATGTGATCCTGACTTCCGGCGTAACGAAGAAGATTGAAATCGAGGTCAAGGCACAGGATCCGAATGTAATCCAAACCTATACATTGAACGTGACCCGGGATCTGCCATCCAATAATGCCCTTCTAGGTTCGCTTGCCGTATCATCAGGCGCAAGCTTGGAGCCTTCATCTTTTGTGCCGACGATAGCTGAATATAAGGTGCAGGCGCTTGAGGATACGGATAGCTTTGCCATCACTCCTGTGCTGGCGGACACTACGGCATCCATTCGGATTACAGAAGGGACTAAAAATACTTCGTGGAATAGCGGAGAAGCATACGCCATTACCCTTGATAAGGGAGAGACGAAAGAGGTAGGAATTGTGGTCTTGGCGCAAGACAGCATAACCTCCCAAACGTATACGCTGCAAGTTTCGCGTGCGCCTTCTACCAATGCACTGCTCCGTGATATCCATATGACGGCAGGTACGCTTAATCCTGGGTTTGATCCTGCCGGCCAGGAATATGCACTGCTTGTTCCGTACATGGAGAACGAGGTAGGTATTACGCCTGTATTGGCTGATTCCAAGGCTTCCTTCCAGGCAAACGTGGACGGTCAGGCAGTGAATGAAGCCGAGTTGTCCAACTTGGTACTGATTCCTGGGGTGACTAGAGTGATCGAGATTCAAGTGACCGCACAAAACCAGGCCGTAACTGCATTGTATAAGTTAACGGTAACCCGGGCAGAGCCTGCGACGGATGCTGCACTTAGCAGCTTAAATGTGGACGGCGCATTGGTAGCGGGATTTCAGAGCGATGCTTTGGAATACACGGTTCATATGCCAACGGCCAAGTCCGCTATCAACGTGAATTGGACTTTGCGGGATGCTGTAAACGCAACATCGACGGTTAAGATCGACGGTAAACCAGTGAATGACTCCACGCTGGAGGATGTGGCATTGGTTCCTGGCGTAGCCAAAGTGATCGAGATTGAAGTGAAGGCGCAGGACGGAAGCACTCAAGTTTATAGGTTAACGGTTATTCGCGCCAAGGGAGTGGTTAATCCGCCGTCAGAACCATCCTCGCCTGCTCCGGGGCCAACTCCATTACTGCCTGTTCCGGTCAATGAAAAGGCGGAAATCGATGTAGATGGGGGCTTCAAAACTCCGGTTGCCGCGAAAATGATCATAGATCGAACAAAGGAGTCAGGCAAGATAACGGAAAAATTGACTTTGAATCATGAAAAGATCAAAGCGGCAATTCATGCGCTGCCATCTGCAAAAAATACGATCCGCCTGGTTATTCCGGATAAGAAGGACGAGGTAACGCGGCTAGATGTGAACATGCCTGCTGCAGTTTTAAAGGAACTTAGCGAAGCTAAGAAACGCCTGGAGATTTATACGGATCATGCTCGAATCCAGCTCTCACTAGAAACAATGAAAGGCCTGCTGGATTCATATTTCCGCATCGTTCCGGTCAGGGATGCACAGAAGCATACTGAAGTGCTTAACGGCGCATTGCAGGAAGAGTTTATTCAGCAATTCTCCCTCACCTCCAAGCCATTCGTGGTTGCAAGACCGATGGTCATTGAGACCAACCTGAGCAACAAGGAGGTTACGGTCGTGCTGCCGCTAAAAGACGTCACGCTACCGCAAAGCCTTGAGGAGCAGGAAGCATATGCGAAATCACTTGCCATATTTATTGAGCATAGCGACGAAGAACGCGAGCTGATCGCTGGAAGCCTTGTAGATTATGACAACAACGGCTTGATGGGGATTCAATTTACCGTCAAGAAGTTCAGCACGTTTGCCATTCTTAGCTGGCCTGGTCAAGATATGAATAAGCTTTTGAATGGGGCATCCGTAGGAAATCATGAGGCTTACATCCAGGGCTTTGCAGATGGAACGTTCCGGCCTGAGCAAGGCGTGACCCGTGAACAGCTTGCTGCCATGCTGGCACGGCTGCTTGGCGGCGAAACAGCGAAGATATCCGGCTTTACGGATGTGGGAGCAACGCATTGGGCAGCGGAAGCCATTGCTTTTGTCCAAGAACAAGGTCTGATGATTGGCGATCCGTCAGGCCAATTCGCGCCAGATCAAGAAGTGACGAGGGCAGAGCTTGCCGTCATAGCTGCACGGTATAAAGAGCTGAATGTGGTGAAGCAAGACAAGAGAGAGTTTACTGATGTTGCGTTAGAGCATTGGGCTATGGGAGCTATAACTGCTTCTAAGCAGGCCGGATTGCTGCAAGGTTATACCGATGGGTCATTCCGGCCTGACAGGAGTGTAACCCGCGCTGAGGCCGTAACCATTTTGAACAAGATGTTTGGGCGATATCCAATTGCGGGATTGCAGTTGTCTTCCTGGAAGGATGTCCCAACCGCGCATTGGGCATTTGGAGACATTGAGGAAGCTTCACGCAGCCATCAGTTTAAAGTGACAGGCGAAGGCATGGAGCAGATCATGGATTAATCCGTTTGTTGTGGTGCCGGGAATGTTTTTTGCAGAAGAGGGTTAAGTGGATGGTTACGTCTGCTTAATCCTTTTTTGCTTCACTTATTTCATTAAATCAAGGTTGACTCTCCTCCAAGGGGAGGCCTTAGACTGTAGATCGAAGGAGGGAACAGCATGCTGTACACGGTAAAAGAGGTTTCGGAACTGTCCGGGTTAACCATCAAGGCGCTGCATCATTATCACAAAATCGGACTGCTGCAGCCTGCCGAGATCAGCGATGCGGGGTATCGCTTGTACGGCGCGGCGGAACTGGAGCGCTTGCAGCAAATCCGGTTCTACAGGGAGATGGATTTTCCGCTGGAACAAATTAAAGAGCTGATGGAGGAAACGACGGATCGGCTCTCCATTCTCACGGAGCAGGAGAAGCTGCTCCTGGCCCGGTGGAATCGGCTGGAGCGCGTTCTGCAGACGTTGAGGCAGTCCATAGAATACGTTGGGGAGGGAAGACGAATGGAGCCGGAAGAAATGTTCAAAGGGTTTGATAGCGAAGAAGAGTGGAAGGATGCCTTGGCTGAGCAGAATCAACATTTGAAGGAGCGGTACGAGGTGGATTTGCTTGACGGTGCACCGATGGATGTTCCCAATGTGAACGAGCAAGCGAAGGAAGCGGCTGACTTCATGGCCGGCATGGCCAATGCTTTGAAAACGGGAATCAGGCACGATGATGAGCGTGTTCAAGATGCGATCCACGAACATTTGCGATTTATGAACGAGCATGGCCACGCTTTTACCGCCGCCGATTTTGCCGGGCAAACGAAGTTTTTCCTGCACGATGAATTCCATCTTCGGATGCTGGAAGAGCAGCAGACGGGGCTGGCTTATTATCTGCATGCGGCTGCAGAGGCGTATGCGAATCTGACGTAAATCCTATGATGAAGCCGCGCGAGCCGCGGCTTTTGTCATTTCTGACGCATACATGGATTCCGCATGAACCAGCCGGTACGGTTTCAGCGGCGAGGAGAGCCGCGAATGGCGCTGGGCGAACGGCCTGCTGCCAGACGGTACCGGCAATTTCGAATACGTGGCGAATCCGGCGGCTTATGGCGACGTTCCCGTATTAAATCCTCCCTCCAAACCAGCACTTTACGCTGGGAACAGGTCCTATGTGGTGAGCGAAGGAATCGAAAAGTAATGTTTAATTTTTTTCCGAAGGGTTAAATAGATGACGTAGCAGCAACAAAAAACAACTTAGGAGTGATGAACAATGGCTAACAACAACGGCAACAAAATGAGCAGAGAAGAAGCCGGACGCAAAGGCGGCGAAGCAACGGCCAAGAATCACGACAAGGAGTTTTACCAAGAAATCGGCCGTAAGGGCGGAGAGGCCACATCGGATTCCCACGATAAGGAGTTCTACGAGGAAATCGGCCGCAAAGGCGGAGAATCCCGCGGCAATCAAAACAATAACGATTAAATGAAGTCGACAATCTAAAAATAGCAAGCTTTTAACAAAGCAGCGGCGGTTCCCGTTAAACGGAATCCGCCGCTGCTTTTTTTTGAGCTAACCGTCGGGTTCGGATCGTTTGCCGGACGCTGTCAGCTATCTTGAATTTAAGTCCACCGTGCTGCCCACAGCTTCATTTCCTTGCAGATGACATGCAGGTCCATGCCCTTCGGCGTTAGGGTGTATTCCACCGTAACCGGAACGGTAGGGAATACTTCGCGCTCCAGCACGCCCTGTTCTTCCAAGTGGCGAAGCGTCGTGGTCAGCGCCCGCGGGCTGACATTCGGGATTTGCCGCTGCAGCTCGCCAAATCGTTTCGTGCCTCCAAAGAGCTCCCGAATGACGAGAAAAGCCCACTTTCCCCCTAGGACCAGCAGCGTTTTTTCGATATTGCATTCGATATGTTCGGGAGTTTTCGGTATGTAACTGCTCGCTTTATTTCCCATAACCATAGGCTCCTTCCGGTATTCTATTAACTATACTCCAGTATATCAGCTATCCTTCCTATAATATAGTGAAGAACTTTTCACTTCTTCCGTGGGAATAGGAACTACTTTAGAATAGTTCATGTAGCATCCAAGTTAATCTATTGAAGGAGGATTTGCCATGAAATACAGAAGATTAGGACGCACAGGTCTCAAGGTCAGTGAGGTCAGCTTGGGAAGCTGGCTTACATACGGAGGTTACGTTGAACGCGAGAATGCGGTTAACGCGATTAAAACGGCTTATGATCTGGGCATTAACTTCTTTGATACGGCGAATGTTTACGAGAAGGGCGCAGCCGAAGTATTGGTAGGCGAAACCTTGAAAGCGTATCCGCGCGAATCGTACGTGCTGGCCACGAAGGCCTTCTGGCCGATGGGTGACGGCCCGAACGACCGGGGTTTGTCCCGCAAGCACATTATGGAGCAGGCGCATGCCAGCTTGAAGCGCCTTGGCCATGATTACGTGGATATTTTCTACTGCCACCGCCATGATCCGGAAACGCCGCTGGACGAGACGCTTCGCGTGATCGACGACCTTGTTCGCCAGGGCAAGGTGCTCTATGTCGGCGTCAGCGAGTGGCAGGCATCGCAAATCGCGGAGGCATTGACGGTAGCGGATCGTTACCTCCTCGACCGCATCGTGGTCAATCAACCTATCTACAATATGTTTGAACGTTATATTGAAAAGGAAATCATTCCGCTCAGCGAGCGCTCCGGCATTGGGCAGGTCGTATTCTCCCCGCTGGCACAAGGCCTGCTGACAGGGAAATATACCTCTGCCTCCGATATTCCGGCTGACAGCCGTGCCGCGAAGCTGGAATGGATGCGCAAAGGCATTACCGAGGAGAAAATCGCGAAGGTTCGCGAGCTGGAGAAGATTGCGGCAGAGCTTGACGTGTCCGTGGGCAATCTGGCGCTTGCGTGGATTCTGCGTCAGCCGAACGTAGCCAGCGCACTGGTCGGCGCAAGCCGTCCGGAGCAGGTAACCGAGAATGCGAAGGCATCCGGTATCGAGCTTAGCGAAGATGTTCAGACTCGCATCGAGGAGATTCTGAAATAGGGAAGTAAATCGACTAAGAACTAAAACGTTATCGCATGGACCCTTGGGAATAAGAGAATCCGAGGGCAGTATGAAAGATTTATATAAGATGGCTTCTGACTTGGTTCAGGGGCCATCTTTTTTGCGTGTATATTTGGCTAATGGAGCCTCCCTCAATTAGAAGACATTTTCTTGTTGAATTATACGTTCCATCATTTATAATACTCCCTAGTAATGTTATAATACTTTCTAGTATTATATTACTGAAATAGGACAAATGCATTAGGGGGAGAAGTTGCAATATGCAAAAACGAAGGCGAATGGCATCCGCGAAATGGTTGAAGGTGATGTTGTCCATTCTAATAGGTTTAGAGGTTGTACTGGGTGTGCTCGCATCTCCGAAGACGGTTAAGGCGAATCCTCCAAACTCTCACTATCTCGGGGAGATCCGACTGTTTCCATACCATAACGGCCCCGAAGGGTGGATATACTGTGCAGGGCAGGAGCTGCCGTTAGGTCTCGAATATGTGGGTTTGTATTCATTTTTGGGGGACCAATTCGGAGGAGATGGCAGCAAGACGTTTGCAGTGCCTGATTTACGGGGAGAAGAACCCGTGCCGGGTATGGGGTACTATATAGCGGTTGAGGGATTAAACCCTAGGAACAATGGATTGACCTCCAATACGATGCTGGGGGAGCTTCGACTCTTTCCCTACTATATGGAGATGAATGATAACTGGGTGACGACGGATGGCCGCGCTTTAAGCAATTCTGACCCTCTGTACGGCATCTACGGCACTGCATTCGGCCAAGACTGGCAGGGCAGCTTTAAATTGCCGGAGATTGACCCTGTGCAGCCCAACATCCGGTATTTCGCCGCCAAGTCCGGGATCCAACCCAGTACGGCTGGTGCCGTATACATGGGCGAGACACGTCTGTTTCCTCTGGATATCCCTGCCCTCTCTTCTTTTAAGGCGGACGGTAAACTGCTGAATGTTGCCTCGAACATGGCGCTGTATGGCTTAATCGGCAACGCTTTCGGGGGATCGCCGGATCAAACGTTTGCGATTCCCGATCTTGGAGTCGATCCGCTGATAACGTATTATGTATTCCATACGGGAATCGTTCCTGTCTTGCAGCAGGTTCAACCCGTTAGCGTGCCGGATCAATATACGACGGCGGAGTCCACCATATTAAGCGTTCCTGCACCGGGTGTTCTGAAAAATGATTCCGATGCCATGATCGCCAACATCGTGGATCTGCCTGCTCATGGAAAGATCACATTTCATAAGAATGGCTCCTTTACCTATACGCCGGATGCCGATTTTGTTGGCACAGATTCTTTTACATATATCGCTAGCAACAATAACAAGAGCGGCAGCGTAACCAGCGTTACCATCCACGTGGCAGAGCCTGAATCCCGGATAAGCGGTGTAACCGATGGAGGAATTTATAATCACGAAGTGACGCCTGTTTATACCCATGGCACGGGAACGCTGGACGGGCAGCCCTTTGCCAGCGGTACGACCATCCGCAAAGATGGCCAGTATAGACTGGTCGTCGAGTCGCCTCGCGGAAAAACGGTCAAGGCCGATTTTGAGATCGACCAAACCGCGCCTTTGGTTTCAGGCGTGGCAGATGGAGGCCAATACGATCGGGAGCTGCAAATCTTCTTCAATGAAGGGAGCGCAACGCTCAATCAGCAAGCGTTTCGAAGCGGAGACAGGGTTAACACGGAAGGGGAATTCGATCTCGTCGTAACCGACCGTGCAGGGAATAAGGCTGAGGTTCATTTCTCGATCTATTTCCCTAAAACCGTGACGTTCGACAGCAACGGGGGGGCTCCCGTGGCAGATGAGGTCGTCCCTCATCATACAACGGCAACGAAGCCCGTTGATCCGATAAAACCCGGTTATGCCTTCGGGGGGTGGTATATGGATCGAATCTTTCAGCTTCCATTTGATTTTAAGACACCCATTCTGGCTAACCTGACGCTGTATGCCAAATGGAACGATGCGGATGCGCCTGTCGTGGTGGATCGGGCTCCTCTGCATCTGGCGGATGACGTGCCGATCGGGACGAAACTTGAATTCACGTTCGATGAACCCGTAACCGCAAGCAGCGGCAAATACATATCGATTATGAGAGCGGCGGACCATCAAAAGATCGAGTCGATCGACATAACCGATAGCTCCCGCGTCAGCGTGATCGACGAGAGGGTTGCGGTAAGTCTGACGCGACAGCTGTCGTATCTTACGCGTTATTACATCGAAATAGAGGAGGGTGCATTTCAGGATGCAGCAGGCAACCTCTATGCAGGCATGAAGGGCCCTGGAGATTGGAGCTTTACAACGGAGGCTGGGCCTGTCGCAGCACCGTTAGCACCTGCAAATTTGACGGCTACAGCAGGAGATGGAGAGGTGTCCTTACTGTGGTCCACCGTTACGGGTGCGACCTATTACGATATTTATTCCGGGACGGAGTCCGGCGTATACGGGAGCTCACCGATCGCAACGGTTACGGGTTCGACGTATTCGGCAGGGAATTTACTGAACGGAACGACTTATTATTTTGCGGTGAAAGCCGGTAACGTCGGGGGTTCCAGCGCATTTTCGGAAGAGGTGAGCGCAAGACCGGCCGGTGCCGAGATACCCGTTCCGGGCGATGCGGATTTAAGCGGATTAGCATTATCGCATGGAACGCTTGCTCCGGCATTCAACCCTGCTGTCACCAGCTACATTAGCCATGTTGGAAACCCTATAACGGAGATCCGCATAACGCCGAGCGTTTCCGATCCTAAGGCAACGGTGACGATAAACGGTAAGGCTGCCTCCGCCGGACAGGCATCAGATTCGATCAGCCTGGCGGTAGGAAGCAACAGCATTCATCTCGTGGTTACGGCTCAGAATGGATCTACGAAGACTTACGCGGTGGATGTGACCAGAGAGGCGGCCGCTTCACCTGAACCTGAACCGGAGCCCGGAAATCCTTCCAGTCCGGGGACGCCGGGGAGCGGATCAGGATCTTCGGAAGGTCAAGGACCTGGCGTAGATGGGAGTTCCCAAGCAGGTCAAGGGGCGGGCTCAGGGCAGAGCCCGTCAGGCAGCAGCCACGTCACGTCGTATATTAATGATGTATTGCTGACCGGCTTGATATCATCGGAGATAACGAAAGAGAACGGACAGACCCTGCTGACCGTCAAGATGAACGGAGACAGGCTCCAATCGCTGCTGGCACAGGATAAGAACAGCCGACTGATCGTCCGGCTGCGCGCCACGGAGGGGCTTGATCAAGCCGTGGTGGTTCTGGATGGCAAGTCAGCCAAAGCGCTTGAAGCAAGCGGAGCGATGATTGCCTTCGAGACCTTGGCAGGCAGCGTCCGTATTCCGGTTCAGGCCATTTCCGAACAGATCGGCAGTCTTGCCGGAACGAAGGAAGGCACGATTCAACTTGGGCTAGCCGATGGCAACGCCGCGATCAGCGCAAAGCTGAAGCGGGTCGGGAACGGGAAGTATTTTGGTGAACATTATGGCTCCATAGACGTTAGCGTAGCAGCCTATGATCAAGGAAAACGGCTGAGCGGAAATACCTATTCCTCTTATGTGGAGCTGGAAGTTCCCGTGGCAGAGGGGTCAGCTGCCATCGTGACAACGGCCGTCCTGCTGGATGATCAAGGGAAGGTTCATCACGCACCAACCCGGCTGGTTACGCGGGAAGGCCGTACTTACGCCATAATAAAAGGTTTATACAGCGGGACGTATGCTTTAATCAGCCACGACGAAGAATTATCGGATATGAAAGGCCATTGGGCCGAGGCGGCGGTGAACGAGATGGCGTCACGCCTTCTCGTTGGCGGCAGAGGCGCCGCCGGATTCCATCCGAATGAACCGGTAACCCGTGCGGAATTCGTCACCATGATGGTACGCTCGCTCGGTTTAACGGAGCAAAGCAATACAAGCACGTTTCAAGATGTAACTTCCCGGGACTGGTATGTGGGGGCCGTTTCGGCAGCAAGCGGGAGCGGACTCATACACGGTTATGCCGACGGGACTTTTTTGCCGAATGGCTTGATCTCCAGACAGGAGGCGATGGTTATTTTCGCAAGAGCGTTAAAGTTCGCTGAGGGTTCCCCAATGGTAGAGGCCATGGATTCGGAGGCTGTGCTGGCTGCTTTCCAAGACCGTGCCGAATTGGCAAGCTGGGCGAAGGCGGCTGCAGCCGAAGTGGTTCACAGCGGACTCATGAGCGGTTACGATGCCAAGCTGAGACCACGGAGTGATATGACCAGGGCGGAAACGGCAACGATTCTTCTACGGATGCTATCAGCTTCGGGGATGATCGGAGATATGCCGTCTAAATAGTGGTTTTCGAGTATAGAAGAAAAAGAGCTGCACCGAAGGGTCGTTGGTCCCGGAGCAGCTCTTTGTATTAGCGGAACATCGCAGCTTACCCCAGCCGATACGTCGCAAACGGCTTGGCATGAACAAAGCCGTCGCTGATTTCATCCAGGCTCGAACGCAGGGACTCGTCCAGCTTAATCTCGAGGCTTTTCAGGTTATCGTCCAGCTGTTCGGTCTTCGTAGCCCCGACGATGACGGTCGAGACGGCAGGGCGGTCCATCAGCCAGGCAATGGATAGCGCGCTGGGAGAATGGCCGTGCTCTGCTGCGAGCTGGTTTACTTGTTGACCGAGCTTCAGATTGTGTTCTTCAAGGAAGCGATTGAAGTTCGGGTCCGTTTCCGCGCGGGAGCCGGCAGGCTTGCTTGCGCCCTGACCGTATTTGCCGGTGAGAATGCCGCCGGCCAGCGGGAAATACGGAATGATGCCAACGCCCTGATCGAGACAGAGGGGGACAAGCTCCAGCTCCGGCGTACGGTCTGCCAGGGAATAACTCGTTTGGGTCGATACATAACGGGCATATCCGCGCAATTCGCTGATTCCGAGCGCCTTCATGATTTCCCAGGCGGCATAGTTGGAGGCGCCGATATATCTGACCTTGCCCGATGTTACCATGTCGTCCAGCGTGCGCAGGGTCTCCTCAAGGGGAGTGTCCGGATCAAACGTATGGATCTGATATAGGTCTACATAGTCGGTCTTCAGCCGCTTCAAGCTGTTCTCCAGCTCTTGCTGCAGATGATAGCGGGAGGAGCCCCGTTCGTTCGGTCCTTGGCCGTTCACGAGTCCGGCTTTCGTGGCTAATACGACGTTATGCCGTTTGCCGGCCAGCGCCTCACCGATGATGCGCTCGGATTCCGATCCGGCGTAAATATTGGCGGTATCGATGAAATTGATGCCACGGTCCAGCGCGTGATCCAGGATCCGGGTGGATGTTTCTTGATCGGCTCTTTTGCCAAAAGCGTTCGTGCCGAGCCCCAGCTCCGAAACCTTGAGGCCGCTGCTGCCAAGACGGCGATAATTCATGCTTAATCCCACTCCTCTATGTATAGATTTCCTATAGTATAAACATGATCCAAGAGGCGCTTCAAATGGATCGAACGCATAAAAGGTATGAAGATGTAAGATTCTACATCTTTTTTCGACAATATCTAAAAAAAGTGATTAACTTCCATACCATGAAATGGTAATATAGTCGTAGGAGAAAAGATTCGGATTAACCATGAGATTTACTGCTTAAGAACTACTTCGGATGTTGGAGTACGACTTCTTTTTTCACTAATCGTTGGAGTGTGAATCATGAAGATTTATCTGAAAAATGATGCTGGGGTAACGAAACAAGTGAAGGTAGGTTTTAGCTGGACGACGCTATTCTTTGCATTCTTCCCGGCATTGTTCCGAGGCGATCTGAAGTGGGCAGTCATCATGTTTATTATCTCTGCCGTAGTCGGTCCTTTTACATTGGGAATCGGGGCTTGGATCAGCGGAATCATATTCTCGTTCGTGTATAACAAGATATATATTAAGGAGCTGTTGGAGAAAGGCTACCGTCCTGCCACGGAGGAAGCTAGAGCCGTTCTTGAAAACAACCACATCATCGCTAGAGCGGCATAATTCTATTTGCATGCATAAAGCCTGGAACTGAGTGAATCTTTCATTCATAGCTCCAGGCTTTACTATATTCTTTAGCTAACGATGAAGCGATTCGTGACTAAATTCTAAAGGTAACGCGAATTGTCTTAGGACTCCTTGCGATAGGCAAAATAGTACGATAGGATAGTTACGTACGAATTGGAAGGGGGATTATGATATGAATGAAGCGATTTTCAACCAATTGGATTTTGCCAGAGGAGCAACCTTGAAATCGGTGGAACAACTAACGGAACAGGAAGCGGATATCATCCCGGAAGGATTCGCGAATAGCATTCGCTGGAATCTCGGGCACATCTACACCGTAACCGAGCAGTTCGCTTTTGCGACCGCGGGCGAGCAGCCGCGTCTTCCGGAAGGATTCGAGGCATGGTTTGCAACCGGAACCAAGCCGGCCGATTGGACGTCGAAGCCGCCTGCGCTGTCCGAGCTGGCAGAGCTTTTGCAGGAGCAAACCGCCCGAATCCGCGAAACCTTCTCGAATCGCCTGGACCAGGCCTCTGCCCACCCGCTGACGATCGGTCCCGTGACGTTCCAAACCGTCGGCGAGTTTCTTACGTTCAGCTTGTACCACGAAGGCATGCACACGCAGACGATCAAGGCTTATAGAAAATTGATAAAGTAATGCATGAACTCGAAGCGATAGAAGTATGCCCAGCGTATACCTTCTATTGCTTTTGATTTGTCGCTGGGGCTGCGGGTCCTTATAATGGAATCAGCAGACTGGGAATGACGAATGGAGGACATCACACTCATGGCGATTGAAATCGAACGCAAATACCTTCTGGAGGCTTATCCCGATGAGTTGATTCAGGAAGGAAGTATCGTGGTCGAGAAGGAGCAGTTCATCGAGCAGACGTATTTGGCATTGGATGGGGACCAGGAGCTGCGGGTCCGGAAAATAACGGATCTGACATCGGGTCGGCTCGAATTCACCCATACGTTCAAAAAAGGGTGGGGAATTGCCCGGGAAGAAGTTGAATATGCGATTTCCGAAGGTCTCTACGATCAGGTAGTCAAGGCGCATGGGGCGATTCCGTTGACCAAGAGACGGGTAACCGCCCGTTGGGGCAGCACGATCATCGAAATCGACGATTATGCGCAGATAAGCTTGCTAGTGCTGGAAGTCGAATTTCCTTCCCTGGAAGCCGCTGACGGCTTTGTGCCGCCGGCATGGTTCGGACGAGATATCAGCACGGACAAACAATACAGCAACAAAAAGGTATGGCGGGATCTGCAGCTTCAAGCAGGCAGGGAAGCCTGAGCGGAATAAGGCTCGAATAGGGCTCGAATAGGGCGGAAGGCGCTTGGGACAAGCGCGGTCAGTTCAGATGAGGGGGCAACGCCCTCACCATACGGTTGGAACAAAGGCTCTTGCGGCAGGTTCGCAAGAGCCTTTTACTATGGCATGCAGCAAACAGAGCGCGCAGCTATCGAGATACACCTTCGCCGGATGCCTGCTTATTCGAGCATTCGGACAGTCATCGACTTTTTTTGACAAAAATATTGTAAACGGTTTATTATTATAATATAATATTATCATGATAATTAATTATTATTTTTCAATGGACGATATCCATAAAAATGATGGCGTATCAGAGAAGGGAGAGGCTCTTTATGAATGAAAACCAGCAGCTGCTTGAAAGCTATTTTCCAATCGCTTCGTTTATCGCGGCGATCATCGGACCTCAATGCGAGGTGGTCGTGCACGATATCAGCGATCCGGAACGCTCTATCATCTTTATCGAGAACGGCCATATTAGTGGACGCCGGGTCGGCGATGCCTCCACCGACCTCGTGTTGAAGATTTTGAAGGCGGAGGCCTACCGCGAAGAGCAGTTCATCGCGAACTACAAAGCTTCCGGCGCTCGGGGGCAAACCTTCCGGTCGTCTACGTACTTTATTAAGAACGGAAGCGGCGAGCTGGTCGGTCTTATGTGCCTGAACATCGACATCACGCATATGGAGGTTGCCGCTGATTGGATCAACAGCATTTTGCGGGGAGGCTCGCTTACGCCGCCGGCCGCCCTGGATGCACCCAAGGAGGACAAACCTTCCACCGAATACCTCCAGGGGAACGTGGACGATTTGCTTCAGCACATCATCCAGACCGTCCTAGGCAAAATCAGCATTCCGGCGGACCGTTTATCTTCGAACGAGAAGATCGAGATTGTGAAGGAATTGAACGAACAGGGCGTATTCCTGCTAAAGGGCGGGGTTTCCAAGGTTGCCGCTGCTTTATCCATATCGGAGCCTACCGTGTATCGTTATTTGCAGAAGCTGAAATAAGCGGCCGTTTATCCTGTTAAACATGCATTGCATCCTGAGACAATGGAAGGTGACATCATGACATATAACTTTGACAAGGTCGTCAGCCGGTATGGAACGAACAGCGCCAAATGGGACGGCATGGCGCAGAGCATGGGGAACGACATGATCGCTCTCTCCGTGGCGGATATGGATCTGCCGGCACCGCCCATGGTGGTGGACAAGGTAGCGGAGGCGGCGCGTCACGGCATTTACGGATATACCGACCCGTTTCCGCCTTACTTCGAAGCGGTCCGTGCTTGGCTCGATAAGGCCTACGACTGGCAGGTCGAGCCCGAATGGATCGTGTTTTGTCCGCGCATTGTGCAGGCCGTTTCGGTCATTGTTCAGAAATTCGCGGAAGCCGGAGACAGGATTCTTGTCCACACGCCTGTTTATCAGCCTGTTGCGAAAGCGGTTACGCTAAACGGCCGGATATTGGTTGAAAGTCCGCTGGTGCTTGCGGACGGGCGATACGAGATCGATTTTGACGATATGGAACGACGGATGCAGGAAGGGATCAAGATAGTCCTGCTCATATCCCCCCACAATCCGGTGGGCCGCGTATGGACGAGGGAGGAGCTTGAACGCATGGCGGAGCTTTGCATCCGGTATGACGCACTGATTGTGTCCGATGACATCCATGCCGATTTCATTCATGAAGGTCACGAGCATACCGTCATCGCCAAGCTGTCCGAAGAGGTTGCGAACCGTTCCATAATCTGCACGTCGCCGGGCAAAACCTTTAACCTGGCGAGTCTCGAAATCGCCAACATCATCATTCCCAATGCTGCGCTGCGGGAGCAGTTTCAACAAGGTTTGCTGCAGGCGGGGATTCATAATCCCACATTCTTCGCCGTGCCCGCGCTGGAAATTGCGTATGCTTCGTGCGATGAATGGCTGACGGCGCTGCGCGCTTATATCAAAGACAATATTGCTTATGCTCAAAGCTTCATTGCCGATCATATGCCTGAGCTGAACGTCATCGATCCTGAAGGGACGTACCTGCTATGGATCGACTGTAAGGCAGTGAGCCGTCATGAAAAGGATCTGGTGGAGTGGATCCAGGAAAAGGCGCGCGTCAGCGTCAGCTTCGGCTCATCCTTCGGTCCCGGCGGTGAAGGCTATATCAGGGTCAACGTGGCTGCGCCGCGCCCTGTGTTGCAGGAAGGCCTGAAGCGGCTTGCCGCGGCTTATCCACTAAAGCGTTAACAACCATAGTCTAAGAGATCAGAAGGAATAAACTTCAAAGGCTTACCAACCTTATCACGCAAGAAAAACTTCCGCTATATGCGGCATGTCTTCTACAGAAGGTTACGTCGATTGACGTTTTCTTATTTACATCCAGGGGGAATTCATAATGGCTAAGCCAACAGAGGAACGAATGATTAAGCAGCCGACCATGTTTCTGGCGCTGCTTCCGATTTTCACCATGGTAATCTTGCTGTGCCTTGGTTACGTATTGTTCGAGCTGCCGCCCGAGCCGCTGATTATTGCATCCGCCATCGTCGCAGGTTTGATCGCGATTAAGCTGGGGTACAGCTACAACGATATATTGGAATCCATTTCGCAGAAAATAGCGAAAACCATGCCCGCCATCCTCATCCTGATTGTGGTCGGATTTATGATCGGCGCGTGGATGGTCGGCGGAACCATCCCGATGATGATTTACTACGGCCTGAGAATCATCGATCCGCAGTTTTTGCTGATCACCGCTTTTCTCGTTACGTCCGTGGTCTCCGTATGTACGGGCACTTCCTGGGGATCCGCGGGTACGATCGGGGTCGCCTTCATGGGCGTTGGCGCCGGCATGGACGCCAATCTCGCGGCTGTGGCCGGTGCGGTTGTAGCAGGGGCTTACTTCGGGGACAAGCTTTCGCCGCTTTCGGATACAACCAACATCGCGGCCTTGTCGACCGGCGTTAACCTGTATGAGCATATCGGCCATTTGCTGTACACGACGCTCCCGTCCTTCTTCGTGGCGGGGATCGTCTACGTGGTCACGGGCTTGAACACGCATGTGTCCAGCATAGGAATTCCCGAGAAGGTAACCGACATCATGAACACCTTGGCCACGATATACGATTGGAACCTGCTCCTGATTCTGCCTGTGCTGATTGTGCTGTACGGCTCGATCACCAAGAAACCTACGATTCCCGTCATGCTGCTGTCGTCGATCGTGGCGATGGCGAACGGCATGATCTTTCACGGCTTCACGCTGCATGACGTGGTAACCTCGGTTGTCAGCGGATTCGATATCGCGATGGTTCATGTCAGCGGATTTGATCCGAATACCGTCATTGCGGACATACCTCGCCTTATTAATCGGGGCGGCATGAGTTCCATGATGGGAACCTTGCTTATCTGTTTCAGCGCGATCACATTCGCCGGCACGATATCGCTGACCAAGTCGCTGGAGCTGATCGTGGACAGGCTCTTGAAGCATGTGCGTTCCACAGGCTCCTTGATCCTGGCGACGATTGCAACGGGGCTAACCATGATCGGCGTAACCAGCAACGGACAAGTCTCCATCCTGATGCCGGGCGAGATGCTCCGCGAGGCTTACATCCGCCGCGGTCTGCATCCGAAGAATCTGGGACGGACGGTGGAGGATTCCGCCGCCATTACCGAACCGATTCTGCCATGGACGGCAGCCGGTGCCTATATGGCCGGAACGCTTGGCGTAGCAACGCTATCCTATTTGCCTTGGGCGGTGCTGTGCTGGACAGGCATTATTTTTGCAACGATTTGGGGCTTTACCGGGTTCGGCATTGCCAAACTTACGCCTGAGCAGCAAAAGGAAATGCTGAAGGAATACGATGATCCGCATCACGGAAGCCGAAAAGAAGCTGCAGAAGCTGCATCGGCCCATTAATACAGATGATGATGTTTTGGAAGATGGTAACCAACCATAAATATAAATGCGTAATACTATGCGCTACAGAGGAGAGAACACCATGACGCAACAAGAAAGAAAAACCATCGCAACCCAGCAGGCTCCAGGAGCAATCGGCCCTTATTCCCAAGCCGTGCAATACGGAAATCTGCTGTTTACCTCCGGCCAGCTCGGCATGGATGCGTCGGGGCATTTCGCGCCGACGGTAGAAGAGCAGGCGAAGCGCTCCCTGCTCAACGTGAAAGCGATCCTGGAGGCTGCCGGCTTCGGCATGGAGCACATCGTCAAGACGACCGTGTTCCTGAAGGACATGAACGATTTCCAAGCGGTCAACGAGGTGTACGCTTCTTTCTTTGCAGAACCGTATCCGGCACGGAGCGCCGTAGAGGTAGCCCGATTGCCGAAGGATGGCTTAGTTGAGATTGAAGTGGTAGCCAGCAAGCCGTAATAATAAGCGCTCTTCCAGGTATCTTGATAATAAGTTTTTAAAATGAGATTACAGCCAAAAACGGCCGGGCATGATGCCCGGCCGTTTGGTTTAAGCGGCTGAAGTATCCTCGTTTATTTCGTACGCCCATAATGCTTACCGTAAGACAGCACTCTATGGTAGAGGCTGCGGTCCTTTAGATTTTTGAGCGGATAAATTTGCGGTCGGGTGTTGACCTCGAGAATCCACGGTCTGCCTTTCGAATCGACAGCCACGTCCAGGCCGAGTTCCTTGAATCCTTTATAATGGCGGTCAAAGTTTTTGCCTACGGCAACGCCGAGTCCCTTGAGTTCAGACTCGAGCTGCTGGATGAAGGCCGAGTCGAAATTGGCGCCGCTCATCGTTTTCTTGAACGTGCCGATGGAGCCGCCTTGATTATAATTGGTGGCCACTTTGTTCGGGTTGCCGACCTTCGTGAACAGGGCGGTGCCGACCCAGGCGCCCTCCCGGGTTTTCTGGACCATCACCCGGATATCGAAAGGCTTGCCATTGCTTTTGGCCAAGCGAATTCCTTTTTGCAGCAGATAAGGTCTGCTCCCTGCAAAGCGATTCAGGTCGCGGTACAGCTGAGATGAGCTCGAGTACGACGTTTTCGTCGTGTTCAGCTGGCTTTGGTAGCCTCCGCCGGTTTTGCGGATCCGGATAATGTTATTGCCGCCTGAACCATCCGTAGGCTTAAAGAACACCGTGGAGTAGCTCGCCAGCATGGTGTTCAGGTTTTTTTTGCTGAACGGCAGCGTGTGCGGCACGTACTGCCTGAAGTAAGCATCTTCGTTCAACCATTTCGTTTTCTTCCACTTGCTTTTGATGGTGCTGCTTTTATAGCTCATAGTTAAGAGGCTCACCTCTCTTTTTTGTTCAGCATATGCCGATAAAGTAGAGCAAGCCTCCACGATGGCCTTGAGCCAAGCTATGTGCTCGAAAACAATTTTTTATCGAAAAACAATAAGGTGATAAACAAAATTGCTGCGATAAGCAAAATCGACGCTGGAATGATAAAGGCCAGCAGGGTTGCCGTATTCTGCATTTGGTAATACATCAGCATGCCCAGCGGCATGATCCCGCCCCCGAGCAAACTCGTCCAGAAGTGCATCGCGGCGGTTCTTTTCATGCTGAGCTTGTCCCGAAAGACGTAGTAGAACATGCCATAGGCAAACAAGGTCAGCCAGCCTACCACCAGGATATGGGCGTGGCCTGCAACCATGCTGTAGCTGCTTCTGCCTGCCATGTCCGCTCCGATCAATGCGCCGATGAGCATATAAATGGCCGCGATGCGCATCAGCCATTTGCTGTATTTCAACATGGATAAATTCCCCCTTGCATCTTGAATCAGTCCCAATATACAAGAGTTGTATGAACGGAGCATGAACAACATGTCAAACGGAATTGAACAGGGAAACATCATCTACTATAATCAAATAGATCTGATCTTGAAGGAGAGAATTTCCAGGTGCGAAGCCCACTCATTGCTTATTGTCTTTCGAAGAAAGCCGCAGCCGAGGATTATCCGTTCGGACCGCTTCCGATCGTCATGAAGGTCGGCGGCAAAATGTTTGCCCTGATTACCACCACGGCAGGGGAGAAGGTCAGCCATATTTCCCTGAAATGCGATCCGGTCATCGCGGAGAATTTGCGCGAGCAGCATGACGCCGTGCAGCCCGGATACCATCTCAATAAGAAGCACTGGAACACGGTGACCGTCGATGGCTCGCTAACGGAAGCAGACCTGCGCGATATGATCGACCATTCCTACGATTTGGTGCTGAATAGTTTGCCGAAAGCGCAGCGCGTTGCCATCTCCCAGCGACTGGTATGAAGGCTGCTCCAAAACATAATCGCCCTATGGCAGCGTGGTGGCTGCAAGCCATCCATCCGCCAAGGGCGATTTTGCATGATCCATCAAACGTGATGGATCCGAGCTTCAGGCGGGTTCCGCATCAGAACGGTTTCATCCCTAATGTATCGACCTTCTCTCCGGTAATATCGACGCCCATACGGCCCGTGATATCGCGGTAATGCCCGGCGCGCCGCTGCACGGGACTGCCCTCGGTTTCCCCGAGATTCGCTTCCAGGCCGTTCAAGATCATCACCGTTGTGCCGAAGCCGGGACTGCCCAGTCCCCTGAACTTCTCGAGCGGGGAAGGCTTCCATCTGCCGACCATCACGTCATGGGCGGAAGGTTTCGGGTCCTGCGGCGTCATCCAGAAGAGGATGGCGGTCATGTAGCCGATCTTGCCGTCGGCGGCAACGATCTCGGGATGGTCCAGCAGCACGCTTTTATCCCCATAGATAATGGAGCTGAAGAGTCCGTAGTTGAAGTTCCAGCTGAGCATGATCGGTCCCCGCCCATAATAGCGCTTGTCCGGCGATCCGGGATACAGCTCTGCGCTTGCCGGATCAACGAAGGCATCCATGTTGACCCCTGTCCGGCCGGCGATGTTTTCGTTCCAGAACAATCCCCAGCGAAGCGGACCGCCGGGAGCGGCAGCCCAGCCCCCGCCGGTTTCGTGGGAGAGATTGGCCAGGAAGGCGGCCAGTTCGCGCTTGCGGTCCTTCTTGAACCCTTCCTTGAGAAAGGTGCCGCCGTCAATGATAACGGTTTCAATCGCTTGGTTAAGGTTCTCGGCCGAATGGAAATCCGCCGAACGCACGACGAGTGTTTCGACCCGGGCATCTTTGTCCAATCGGTAAATCTCTTGGGCGGAAGGGGCTCCTTGCCGCGTGCGGATCTTGATCTTCAGATTGGACACCTCGGCCACCGCGTGAATCAGGTTGTCGTAAGAGAAATAGTCCGTCTGATCGGCTTTATAGTATTCTTTGCCCTTGGCGACGTTAAACCATGCGGCCGAACCTAGCCTGTAAGGAAATAAAGCCTCGAAGTCTTCCTCCGACAGCAGCGCTTTAACCGCTTCGATCGACTTTTCCGGCGTGTAATCCGGATCAAGGCCGTCCCAGTGCCGGTCGATCTCCTTGCGGCTGATCAAACGGTGCTCCCCAATCGCCAGGGAATCGGCTGGATTCCCCGTGAATTGTGCGAAAGCCGTGGTGTCTGTCGGGATGCTGGACGGCGTTTTCATTGGCGATGCCTCGGCTTGGGGCGCCTCATCGGCAGCAAGGGCTTGAAGCGGGGTCATAAGGAGGGCAGCGCTGAGGGCTGCAATCATGCTGCGCTGAACCATGTTGCGGGATAACGGATATTTCCACACGGTCATACACATTCTCCTCTATATCGTTGGGATGGAATTACATTGCCATCATATATACGGCATGTCCTTTTGTACATAGTCAGGAAATCCCACGGCATCACGCGAATTTAGCATGTTACATAAGCTTTAGGGCGATCAAGCGGGGAGAGATGAGACAAGGGGCAGGGGATTTGCTGCGGAATCCTCCAGGATGCCGTCGAAGTTCGATTACCGGCTTTCGTAATGGAGTGCAACCAGACGACTAGTTTTTTACCGTAAAAACATTATAATGTTATTATGTTTTTGATTCTATGAATCTACTATACGGCAGGAAGGATGCTTCACTTCATTTGGTTCTGTTCATTTGCATAATTTCGTATATATTAGAGATTCATCATCTTATAGTCGAAGAAGGTTAGCTGACATGAGTTTATTTGTTCGGGAAAAAGGATTCTACAAAAGTTTTTTCTGGCTGACGCTTGTGATCGGGATGCAGAACCTGATATCGGTCGGCGTGAATTTGTCGGACAACGTCATGCTGGGAGGATACAGCGAATCGGCGCTGTCGGGCGTCGCGCTGGCGAACCAGATCCAATTCCTGCTGCACATGCTGGTTCTGGGCGTATGCGAAGGCTTGGTCATCATGTCGTCCAGATTCTGGGGAGCCAAGGATTTAGGCTTGATCAAAAAAGCGGCAAGCATCGGCATGCGAATGGCCATCCTTCTCAGTATCGTGTTATGGGTCATCGTGTTCTTTTTCCCGCACGAGGTATTGTCCTTGTTTACCAAGGAAGAGAACGTCATAGCTGCCGGCGTGGAATATTTGCGCATCATCTGCTTCTCTTATATCTTCTTTGCGGTCACCAGCTCCTTGCTGGCTTCCTTAAGAAGCGTGGAAACGGTAAAAATCGGCTTCGTGGTATCGCTGTCCACCTTGGTTATCAACATCTGCTTGAACTACATCCTGATTTACGGGTATATGGGCTTCCCGGAGCTGGGCGTGTCCGGATCGGCTATCGCTACCCTGACGGCGAGGATCATTGAATGCGTGATCGTCATCGTGTATGTTAAGCGGTTCGATCGCAAGATCCTGTTAAAGTTGCAGGATTTCCTGAAGTTCGATATGGAGCTCTTCAAGCAGTACATTCGCGTAGGCTCCCCGATTCTGATGTCCAATACGATATGGGGGCTCGCCATGGCGGCACAAACCGCCATCCTGGGGCATATGGGGGAATCCGCGATCGCCGCCAACAGCATTGCTACAACGATTTTCCAGATGGTGACGGTCATCGTGTACGCTTCCGCCAGCGCAACGGCCGTGCTGATCGGGAAGACCATCGGCGAGGGCATGATGGATAAAATCATATCGTATGCCAAAACGCTGCAGATTCTGTATATCCTTCTCGGTTTATTGACGGGGGCCGTGCTGTTTGTGATCAAGGATTTCGTGCTGGGCTTCTATTCGATATCCGATGAGGCCAAAACGCTTGCCCTGCATTTCATGACGGTGCTGTCGATCACCGTGGTCGGAACGGCCTACCAGATGCCGGCTTTGACGGGCATCGTGCGGAGCGGCGGAGACACCCGCTTTGTGCTGTACAACGATTTGATATTTATGTGGCTGATCGTGCTGCCCTCATCCGCCTTATGCGCTTTTGTGTTCCATTTATCGCCGCTTGCCGTGTTCATCTGCCTGAAATCGGATCAAATCCTGAAGTGTTTTGTGGCGATCGTGAAGGTGAACCGGTTCAAATGGATCCGATCCTTCAGCTCATGATGGTGCGGACGGGTATTATAAGGTAAATCCATAGCGTAAAAAAAGAACCTCGGGAACGCGTGTCCCGGGGTTCATTTGTAGGGTTATCCCCGATTAATCCTCCAGCAGGTTCAGCGACTGGGCTTTAACCAGAGCCTGCGTGCGTGTCGTCACGCCGAGCTTGCCGTACAGTCTGGACAAATACACCCGGATCGTTCCTTCGGACAGGCCGAGTGCTGCGGCCATCTGTTTATTCGCGGCGCCCTGGCGAATCAGATGCAGCAAATTCATTTCGTTCCGATTCAGCCGTTCGGGAAGAGTTTGCTGGGGTGTCTCGGCGGAAGGAATATCCGCTTCGGAATAACCCGGGAAACGCTTCACGAGCGTGCGTGCATATTCAAGCGTCCGAAGTTTCTCCGGGCTTAAGCCGTCTTCCTGTACAAGTCGGCTCGAATACTGCTGCAGCAGCTGGCACATGTCCTCCCCTTCGTCGAGGAAGGTGCGGACATAACCGTTCTGTGCCCCGACACGCAAGGCTTCGCCAAGAAGATGAAGCGACTGCTGCCGCTGGCCGCGTTGATGTTCCAGCAGCGCCTGCAGGCTTGTGATTTCAATGATGCTGGATCGCTGCTGTTCGCGCTCCGCCTGAGGTTTCAACAGGTCCAGGAGGCGCAGCGCCTCGGTTTCCCTGCGCTGTCTGCCTAACATGCGGACCAACGCCAGGTATTCCGTTTCCCGGCTATAGGCGGGCTTGTCCTTGACGGAAACGGGGAGATCGGCCACTTCCTTCCGTGCTTCGGCTATACGCCCTTCCCGGATATAGATCAAGCTTCTGACGGCCTTTAACGGGGCGAGCCAAAGGCTCGATTTCCTGGCAAGCGCAGCGGAGCACGCTTCATCCAAAGCATAATGGGCTAGATGGAATTTGCCCTCGGCAGCGAACAGCCTGGCTTCGGTGATATGCAGCGGCACGAACAGCCCCATCGTTTCTTTGGCGGGCGGCGCATTACGGATCTGCACCAGCAGCTGCCGGCATTCCGCCAGTCGGTTCCATTCATAATATCCCTCGCACAAGGATTGTTTAACATATAAGTTCATGAGCGAATGCGCCCACCCGTGGGATTCCAGCACACCGGTAAACAGATGCGCGATTCTTTCCGTATCGGCGGAGAGAGTTCCCTTCATGCCGAGCGAGGTACGCCTGACATAAGGCTCCCGCCGATTGTAATCGAACTGGTAGTACATCGGATTGTCGGGCATCAGGTTGTCGAGGATACCTTCGCTGAAGGCGAACCATTTGCCGAAGTCACCGTTCAGAAAAACAAGATTGGACCGCACGAACAGGATGGAACTCATAAGCTGCTCCCTTCGGTCCGATGATTCTAGCGCAGCGCAGGCTTCCTCAATAAGGGACAGCATGCGCTCGGAACGTTCGAGATTTCCTGTCAGTACCAAGACAAAAGCATGCGCCAGCGACATTTCGGGTGTCATCGGATAGCTGGGGGGGATGCGGTCAAACCATTTCAGCAAGGTGGCAATCTCTCCAAGTTCGAGCACGGATTGCATATGCTGCTCGAGCAAGTTCAGGGCATGCCCGAAGTCCTGCGCTGCCAACATATGGTCAATCGCTTCATCCATGGAGCCGACGGAGGCATAATACTCACCGGCGAGCCGGTGGCGCTTGGTATATTCCCCGTGAAACTCGCGCTGAAGCAGGTCGAGCAGAAACTGCGAGAATAAATGATGATAACGAAAGAAGGTTTGATGTTCGTCCAGCGGAACCAGAAACAGATTCAGCTTCTGCAGCTCCTCCAGCATCGGACGGCTGTCGCCGAGATCGGTTACGGCATCGCAAACCTGCGGATGCAGCTCTGAAAGGACGGCGGTCTGGAGCAAAAAGGAGAACACGTCGGGCGACAGCTTGCTTACGACTTCCTGAAACAGATATTTGGATACGAGAAGCGGATTCCCCTTCATATCCTCCACGAATCCTTCCAGACCGCTGCCGGTTCGCGTGGTAATCACGGCAAGCTGGAGCCCGGTAACCCAGCCTTCCGTCTGGTTCCGTAACGTATCAAGCTCCATCGAGGTCAGAATGGGATGGCCGCCGTTTGACGCATGGCGGAACAAGCGCTCCGTCTCCTCGTAAGTAAATTCCAACTGCTTCATGCCGATAAGATGGACCTCATGGTTTACCAAGCCCTTGATCGTGGGGAATGGAAGCTCGGTCCGGGACGAGATGAGAAGATGAATATGTTCGGGGAGGTAGTCGACCAAGTAGGAAATCCCTCCATGGATGGTTGAAGAGTGAATACTGTGCAGGTCCTCAAGAATGAGATTGAGGGGCTCGGAATCCTCGTATAATTCACTGATCAGCGTATCCAGAAAGGTTTCAATCGAGGCGCTTGGCAGCAGCTGCGTATGGTGCATGAGACGAGCTCCTTGCGGCTCGGGAAGAATCGAGGCCAGCGAGGCCGCCACGTATCTCCAAAAGCGGACGGGATCGTTATCCCGCTCGTCCAGCGAAACCCAGGCGCTTCGTTCGTCGGTCTCATGAGCCCATTGGGCGAGCAGCGTCGACTTGCCGTATCCGGCAGGCGCGATGACGGTTGTCAGCTGACCCTTATGGCCTGCTGCCATATCCTGCAGCAGCCGGTCCCGGCGAATCAGATGCTCCTTCAGACCGGGAAGGCTTATTTTCATTTTCAGAATGGGTGAGTCGGTCAGTAGTTTCATAGGATACCCTCGCAATATACGAAACGTTATTTTTACGGAAATTGAGTCGCGATAACTAGATTATATGAAAAAAAAGATGAAAAGTTAACGTTTGTCAATCGTTTTCCTCCCATAAATTTGATAGCATCCTTGGTGCCGCGGTCCTAACCGGGCCGCAGCTATCATAACGCTGATGAAACGAAGGAGGAGATTATGCTAAGGCGTTCAGGAAAAATCCTGCTGTGTGCGGCTTTGCTGCTGCTGCAGGTGGATGGGTTATTGGGATATCGCCAAGCCTTTGCGGCTGCGGCCGTTGCACCAAAGCTTGTAGCCGGGTACTATCATACCGCTTCGCTCGTAAGCAGCGGTGAAGTTTACTCATGGGGATACGGAGACAGGGGGCAGCTGGGTGACGGCACCTGGAATACCCGGACGACTCCGGTCATGGCGAAGAATTTGAACCATGTCATTGACATTCACTCCGGCGTCCGCAGTTCGATGGCGCTAAGGCAGGATGGAACGGTATGGACCTGGGGGGCAAACGAGAACGGACAGTTAGGGATTGGAACGATAACGAATGTGAACGCGCCCGCGCAAGTTCCGGGTCTGAGCGGGATCAAGGCAATATCGGGCGGATTGGCCTATCACGGCATGGCGCTTTCAGAGAACGGCACCGTTTGGACTTGGGGGAAGAATGACAACGGCGAGCTGGGAAATGGAACGACGATACAACAAAACACCCCGGTTCTGGTGGCCGGTCTAAGCGATGTGACGGCGATTGCGGCTGGAGGATACTACAGTCTTGCCTTAAAATCGGACGGCACCGTATGGGCCTGGGGCGTGAACGGAAGCGGGGAGCTTGGAGACGGGACAACGACGGACCGGCACGTTCCGGTACAGGTTGCCGGGCTGACGGACGTCATGGCGATTGCCGCCGGCGGTTCCCATAGTTTGGCCATTAAACAAGACGGCACCGTGTGGGCATGGGGAAACAATACGTACGGTACGCTTGGCGACGGTACGAGAACGCACCGGACGAGACCCGTGCAGGTTCGAAACCTGCAGCATATCGTTGCCGTTGCGGGTGGAGGTTATCACAGCCTTGCAGTGGACCGGGCAGGAAACGTATGGAGCTGGGGGGATAACAGTCAACAGCAGCTGGGCCTAAACTCGAATGCTTCCAGCCTCATTCCGGTCCCTGTGCCGGGGATCGAGCATGTACGCGAAATTTCCGCCGGCGGCTTTCATAGCGTGGCCATGAAAAAGGATGGGACCGTCTGGGGATGGGGCTATAACTCCGGAGGACAGATCGGAGACGGGACGTACAACAATACGAGGGGAATACCTACCCTGACCAAAGCCGTGCTGGATACGACGTCTCCGGATACGGGCAGCGGTAGCCTGAATCCGCACAGCATCACGTCAGACTCCGTTGCATTGGAATGGCCGAAAGCCTCGGACAATATGACGGAGCAGCACGAATTGCAGTATTTGTTATATTCGTCCGGCAGCCCGAATATCGGGGACGTCAGCCAAATGGAGAGGAACGGGAAACCCCTCGGAAACTACGCGGCGGGTCACACCGGGATGGTGGTGAACGGGCTTGCCGCAGGCACGGATCATTATTTTAACGTCATGGTCAAAGATGCCGTAGGCAGGAAAAGCGCATACCGCATGCTGAAGGTGACAACCCTATGGCCGCAAATCTACTCGTTAACCTATGACGGCAACGGACACACCGCAGGGAATGTTCCGGTAAGCAGCGGTTTGTTTGCCAGAGGCGACGAAGCGGTCGTGGCGGGCAATACGGGGCAGCTGGGCAAGGATGGACATGTCTTCGACGGCTGGAATTCGGAGGCCGACGGAAGCGGAATCGATTATCCTGCCGGTGGCAAGCTTATATTCGGTACGCAGGACGTCACGCTGTATGCCCAATGGAAGGCGATCCAGGCACCGACCGAGCTTAAGGCCGTATCTTACACGCCATCCCACCAGTCTGTCGGCGTGGAAAAAGATGTAACCTTGCAGGTTGTCTTTAATGAAGAAGTGACGGCGATGTCCGGTAAATCGATTGCGATTAGGCTGGCCTCGGATCATCGCGTCGTCGAGACCGTCGATGCAGGGGGCGTCACGATTCTCGGGAACGCGGCGAGAATAGATCCGCTGAATGATTTTGATGCGGGAGCAGCCTATTACGTCGAGATCGAGCCGGGTGCTTTTATCGGTAACCATTCGGGTACCGGCTTTGCCGGCATTCAGGGGGCGGATGCTTGGAGCTTTACGGTCGGGGAACATGAGGCCCCGGCCTACGACGCTGATTTGCAAGCATTGGGGCTGCGATCGTCGAGCGGAGAAGTAGCGATGAGCCCTGTGTTCTCCAGAGATCACTATGATTACAAAGCGCAGGTCGCCAGCGATACGGACCGCCTCACGGTAACGGCACAGGTATATGATGCGAGGGCGTCGGTAACGGCCAGCGTGTACGGCGAGGCCGGTAATTTGGTATGGGGGCCGATGGCTCTCCTCTCCGGCCAGGAGAGCCCGTCCTTCCCCGTCGCCGTAGGCAGCCAGGTCGTGGAGGTTATGGTGACGGCGCCTGACGGCCAGCATATGAAATACAGAACGACGGTAACTAGAGCTTCATCCGGAGGCGGTGGCGGAACGCCTGAAGAACCGGAAGGTTCGTCGCCAGGAGGTTCCGGCCAAGGATCGGCTATACCGGGCCCATCAGGCAATGCCGCACCTTCGAATAGAGTAGACGTCAAAGTTACGATAAACGATGAATCTCAGGAAGGGATGGTTACAGGTTTGTTCCATGAGGCCAATGGACATACCGTCGTATCGATGAAATTGGATACGGCTAAGCTGGAAGCCCGTTTAGAGACAGTGGACTACAATCCGGTAATCGTCATCGCGTTGGCACGGCCCGCGGATCAGGTCTCCCTGGAAACCAGCGGAGCTGCTCTTGACCTGCTTAACGCCAAGCAGGGCGCCATTGAAATCCGATCGGCGCTTGGTCATTTCCACGTTCCTGCGGCCGTGATGGCATCATCGCGCTGGCACGCGCCAGGGAGCACGGATTTGCCGGCCGCGGATCAAATATCGATAACCCTGACGATGGCTGGCAGCGACGCTGCCAAGGTAGAGGCCGTTAAGAAGGCCGCATCGCAATCCGGCAGTACGCTTATCGGTTTGCCTATCGAGTTTGAAATCACGGCTAAAGCTCAGGACACGGCACTGCAGTTAGATCCGTTCCCGCAATATATGAAGCAGCGAATCATTTGGCCGCAGGGAATGCCGGGCCGCATGACAACGGCTGTCTTGCTGGATCGGAACGGCAGCTTTTACCCGATCCCGACGCGCTTCGAGCTGAAGGAGGACGGAAGCAGCGAGGCGATTCTGCATTCCTTATCGGCAGGTACGATTGCTTTCATCTCTCATCAAGTGCGAGTTGCTGATGCATCGTTCCACTGGTCCAAGGATGCGGTGAACGATCTTGCTTCGCGAATGATTCTGAACGGAACCGGACTTGCCGAAGGTGGGACAGACACAAACGCGAATCAGCCCGCGGCGATTCATTTCGAGCCGAATGCCCAAGTGAGCCGTGCCGAGTTTGCCGCCATGATCGTAAGGGCGCTCGGTTTGGATGAGGTGCAGGACGGAGCTCCTGCTTTCCGGGATGTCGACGCAGAGGACTGGCATGGCGGCGTCATAACGCAAGCTGTGCAGTATGGGCTCCTTCAGGGGTATGAGGACGGCCGTTTCAGGCCGGCCCAAGGCATCACGCGTCAAGAGGCCATAGCGGTTATGGCGAGAGTGATGAAGCTGGCGGGAACAACGAGTGCAGTGAATGAGATGGAGGCGGCAGCCATCCTCTCCCCTTACCAGGACCGTGAAGACCTGTCCGACTGGGCCAGACCGGCTGCGGCCGCCCTAGTGAAGCAAGGAATTGTCCTGGGATCGGGTGCAGGGCTTAAGCCGCTCCAGAAGTTATCCCGCGGCGAAGCAGCGGTCATGCTGCAGCGGTTATTGAAAGGCTCGGAGCTGATCGATTGAATCGGCGGTGGAAGCAGGCTGGGCTGAAGAATTCAACATTTCGTATGCTGCTTCATCTAAATAGAAATCATGCAAGAGAGAGGATGCCTAACGGCATCCTTTTTTATATAGATAGAGAGAATTCAGGTTTGCGTGATGCCAGGAATTTGAAAATAATGCGTTTTCATCCCGGATCCATGCCGGAAGCGTTTGATCAAATGTTGGCAATTTCCGAACATTATCGACATTTTGATAAGGTAATGTTCTGTGATATACGCAGTTTTCCACCAAATTTTTGCTAAAAAACACATTAAACTACATAAAACGCTAAAATTTTTGTTTTGACATCTGCTTGTCTATACCATAGGATAATAGTATAAAAAGTGCTCACTTAGGAGGATAAGGTCAGGAAATGAAAAAGACATGGTCAATTCTATTAACACTCGTATTATCCGTTGGATTGCTTGCAGGTTGCGGCAACGATGATAAGTCTACTGACAGTGGTGCAGCTAATGGCGGTTCCGAAGGATCTCAAGATAAGAAACGCATTGCACTAGTTCTTCCTGAGAAGATCGGCGTGAATCCATTCTTTGCCCTGATGGACGAAGGATTGCAAAAGGCTGCTGCCGATTTCAACGTTGAAGTCAAAACGATTGAATCGACAGACCCTGCTTCGATCGAGCAGAACCTCCGCACGGCGGTTGCCGAGAAGTATGATCTGATCATCACATCCACCTTCCAGATGGAGGATGCATTGAAGAAGGTTGCACCGGAGAATCCAGACGTGCCGTTTGCGATCATTGACACGGTCGTGGATTTGCCGAACGTCCGCAGCGTCGGATTCCGCGAGCATGAGGCTGCTTATCTTCTAGGGGCGGCTGCAGGATTGGCAACGAAAACGAACAAGGTCGGCAACGTTGTGGCCAACGACATTCCGATTATGCATAAATATATGACCGGCTTTGAGGAAGGCGCGAAATCGGTCAATCCGAACATCGAAATTTTCGTTAACTTCGTAGGCGGATTCGACGATCCGGCAAAAGCGAAGGAGCTTGCGCTCCTGCAGAACTCCAAGGGCGCGGATTTCGTAGCCGGCATGTCCGCCGTTGGCGATCTGGGCGTGTTCGAAGCAGCGAAAGAGAAGGGCTTCTACACTTCCGGACAAGATACGGACAATACCGAGCCTGAGCATGTGGTGCTCGCGCAGTTGAAAGGTACCGACGCTGTCGTATACGAAACGGTGAAGGATTTTGCAGAGGGCAACTATACTTTCGATATTCGCGACTACGGCCTGAAAGAAGGCGCAGTAGGTCTCACTTACGTTACGCATGAGAGCAAAACGCCGCTTAACCCATTCATTGGACAAGACATCGTGGATCAGCTTAAGGTGATTTCCGACGATATCATCGCCGGAAAGATTAAAGTAACGAACGCATTGGAACAAAATTAGTTCTTACCTGGACCGGCTGCACATGGGCAGTCGGTCTTTCATTCAGAAACGAAAGGAAGGCATGACTCGATGCTACTCCAGATGGACAATATTACGAAGAAGTATGGCGAGTTCAGCGCAAACCGCGGCATTGATTTTTCGCTGCGCGCGGGTGAGGTTCATGCGATAGTCGGGGAAAACGGTGCAGGCAAAACGACGCTGATGCGGATATTGTACGGGATGGAGCAGCCAACCTCGGGTACGATTCGGCTGAATGGCAAGGAAGTTTCGTTTGCAAGCCCGCTTGACGCGATTCAAGGCGGAATCGGCATGGTGCATCAGCACTTCATGCTGTTTCCTACGTTTACGATCGCCGAGAATATCGTGATCGGCAATGAGCCGGGCTCAGGTGCCGGGTTTGACCGCAAGCAAGCCGTGAAGATCGTGGAAGGACTCTGCGAAAAATACGGCATGAAGGTGGACCCGCGCGCCACCGTAAGCAGCAGCGCCCCCGGCGTGCAGCAGCGGGTTGAAATATTGAAGGTGCTGTATCAGGGAGCCGAAATCATCATTCTGGATGAGCCGACGGGCGTGCTGACGCCGCTCGAGGTGCAGGAGCTCCTGGATGCCATTAAACAGCTCTCCAAACAGGGAAAAAGCTTTATCCTGATCAGTCATAAGCTGAACGAGGTCCTTGACGTGGCCGACCGCATTACGGTGCTCCGTGACGGTGCCGTCACGGGCGTGGTGGAGAAGGGGAACACCGATGCCCACCAGCTCTCCCGTCTCATGGTCGGCCGCGAGCTGATGGAACTGGACCGCAAGCCGATCACGCCGGGCGAGAAGGTGCTGGAAGTATCGGACGTCTCGATCCGCGGAACGAAAGGCAAGCCGGTTCTGGACGGCGTAAACCTGGAGGTACGGGCCGGCGAGGTTGTCGGGATCGCCGGTATTTCAGGCAACGGGCAGTCCGAGCTGCTTCAAGTGATCTCGGGCCTGGCTCAGCCGGACAGCGGCCGGATTGCCGTGTCGGGCAAGGACGTAACCGGCATGTCGACAAGAGAAATACGGGAACACGGGTTAGCCCATATTCCGGAGGATCGCTACGTATGGGGTGCCAATCGAACGGCAACCGTGATGGATACCGGGCTTATGGGGCATCACCGCCGCTTGCAGCAGGGCGGCTTCCTCAAACTCAAGGACATTCGTTCGCTCGTATCCGGATGGGTTCAGAAATTCTCCATCAAGACGGGCTCTCTGGAGACCAGCACGCAGTATTTGTCCGGCGGCAATCTGCAGAAGCTGATCGTGGCACGGGAACTGGAGCAGGGAACTCCGTTCCTGATCGCGGCGGAACCGACGCGAGGCGTCGATATCGGTGCCATGGAGACGATTCATGGCGAACTGCTCAAGCGGCGCGAAGAGGGCACGGGAATTTTGCTGGTATCGTCGGAATTAACGGAAATCTTGAAGCTGTCCGACCGTGTTCTGGTCATGTATGAAGGCCGGATCGCGGGCGAACTGTCGGCGAAGGAAGCGACAGAAGAGAAATTGGGACTGCTGATGGCGGGAGGAACTCTGTAATGAACAAATGGACTAAATTTACGCTTCCGCTGCTTCAGCCGATTGCCGCAATCATCGTGGGGCTGCTTGCCGGAGCCATCGCGATCATGATTGCCGGCGGCGATATCCTGCAGACCTACGCGGAGATGTGGAAGGGTGCCTTCGGCGGGATGTATTTCTTTACGAATACGCTGTCCCGCGCGACCCCGATCATTCTGATCGGTCTGGGCGCGGCGTTTGCCTTCCGTGCAGGCTTCTTTAACCTAGGCGCGGAAGGACAAATGGTGTTTGGCGCGCTTTCCGCCGCGTTGGTCGGATTGTATATGCCGGGTCCGGGCTGGCTGGTGTGCATCGTTGCGATTCTTGCCGGCGTTGTCGCAGGGGGATTATGGTCGGTAATGGCCGGATATTTTGATGCCCGGTTCCGGGTGAACCTGCTGATCTCCACGCTGCTTCTGAACTATGTGGCCGTATTGTTTGCGGGGTATCTGGTCGCCTATCCGCTGAAGGACCGCTCGGGTTCGGCCGCGATGGCGCAATCCGAAATGCTCGATAACAGCGTCTGGCTGCCGAAGCTGATCTCCGGCATGCCGCTGCATGTCGGCTTTGTGCTCGCGGTGCTGGCCGCGTTGATTATATTCGTCTTGTTGAAGCGCTCCGTGATCGGCTACGAAGTACGGATGCTAGGCGGAAATCCGCTGTTTGCCCTGTTCGGCGGGGTTAAGCGCGGGCCGATGATGCTTGGCGCGATGTTCTTCAGCGGCGGCTTGGCCGGACTTGGCGGGGCCGTTGAAATCCTGGGCTCCCAGTATCGTTATATCGATGGTGCGTTATCTACGGCCGACTATGCCTGGACGGGCATCATGGCAGCATTGCTGGCAGGGTCGCATCCGATCGGCACGCTGATTGCATCGATTTTCTTGGCCGCGCTTCAGACGGGCGGCATGGGCGTGGAACGGAATACGGAAGTGCCGCTTGAGGTAGGAGCGATCATCCAAGCCGTGCTGATTCTGTTTATCTCCGCCCGATTCACATACAGCTTCCTGAAGCGCAGAAAGGGGAACAAATCCGATGGAACAGCTGTTTGACCTTGCTTTAATCAACTCGGCCCTCCGCGTGCTCACTCCGATCCTGCTTGCGGCTCTCGGCGGTGCCCTGTGTTCGCGCGTCGGATTGTTCAACGTCGGTTTGGAAGGCTTTATGCTGCTGGGGGCTTTCTCAGCCGTGGTGGGGAACCACTTTTTCGGCAACGTGTTTTACGCGATTTTGTTCGCGATTGCGATCGTGTCGATCTTTTCCTTTATCTTTGCTTACCTCAGCATTAATCTGCAGGCCAACGTCATCGTGGTCGGTATCGCGATGAATGCGCTGGCGGCAGGGTTGACCACATTCAGCTTGCGGGCTATTTTTGATGTGAAAGGTGCATTTTATGATAATACGATGGTCGGGCTGCCGAAATGGAACATTCCGATTATCGAGGATATTCCGGTGATCGGTCCCATTTTGGCGGGCCTGACGCCGCTTGTGTATCTGTCGTTTTTGATTGCGGGCCTCATGTGGTATTATTTCTATCGCACGAAGAACGGCTTCCGTTTTCTGGCTGCCGGCGAGAATCCGCTCGCTGCCAAAAGCGTGGGCATCCGTGTAAGACGGTATCAGTATGGAGCCGTGCTCGCGAGCGGCGTGTTATGTGCGCTTGCAGGCGCGCAGCTGTCGCTTGGACAGGTGACGATGTTTACGGAAGGCATGACGGCCGGCCGCGGCTTTATCGCGCTCGTCGCCACGATGCTTGGCCAATCGGGTCCGCTTGGGGTAACGGCGGCAAGCCTGCTGTTCGGCTTTATGGATGCACTCAGCATCCGGTTCCAGGGGCTGGCGCTGCCTACGCATTTTACGCAGATGCTGCCTTATGTCGTAACGATTCTGGCGATGTTCTTCTTTAAGGATAAAAGCTTCCAGCAGGACGCGCTGAAGCAGGGATCCAGTTCCAGATAAGCGCGTAGTCCGCTACGCGACAACCTGTGATTGAAGTCATCCCGTCGATAAGCGGATGCGAAAGCGATCAAGCGTAAAGGAGATGAACATGGTGCATAAAAAAGCAGAACGTTTGAAAAAAATGAAGCCGATGGCGGTGGGCAACCTGACCGAAGAGCAGCGGGCCAAGCTGCCGCCGGGGCAGACGCTGACCGAGAAGTTCCCGATTTTGCATGAAGGGGAGGTTCCCCATTACGACATGTCGGAATGGACCCTCCGGGTTTTCGGCGAAGTGGAAGAGGAACGGACCTTTACGTATGAAGATATTCTGGCGCTGCCAACGGTAACGGTGAACACCGACATTCACTGCGTCACGCGCTGGTCCAAGTTCGATACGGTATGGGAGGGCATCCTGTTCCGGGATTTCATAGCAGGGCTTCGGATCAAGCCGGATGCCAAATACGTCATGTTTCATGCCGATCCCGATTATGACACGAATGTGCCGATCGAGGATTTGCTCCGTGACGATGTGCTGCTGGCCTATCGTTTCAACGGCGAGCCGCTGACGGACAAGCACGGCTGGCCGCTGCGCACGGTCGTGCCGCACCGATATTTCTGGAAGAGCGCCAAGTGGCTGCGCGGCATCGAGTTTATGAAGGAAGACCGCCCGGGCTTCTGGGAACGTAACGGCTTCCACAACGAAGCGGACCCGTTCAAGGAAGAGCGGTTTAGCGGCGAGGCGCTGGATATACCCGAAGACGAATGGACACGTAAGGAGTTTGACTAATATGTTGATGCCTATTTTGCAAGTGAACTCGGAGGATATACCTGAATTTGTGATCGTCTGCGGCGATCCGAAACGCGCGGAGACGATATCCCGTAAGCTCGAAAATGCGCGCGAGCTGGCATTCAGCCGCGAGTACCGCACTTTCGTGGGGACGCATGAAGGCGTTGAGCTGGCGGTAACCAGCCATGGCGTCGGCTGCCCGGGAGCGGCCGTTTGCTTCGAGGAGCTGATCCGCGCGGGCGCGAAGACCTTGATTCGCGTGGGGACCGCCGGGTCTTATCGGGCGGACACTCCTGCAGGAAGCCTTGTGGTCAGCACCGCGGCGATCCGTACGGACGGTCTGACGAAGCAGCTGGTGCCGGACGGCTTTCCGGCGGTTGCGGACAGCCAGGTGGCGGAGGCGTTGTACGAATCCGCGCTCGCGATCGGCGAAGGCGTCGTGCGCAAGGGCATAACCGTCACGCTGGACGTGTTCTTTAACGGAGTCGAGGAAGTGCCGCACCAGAAATATAAAGCGGCCGGCGCGCTCGGCGTCGAGATGGAAATTGCGGCGCTTTACGTCGTTGCGGCGATCCGCGGCGTTCGCGCCGGCGCGATTGTGGCCATGGACGGCTTTGCCGACGCCGACCTTGCGGCCGAGTACGACCCGAACACAAACGTGGTTGCCGACGCGGTGGAGCGCGAGATTAACACCGCTTTGCAGGCCGTGGTGAAGCTGGCGAAGCAAGGCTAGCCAGGGATGAAGAAAGCCGGATTCCTCAGCGTAAGCTGCAGGAAATCCGGCTTTCTATTTTGAGTAAGAGGTAATTCCTTTTGATAACTTAAAACAGCAAATCCAGCCGTGTCTTGTTTTTACTGCTTGGCCGGCTGAAGCGTGAAGAAGGGAACCTTCTCGATTCCGACAGCCCGCACGTAAGTAAACAACTGTCCTTTATGGTGGATTTCATGGTCGACCATATTGTTTAACCACACGTTGCCGGGCGCTGTGAACCCATTGAAGTCGAGCGGCTGCTCAAGCTGGCTGTCGGACAATTCGGCAAAAAGGGCCTTGGTCGATTCGGTCGACGCTTGCACGATATTTCGAATGTCATCGATGGTCTCGAATTGGGTGGAAATCGAGGGTGGAGTAAACGAGCCGTTTTGGATGGAACGCAGGAACATATCCGAGGCTGCCGCAATATGAACAGCTAATCCGCCCAAGGTATAGGCATTTTCCCACGGTTTATAATCCAAATGCTCGCTCTGTACGTCCTGCAGCAGCTGAAGCAAGACCGTACGGTGTCTATGCCATCGTTCGAATTGCTGTTGACCTTCATGACTCATGGTTGATCCTCCTTGATCGATTACAGGATAAAGTCTTGGAATAGGCTCCCGTCTTATTTGCGGTTCATAAACACAATTCGATAAGAAATAGCGGATTCCTCCCCTATGCTCAAGCTATCCCAGGTGTTGAATTCAATAATTTTGGAAGAAAACAGTTGCAAAAGGAAAACGGACCGTATATACTGAGTTCAATTAGTGATTGGTCAATCAATAATAAATCATAACGAGTGAGAGGAGGTTGGTTGAATGGCTAGAGCTTCAACCTCTGCGAATCGGCGAAATGAGATTGTAGCAGCAGCAATCGAAGTGTTTGCAGAGATCGGATACTATCGCGCGACCACGGCTCAGGTTGCCGAACGGGCAGCGATATCCCAGCCTTACGTCTATCGGTTCTTTACCAAGGAATCGCTGCTCGTGGAATCGCTGACGGTCTCCTGGAAGCGCATCGTGCAGGCATTTCAGGGGGTCATCGAGTCCGCTGCTCCGGAGGAATTGGAGACGGGCCTGATCCGGGCGTACGAAGGGATCGTGCAATCCCATCGCAGCGAAATCTTGCTGCAGATGCAGGCGCAGACGATCCAGGAAGCGCCTATCCGCGAAGCGATGCAGCTGGGAATGAACGAGGTGAAGGACCTGGTTCAGCATGCTTTCGTGAAAGCGGGATTCGAGGATGCCGACAAGAAAACCTCCGATTTTCTGGCCCGGGGGATGCTGTGCAATGTAGCCATGGCGATGGATATGCCGAATATGATGCCCAAAAGATAAGGCGCACGTCGATGTGCCGCACCGCGTACTGCATCAGGTTGTGCGCGGTGGAGAAAGGGCATTTCTTTTTTAATCAATTGTGATTGATCAATCAATTATTTTAATATGAGGAGAGATTGATGATGAAAAAAGCGATTGTTTTGGGTGCGACAGGCGGCGTAGGCGCCCCATTAACGGCGGAGCTGGTGAAGCGCGGAATTCAAACGGTAGCCTTCGGCCGTTCCGTTAAGAAGCTGAATGAGCTGGCTGAGCAGCTGGACTATTCTCCTCTGCTTACGCTGGAAACGGGAGATGCCTTTAATCCGGAGGATATCCGAAGAGCCGCGGATGGGGCCGACGTTATTTTTCAAAGTGCCAATATTCCTTACCACGAGATGGAATCCAGGCTGCTGCCGCTGGGGGAATCGGTCATGACGGCTGCGGAGAAGCTGGGGACCAGGGTTGTGGTGGTAGATGGTATTTATCCGTATGGCAGACGCTTAATGGAAAAGGCAACGGAGGATCATCCCAAAAAACCGCATACCCGTAAGGGCAAAATAAGATTGGCCTACGAGCAGCTGATCTTCTCGTCGCGCTGGCATAAAGCAAACCCTCTTATCGTAAGGCTGCCCGACTACTATGGCCCTTCCGCGCAGGCATCCTATTTATCCGTCACGATGGAAGCCATTGCTGCCGGGAAGCCAACCGCCTTCATCGGCAACATGAGCGTTCCCCGCGAATACGTCTATTTGCCGGATGCCGCCCGCATGATCGTAGAGATTGCCGAGAGAGAGGAGTCCTACGGGCAGAACTGGCATATCCCCGGACCGGGCGTGATTTCAGGCCATGAGCTGGTGCGGATTGCGCAGCAGACCGCCGGAAAGCGCAAGGCGGTAATGCCGCTCGGACGAATCGGGCTCTCCCTGATCGGGTTATTCAATCCGGTGATGAAAGAGGTGGTTGAGATGCTGTATTTGACCGAGGAGCCTTTGGTGCTGAGCGGCGAGAAATACGAGCGCCTGATCGGTCCGATTCAATGGACGCCTCATGAGCAGGCGATTGCGGCGACCATGAGGGGGTTAATGAAAAAACGCGCATGAGCAGCGGAAGCCATGAAGAGTGGCGCAGCAGCGATATCATGATATGCGAAGGGATTATTTTTTAGATATTAGTAATTGATCAATCAATAATAAAATAGGATTTCTTACTCGAGTTGTTGTCTCTTAGAAGGAGGTGAATCCAATATGGCTAAACTTCAGCTCAAGTTTATGGACGGTTTCTTTGCGGCGGTTATGCTGGTGTGCATGCTTAGCTGGTGGGATTAAGGCATCAGGGAAGAGGAGTTGTTAGCGGCTGAATGAAAATAGAAGGAGGATGCAAGCATGAAGGAAGAGATGCGTTCGATATGGTTTTCCAGGCACTCGCTCTTGCTGGGCGCAGTAGCCGTACTGCTAGTGCTGTTCTCCATGTGGGATTAATGTTCGTTAACACGCTGACCGCGAAGACGGTCGGCGTGTTTTTGATTGGTTGAAAAATAATTTTCGAGAATATCCATCAGTTTCTTTTTCCCAAACGTTATATTAACAGAAAAGACAAAACGAAAAGTGAGAGGTTGGCTAATGCAAGTATGTGATCTCTATGAAAACCTGAAGGACGATGTCCAGCGTTATGCCAGATCCATCGCCAAGCATGCTTACGAAGCGGATGATCTGGTCCAGGATGCCTTTATGAAAGCCATCAAGGAGCCGAACCTGGCAGCGCTGCCCCTTCACAAGCAAAAGGCCTGGTTCTTCAGAGTCGTCAAAAATCGCATGATCGATATTAGCCGCCGGGAGAAGCGGCTCGTATCGTGGGAGGATGATCTGGTCTTCGCCGAGCTCCCCGTTTCAAGCCGCAATATAGAAATGACGGAATGGCTCGCCCGTTTGCCGCAATCGCAGAGCGATATCGTGTTTAAGCGCTTTTGGCTCGGGATGTCCAGCCAGGAAATCGGCGAGCAGCTGGGTATGCCGGCAGCCACGGTTCGTTACAAATTGCAAACCGCCATCAAAAAATTGAGAAAACTATGGGAGGAAGATATGAAATGAGCAGAATCATCGAGAATGTAGGGATGTTGGATCTTACGCAGGCTACGGAGGAAACCGTAACAAGCATCGAACGGATCGGAAACGTAGGTCTCGTAATATACCGGGCAGAGACGGCACACCTCCTCACGCTGTTGAAAAACGCAGGCAATATCGGCAAGACGATTGAAATCCCCGAGGGACACCGTTATTACAGCGGCACGCTGCGGCTGAACGAGGAATATTTTCAGCTCTTGGAGCAGCCGGACCGCGTATTCGTTAACGGCACGGTCATCATCGATAAAGGAGTATCCCTTGAAGCATTCCAGAGCGGCACGCTGCACTTGGTGGTTAACGGCGAGGTCTATGCTCCACGGCATCTGGCCGCTGCCGTTACCTCTGCACTCCTCAAAGTGGGAGGCGCCAGCGCGGAGATTCACGCTTACGAATACGAACCCCGGTTCGAGTCCGGGAAAGTGCAGCTGAACAATGCATATCTGGCCTCCAACAGCGAGCCTATGGAGCTGGTCCTGAACGGCATGGTTCATCTGGATAAGGAGCTGGATATGGAGCAGTTCTCGGCCCGGATTGAAAAGATCCAAGTCAACGGCAAGGCGATTATCCATGAACATCAATCCCCGTATTTCTACGATAAATTGAAAAAGATCAACGGCTTGGTCGAGGTGATCCCGGCAGGATTCGAGCATGTAACCAAACCGTTACGGCTAAACGCAAGAAGCGTACGGCGCTTTAAAGGCCATAAGCTCTACACGAATAAGCCGCTCATTCTCGAGGCGGACGTGACCCGGGACGCCTTCAGCCAGGCCGTGTCGGAGATACAGTCAACTTCGTTCATCATTTGCGGCGAAGAGATCGAAGATCTGGTCTGGGAGCGCTGCCCCAACCTGAATACGGAAATCGTAAGTTATGAGCGGCTGTTTGTGTTCATCAGCGGCGAGGAGACCTGGTCGAGGGATCAGCTGGCGGCTTTGGGCCAGCCGGCGAGCTTCATAGTTGACGGGACGCTGACCTTTGACGATGACGTCACCGAGGAAGATATTAAGGCTTCGATGTCCTCCCTGGATCTCTTCGGCGAAGTCGTTGTAGGGGAAAAAAGAATTAAAGGCATTTTGTACCCTTACCTTCGGGCAAACAATGGAAGTATTATAGTGAAGGGGACGGAAGAGGAGCTTGCAGGTATTGGTAATGTCGGAATGTTGTCGCTATAAAAAGAAATGAGGAATGAAACATGAATATCAATAATGAAGATATTGCCAAACAGCATGTTCGCGATCTCCGTCAGGAACTGGAACGATGCCGGATGGCAACGAAATTGCGCTCGAAACGCAATGCAGCGGCCCACGCCGCAAAGACCGCACGCACGGTCGAAGGAAAGTGGAAGGCGCTGCTTGAAACCATCATCATGATGGGAAGAAGAATGCTTTAATCGGTTGAGCCGGTTAAGCGACAAATCCTAATTCTTATGAATCGTCGATGCGATAAGCATCGGCGATTTTTAGTTTTTTTGCCTACCGATAGTTAAAAAATATTGACATCCTTCATCATCCATCTTAAAATTCTACCTATCGGTAGGTAAAAAAAGGAGCGGATGACAGCGTGAAAAAGAAGGATTTAACCTCGCAGCAAATCGTCGAGGCTGCCATCGGATTGTTTGCGACACATGGCATCGAGAAGACCAGCCTGGCGATGATTGCCGGCGAAGTGGGCATTACGAAACCGTCGATTTACTATCACTTTGCGTCCAAGGATGAACTGGTGGAGCGGGTCTTTGAATACATGTTCAGCGATTATCATTTCGATCATTATTTCTCCCTAACCGGGCTAAATGCGTTTAACTTTGCAGAGCAGCTGTACCAGGGCGGGCTGCGCATGTTTCCCGAGGAGGAAGAAGCTTTCGTGCCGGTGATGCGCTTATTGAGCGAGTTCATGCTGACCGCAAACCGGAATGCCAATTACGGCCAGCGGGTAGCTGCCATGCAGCAATCGTTCCTGGACGGCTTTCGGGAATTCATGAATCTGGGGGTCGACTTCGGGATCGTCGATCGTCAGCATGCGGATTCCAAGGCCTATGTTCTGGCTCTGGTCATCGATAATATCACGAGTTATATCATGATGGAGATTCCGCTGGACTATCAAGCGGTCTGGAAAGAAGCGGTGAACAGCGTTCTCAGGAAAGGAGCGGACCCCATTGAATAACGAGAGGGAATACAGTGATCTCGGATTATCATGGGCAGACCGGTTGCTGGTATGGGCGGTGCCGCCTTTATTAGGCGCGGTGGTCGGCTGGTTTTTGCCTGCCATTGCGGATTGGGCAACGGGCCTGGCTTGGGTGCCATTTCAAGGACCCTTGGAGTTGATCGCATCGATCCAGGGCCCATGGGTTGTTATCGTAACCGCTCTCGTGGGGCTGCTTGCTGGGACGGTGCTCTCTCACTTAGCCATTAAAGAAAGCCTTGCGGTTCGCCTGTCGGACAAGGAGATTACAAACCGCATACATGAAGCTGAACAAACCTTTACGAGAGAAGAAGTTTCCGCTGCCTTTATGGACGGCAAGCAGCTGGTCCTGTTGGGCAACGAGGGGGAGGAGCTCTATCGCGAGAAACCCGAAGCCAAGCGGGAAACGGTGGCCGAAGCCTTCAAGCGGCACGGTTACTCCTGGAGAGACCGCGATCCGTTCGCCGACCATTACGTCAGATGGGTTGCCGATTCGCCGGAACTGACGCCCAGCATGAACGCGCTCTTCCTGGCACGGGAGAAGGCCATCGAGAACGAGAATCGAGAGGACGCGGCTGATCTGCGCCGGGAGCTCTCGAAGCTGGGCATTACCGTGCGCGATGACAGAAAAAGACAATATTGGCGTCAGCACGGGCAGAAGCCATAACAGGCATAGCGACCATGAGGGCTGGCTGGTCCGATAAACGGACGATCCCGGACGGAGATTGAATCCTCCGACCGGGATGACGTCATCGGCTGCGGTCACCCCAGACATTCGCCCGCACATTTGTATCCCCTCATATCGAACAAAATGACACCTCCCTCGCTAAAGCAAGCGTGCCCCGAACAATATCCCTCTATCGGCAAGACATCCGTCAGTCCTCTCCTTCCTTGAGAAGTTTTACAATGAAAGCGATACCTCAGCGAAGGAGATGTCCTATGAATTTTGATCTGAATATCGTACCTTTCAGCCGAAGAGAGTCCTTCTTGGCGATATCCCTCCTGCCAGCGGCCAAGGATCGCAGACAAGGTCTTTACCTGCGAACCGTCCGCGGAGGGGATGACAAGTTTGGCGAGGCGTTTCTGATAGAACTGCTAAACCGGCAGAACGAGCCGGTTCCGTTTGAACCTATTGCATCACCCGACAACATCAGGCTAACGGCCTCCGATTCGTTAGGCCATGCGGATATTTGTTTATCGGACTCCCGGACCGTGCGATTCCGCTCGGAAGGCTGCGGCATCCGGCTTACCTTTTTCCCCGCCGCGTATGATTATGCCTATGAGACCCATCCGGACGGCTGGGAGGTGAACAGCTTCACGCATGGCTGCCGCTTCATGCTGACCCGGCTTGCGGGCCAGATGGGCATGGAGGTTGAATGGAACGAGATCAAGAGCTCGCGTGTGACCGCCGACTTTTCCGTGGATCCTGCATCCAATGTGGCCGAATTTGCGGTCGAAGAGTTCATGACCGTCTTGAAGCCGCGCGGCGAATGGGAGTCCTTCGACGATGCGGTTGTAAGCGCTCGCGAGGATTACGCCAGATGGCTGAACAATACCCTTGCCGTCTCTGAGCAGTGGCAGGAAGCCAGGGAGCTGGCCGCCTATATTACCTGGTCCTGCGTGGTTCCCGCCGAAGGCTGCCTGACCCGCCCGGCCATGTACATGTCCAAGAATTGGATGACCAACATCTGGAGCTGGGACAACTGCTTTAACGCGATGGCTCTCGTACGGCATCAGCCGGAGCTGGCTTGGGACCAGTTCATGATCTTTTTTGACCGGCAGGATGAGAGCGGCCTGATCCCGGACTTCGTGAACGATAAATACGAGCTTTGGAATTGCAACAAACCGCCGATTCACGGCTGGACGCTGGCCTGGATGATGCGTCGGACGGATTACATCAAGGAGGCCCAGCTGCGCGAGGTCTATGGCCCTCTAGCGAAATGGACGCAGTGGTGGTTCACGCACCGGGATCATGACGGCGACGGCATTCCCCAGTATAACCACGGCAACGACTCGGGCTGGGACAACAGCACGGCGTTCAATAACGGCATTCCCGTTGAGAGTCCCGACCTTGCCTCTTATCTGATTATCCAGATGGAGACGCTGGCCGAAATCGCGGGCTTGCTGGGCCTGTCGGAGGAGTCGGCCGGATGGAGACGGAGAGCGGACGATACGCTGGACCGCATGATTCGGCACTTCTGGAAGGACGGCCGGTTTACGGCCTGCCGTTCGGGAACGCATGAGCCGTCCGAAGGGGACAGCCTGCTGCTGTTCGTTCCTATTCTGCTGGGTAAACGCCTTCCCGAGTATATCCGCACGGCTCTGCTGGAAGGGCTTCGGGATGAAAGCCGATTTCTGACGAGCAACGGCTGGGCGACCGAAAGCGTAAGCAGCCCATACTATAAGCCGGACGGATATTGGCGCGGACCGATCTGGGCTCCTTCCACGATGCTGCTGGTCGAAGGGGTGGCGGCGGCCGGCGATAAGGAGCTGGCCATGGAGATTGCGCAGCGGTACTGCCGAATGGTCAGTCTCAGCGGCATGGCCGAGAATTTTGATGCCCTGACCGGAGCCGGGCTGCGCGATCGGGCTTTCACCTGGACCTCCAGCGTATTTTTGATTTTGGGACATGAATACACGTTATAACTGTCACGGAATCACACTTCTTCCCGGGCTTTTGGCCTTGCGGAGGAGGTGCTTTTTCCGTTTCCTCTCATTTTCCAGTTGCCGCCTAATTACAAGCCCTTTGTTCAGGTTTATAATGAAAGCGGTATCACGGGATCTCGTAAGCAGTACAGCCGCATGGCGAACGATCGGATGGATGTTCACGATACGATTCGATACGACAATGGGGAGAGTAACCATGAATTTTCAGGGAATCAAAGACCGAGCCGGACGGATGTTCACCGGCACCTATCACAGCATAAGAACCAAGCTGCTTACCTGTTTTTTAGTCGTCACCCTGATTCCGCTGTTCTCGCTTGGCGGACTTTCCTATGTGCAATCCGCTAAAGTGATTAACTCCCAGTTCGGCAAATACGGCGATAATGCCGTAGCGCAGCTGGAGCAGCAGACCAGTTCGGCTTTGGGGCGGATGAAGCAGACGGCGGAGACGATTTATTCCTACCTGCTGGACCCGAGCCATTCGGGAATCGGGAACGGGACGCCGTCCACCTATGGCGACATCATGGAGAAGAACGATTTCGAATCGTTGTTGAAGTCCCTGCGGACGCAGCTGACAGCCGGGATCTACATCATAACGAGCTCCGGTTATTACTATGGGGAGAACAACCTGGACGTGAATAAACTCGGCAATATCCCGGCGTGGAACGTCAGGCCGAAAGCCTATGCCGGCACCTATTGGCTGGGCTTCTATCCGCAGGATCATTCCATTAATAACAGCGATAGCGACAACGTGCCTGTCCTAGGATTGGCGGTGCCGATCCATCACCCGGACAAGGCTCAGGACGGCAGCGTCATCCTGATCGAGGAGAACGCCGAGGAGCTGCTGCGAAGTTATGCCAAGTTCGAGGCCGACACGCATGCCCACCTGCTTATTACATCGCCGGACGGCACGGTCGTGTATGAGACGGACGCTCCGTATACGCCCCATGACAGCGATGTGGCCTGGACCCGGACGATTGACGCCAACCAATGGACCATGGAAGCCAGAATTCCCGCCAAGGCGTTCTATCAATCCTCGGACGTGATCCGGGCGAACACGATGGTTGTTGCCATCGTCTCCTGCCTGCTCGCTTTTGGCATCGCCTATCTGTTCTCCTCCCGGTTCACTTCGCGGATCCGGACCTTGAAGGACTCGATGCAGAAGGTAAGCTTCGGCAAGCTGGATACCCGTACGCCGATCGAGGGCAGGGATGAGCTGGGCAGCCTCGACATGAGTTTTAACCGGATGGTAACGGGCGTGCAGACCCTGATTGGCGAGGTGGAGCAGAGCGAGCGGCTGAAAAAAGAGGCCGAGCTGCGCGCATTCCATTATCAGATCAACCCCCATCTGCTGTTCAACACCCTGAATTCCATCCAGTGGAAGGCCCGGCTGCAAGGCGCGGAAGACATTCGCCAGATGCTGTACCATCTGACGATGGTGCTGGAGGGAAATCTGGATATTTCCCAGGAGCTCGTTACCCTAAACAGGGAGCTGCGCATGATCGGCCACTTCCTGAAGATTCAGGAAATCCGGTACGGTGAAGTATTTCGTTATCGCCTGGATTGCGATGATTCGCTTCTGCCGTATTTGATTCCGCGGATGACGCTTCAGCCGCTGTTCGAGAATATATTTTTCCATGCCTTTACGGACGGGCAGGGAGAGATCCATGTCAAGGTCGAGGAGGATCATGACGAGCTTGTGCTCACGCTCCGCGATAACGGAGCCGGCATCAGGGAGGACAAACTGGCGCGGTTGTTTTCGCCGGAGACGAAGCGGAAGGGCCGCGGCGGGCTTGGCGTGCGGAACGCCGACCAGAAATTCAAGCTGCATTTCGGTCCGCTCTACGGACTGAAGGTGCATTCGGTTAAGGGAGAAGGAACAACGATCATCATACGCTGGCCGAAAAGGGAGGAGTCTTTCGATGATGAATACAGGGAACATTAAAGTGATGATTGCCGACGACGAAAGCATTGTGCGCAAGGGACTCCGCTCCACGGTGCCCTGGGAACGGTTCGGGATGGAGGTTGTGGCGGACAGCCCTAACGGCCAGGCAGCCTGGGAGGCTTTTCTGGAGTTTCGGCCGCAGGTCGTCATTACGGATATCGTCATGCCGGAGATGGATGGGATCGAGCTCTCCCGGAAGGTGAAGGAGGCTGCGCCGGAAACCCGGATCATTCTGCTCAGCTGCCACCGGGATTTCGAATATGCCCAGGAAGGGATGCGGCTTGGCGCGTCCGGATATCTGCTGAAAACCGCCTTCGAGGACGAAGAGCTCGAAGCGATGCTGGGTAAATTTCAACGCGAGCTGTCTGATGCGCCGGCCAACGTGTACGGGCTGGAAGAACAGGTTTCCGCCCATTTGTTTGCTTGGCTTAACGGGCACAGCGACCGTTTCCCCGGAGAACTCTGGGAGCTTTGCAGCCGCGCCGGGCTGGGAGAGGGCAAGCCCATTTCGCTGTATCTGATCAAAACGGCGGGCTGCAGCGGCAGTTGGGAGCACCTGCTGAAGGAGCAGGGCTCCAAGGAGCCGGGATTGCGCAGCAGCAAGCGGGTCCCGTACGGCGCGGACAGCTGCTATTGGGCCGTGCCGGAGGAATATAAGGAAGCGGCGGACGGGCTGCTGGTGGAGATTAAGAGCCGATGCGGGAAGCTTGCCTGGAATTGGCGGGGAGGTCTTCAGGACTCGGTGGATGTGCAGAAAGCCTTTCAATCCTTGCACAAGGAAGCCGAGCTGGAGCGGGTGTACGGTCTGAACGGAGAGCAGTGGCCGGAGCCGATCCTGCAGGCGGTTCATCTGCTGCACGAACATCCCGCGGACGAGTGGTCGGCAGCGGAGCTGGCCCAGCAGGTGGGGCTGAGCCGCAGCCATTTTTCGATCCTGTTCAAGAAAACGGTCGGCGACAGCTTCATCGCGTTCCAATATAAGCGCAAGCTCCGCCTTGCTTACGGCCTGCTGCGCGAAACCTCCTTAACGATGCAGGAGATCGCCGAGAAGACGGGACTCGGAGACAGCAAATATTTCAGCAAATGGTTCAAGCGCTGCACGGGTCAGACGCCAAGCCAATACCGTGCCGAACAAAAAGGGGAATCATCGTAAACAAATGAACACCCGCGGGCTAAAGTTCGAACAAAAATACGATCATCTGCGAATCAGCGCACGTTTTGAACCGCTTTCATCCGAGTTATGATGAAAGCGGTTCAATTCATATCAACTCAATACTTTAGGGGAGCTGACAATATGAAAAAGAAAATGTCATGGATCGCAATGGTTTCGGTTATGACGTTAATGGCATCGCTGCTGGCCGCATGCGGCGGCAGCGGCGGGACCGGCAGCGCGAAGCAGCCGGACGGCAGCTCGTCGGAGGCGGCAACCACGCTTCGTTTCGCGACATGGGATACGGGAGATGCGCTGAAGATCGAGCAGGAGATCGCCAAGAAGTTCGAAGAGTCGCATCCCGGCACGAAGGTGCAGGTCGAGGCCTATGCCGACGGATTCGATCAGAAGCTGGCCGCCGGATTCGGCGCAGCCAATCCGCCGGACGTGATGTACATGTGGGATTTTCCGACGTATCACCAGTCCTTGGAGCCGCTGGATGGTTACGCGTCCAAGGACGAGGATTTGAACATCGATGATTTTTACCAAGGATTGTTCAACTACGGCAAGATCGACGATCAGCTGTACGGAATCCCGGCGGGCTTTACGACCCGGGTGGTGTACTACAACAAGAAGATGTTCGACGATGCGGGCATTGCTTACCCGAGCGATGGATGGACATGGGCGGAATTCCAGGAAATCGCCCAGAAGCTGACGGATAAATCGAAGAAGCAGTACGGCTTCGGCGTGCGGGCCGAGAACGATACGTATGACCTTCAAGGGTTCGTATGGAGCAACGGCGGATCCTTCATCTCGGAGGACGGCACGACGATCGAAGGCTACATGAACAGCAAGGAAACGGCGGAAGCCATTCAGATGCTGGGCGATATGCTCAAGAACGGCTCGGCGGTCCTGACCGGAGGCAAAGGGCAGCAGAGCGGGGAGGATATTTTCAAAGCCGGCAAGATTGCCATGTGGGAGAGCGGCATCTGGCCGCTGGAATCCTTCAGGGAAGCCGGAATCGATGTGGGCACGGTAGAGATGCCGGCCTTCGAGGGCAAGCCAGTGAAGGGCGTATTGGCCGAATCCGCGTTATCCATAGCGAAGGATTCCAAGAACAAGGATCTGGCGTGGGAGTTCATCAAATTCTACGTATCGGATGAAGCGATCAAAATGCGCGTGGCCGACCTGCCGGTCCGGGTCAGCGTGGTCAACGAGCTGAAGAAGGACCAGGATCCGCTCTACAAGCCGTATTACACGATGCTGGAGCGCTCGGACAATACGCCGGCCTTTCTGCTGAATCCAAAATGGAACGAAGTGAACCGCCAACTGTCGGCAGCCGTGGAATCCGTCATGTTCGGCAGCGATGCGCAGGAGGTTCTGAACCAGGCGGTGAAGGATAGCGAACGCTATTTGAAATAATCGAAGAAAGAAGGTTCGCGAAAATGGCCCAAACGCAAGTGCCTTACCCACAACAGCAGACAGCGGCCCCGAAGCGACTTGGACCAAAACGTTGGGGTGGGGCCGTGCCCTACCTCTTCATTTTTCCATGGATATTCGGATTCCTGGTTTTCACGCTTGGCCCGCTGCTGTTCTCCCTCGTCATTTCGTTTTTTGATTGGCCGATCGTAGGCCAAGTGACCTTTGTCGGCATCGACAACTATGTGGAGATGTTCTCGAACGATCCGCTGTTCTGGAAATCGCTGCTGGTTACGCTGAAATTCGCGGCTTTGTTCGTGCCGCTGAACATCATCGTGGCTTTGGGGCTTGCCATGCTGCTGAATCAGAAGGTAAAAGGGAGCGCATTCTTCCGCACCGCCTTCTACCTGCCGTCGGTCATTTCCGGCGTCGCCCTCGCCATGATCTGGTCCTGGGTATACAGCGGGGATTACGGAATCCTGAACTATTTCTTATCGCTGGTCGGCATCGAAGGGCCGGACTGGCTGAACGATACGAAGTGGTCCCTGGTCGCCATGGTCATTGCAAGCCTATGGGGACAGGGCTCGATGATGCTTATTTTTCTGGCGGGTCTCAAGGGAATTCCGAAGGACCTGTATGAGTCGGCCTCGATGGACGGGGCGGGCAAGATTCGGCAGTTCTTCAATGTGACCATTCCGATGATCACGCCCACGCTGCTGTTCAACCTGATTACGTCCATCATCGCCGCGTTCCAGCAGCTGACGCTGGCGCTTCTGCTCACGGGCGGAGGCCCGCTGAAGTCGACGTTTTTCTATGCGATGTACATGTACGAGAATGCGTTCAAATATTTCAAGATGGGGTATTCCGCAGCCAACGCCTGGTTCATGTTCCTGATCGTGCTGACGCTGACGTTCCTCGTGTTCAAGTCTTCGGAGGCCTGGGTGTTCTATGAGGGCGAGATGAAGACAAAGAAGGAGAAGGAGAAGGCGAAGCCGAAGCGTGCCAAGCAAGGGGTTCAAGCCAGCAGGGAGGGAGGTTCCGTATGAAAAAGGTGATCACGTACGCACTGCTCATTCTGTGCTCGCTGCTGTTCATTGCTCCGCTCTTCTGGGCCGTCACGACGGCGCTGAAGTCGCAGCAGGAGCTGTATCTGTTTCCTCCGAAATGGTTTCCTTCCGTGTGGAGGTTCAGCAATTTCGCGGAGGCCTGGAGCATTCAGCCGTTTAACCTGTTTTTGAAAAATACGCTGATCGTGACGCTGCTGTCGACGCTCGGGCAGCTCGTCTCGTGCACGCTGGTAGCTTACGGGTTTGCCCGGTTTCAATACAAGGGGCGGGACGCGCTGTTCCTGATCGTGCTTGCCACCATGATGATTCCTTGGGAAGTGACCATGATTCCGCAGTATATGGAGTTCAATTACCTGGGCTGGATCAATACGCTCAAACCGCTCATCGTTCCGTCCTGGTTCGGCTCCGCTTATTTCATTTTTCTGCTGCGCCAGTTCATCATGACCTTGCCGAAGGAGCTGGATGAAGCGGCAACGATTGACGGGGCGGGCAAAATGACGGTTCTGCTGCGGATCATCGTGCCGCTGATGGGTCCGTCGCTCATCCTGGTGGCCGTGTTCCATATGATGAGCTGCTGGAACGATTACCTGGGCCCGCTCATCTTCCTGAACGACCAGACGAAATATACGCTGACGCTGGGGTTATCCCAATTCAAGGGCATGCACGGCGTCGACATGCAATCCATTATGGCCATCACCTGCCTGATCTCGATTCCGCCGCTGGCCGTCTTTTTCTTCGCGCAGCGTTATATCGTTGGCGGCATCGCCACAACGGGGATCAAGGGGTAAACGGTGCCGGCGATAAGCGGCATCCACAATGGATATGGAGCTTGAAGCAGCATCAGAACATAGAAGTGCGTGTTCAAAAAGTCATGGAAAGATGGCTTTTTGAACGACCTCTAGAAGCTTAGACCGCTTGGGAAAGGATGGAGAGACATGATGAAAGACCATCGTATCGGCCGCGACTGGGATGACCTGAGCGTGCTGGAACGAAATCGGGCAAAAAGCCGGGCCTATTTCATTCCGTTCGCGGATGCGGACGGAGCGCTCAGTTATGACAGAGGCAGCTCGGCCTGGTACCAATCGCTGAACGGGGTGTGGAAATTCCACTATGCCGAGGAGCCGGAGAGCGCTCCGGAAGCATTTTATGAGGAGGATTACGATGTATCGGCCTGGGATGACCTCCCGGTTCCGGGACACTGGCAGCTGCAGGGCTACGGGCATCCGCATTACACGGACCTGTACTATCCGTTCCCCGTGGACCCGCCGCATGTGCCAAATGCGAATCCGACCGGGAGCTATGTCCGCGAGTTCGAGCTTCCGCTGCATTGGGACGGCAGAAAAATTTGCGTCAAATTCGACGGGGTGGACAGCGCGTTCCATGTGTGGCTGAACGGGTCGTTTATCGGCTACAGCCAGGGGAGCCGGCTGACTTCGGAGTTCGATCTGACCCCTTATGTGAAGCCCGGCGTTAACAAGATGTCCGTCCGGGTATACCAATGGTCCGATGGAAGCTACCTGGAAGACCAGGACATGTGGTGGATGAGCGGCATTTTCCGGGACGTATACCTGATCGCGGAGCCATCGGCTCTTCGCGTCAACGACTTCCGCGTAACGACCGAGCTGGATGCGGAGTATCGAAACGCGAAGCTGCAGGTGCAATTGGAGCTGGAAGGTACGGAGCGCGGCTTCGTCCAGTTGCAGCTGTTGAATGGCGCCGGAGCGGAAGCGGGGTCAACCGGCAAAGACGTCGGGCACTCTTCCGTGGAGAATTTTGAGATCGAGGTGGCGGGCCCGGATTTATGGAGTGCCGAGTCACCGGCGCTGTACCACCTGGTGATCACCCTGCGGGATAATCAGGGGGAGACGCTGGAGACGGTGGCGCAGCGCGTCGGCTTCCGCTCCATCGAAGTGAAGGACGGACAGCTACTGGTAAATGGCAAGGCAATCCTGCTGAAAGGCGTCAACCGCCATGACCATCATCCGGATACGGGCCGAACCGTCACCCTGTCCACGATGTTGGAGGACATCCGGTTGATGAAACAGCACAACATCAATGCCGTACGGACCGCTCATTACCCGAATGATCCCCGGTTCTACGAGCTGTGCGACGTGTACGGGCTGTACGTGATGGAAGAGACGGATCTGGAGACCCACGGCTTTGAGCCGCTCGGCAACATTTCCCGCCTGAGCGACGATCCGGATTGGAAGGAAGCGTACGTGGACCGCGTCCGTCGGATGGTGGAGCGGGATAAGAACCATCCGTCCGTGCTGTTCTGGTCCCTCGGCAACGAATCCGGCTTCGGCTGCAATTTCCGCGCGATGGCGGAGTGGTGCCGGGAGCATGATCCGACGAGACTGATCCATTACGAGGAGGACCGCGAAGCCGAGGTGTGCGACGTGGTGAGCACGATGTATTCCTCCGTCGAGAAGATGGAGGGCTTCGGCAAAATGGCCGATCATCCCAAACCGCATATTCTGTGCGAATTCGCGCACGCGATGGGCAACGGCCCCGGAGGCTTGCGTCCCTACTTCGATGCCTTTGAAGCGCATCCCCGCCTGGCGGGCGGTTTCGTATGGGAATGGATCGATCACGGGCTGAGCAGAAGGACCCCGGACGGCCGGATGGATTATGCGTACGGCGGCGATTACGGCGATGTGCCGAACAACAGCAATTTCGTCATCGATGGTTTGGTCCGTCCGGACCGGACGCCTTCACCCGGACTTCTGGAATACAAAAAGGTCATTGAGCCTGTCCGCATGTCGATGCGAAGACACGGTGTGCTTCATATCATGAACCGCTATGATTTCATTTCGCTGGATCATCTGCAGGCCCATTACCGGGTGCTGTCCGATGGACAGCTTGTCCATAGCGGAGTCCTGCAGCTTCCCCGCATCGAAGCAGGCACAAGCGCGGAGCTAAGCCTCCTGAAGGCCTTGGAGCAAGCGACAATAGGCGTGAATCCGTACGCCGAGCTGTGGCTGGAGGTATCCCTCTCGCTGGCCGCGGACTGCCGCTGGGCGGAACGGGGACATGAAGTGGCATGGTCCCAGCTTCTGCTGCGGGAATCGTCGAAGCCCGAATTCGAGCCGACGGCTGCCTTACGGCGGGGAGCTTTGCAGATTAGCGAGGAGAAGCATGGCCTTCACGTCGGGAATGGAAGCTTTCAGCTGTCCCTCAGCGCCCTTCATGCCGGCTTCGAAACCTTGTCCATGCATGGCAAAAGAATTGCACTTGGCGGACCGGCGCTGAATTTCTGGCGTCCGCCGATCGATAACGACATGTACGTGCTTCCGGATTGGCGCAAGGCCCATCTGGACCGGCTCTCCGAGCGGGTCGATCATTTCGAATGGAAGCGATTGGACCGGGAATGCGTTGAGGTAAAGCGGGTTTCCCGCATCGCTCCGCCGGTATACGACTGGGGCTTCCGCTGCGAAACGACCTATACGATCACTTCCAGCGGCCTGATCATCATGGACGTGAAGGGTGAGCCGATCGGCACGCCGCCCGGCATGCTGCCCAAAATCGGATTGCAAATGCAAGTCGCGGGCGACATGGAACATGTCCGGTGGTACGGCAGAGGACCTGGGGAAAGCTACCCGGACAGCCTGGAAGCGGGACGGTTCGGGGAATACCGCAGCACCGTGGATAAATTGTTTACGCCCTATATCTATCCGCAGGAAAACGGGAACCGCTCGGATGTCCGCTGGGTCTCGCTGGCGGATGGTGCGGGGTTGGGGCTTCTTGCCGTAGGCGACCCCTCCCTTAATTTCAGTGCGAGCCGCTACACCGATCAGGACGTGGAGTCTGCCGCGCATGCCAGCGATCTGGTTCCGCAGCGTTTCATTACGCTGAATCTGGATTACCGGCAGAACGGGCTTGGCAGCAACAGCTGCGGTCCGGCACAGGCTCCCGAGCACTCGATCAAGCCGGAGCCGTTCTCGTTCCGCATGCTGCTGAAGCCTTACGCTGCCGAGGATACCGATCCTGTACGGTTGAGCCGGCGGATGCGCTCGGAAGCGGGATTATACGAGTAACCCGGTGATGTTCATCTCATATCGTTACCGGATTTTCTGGAGAAGGGGAATAACATGTCCTTTTACATCAAAGACCTGCTGCAGCTGTCTACGGGGGTGCGCCGGTTCCTGATAAGCGAGGCCTTCTACGGCATCGGCATCGGCCTCTATACACTCGTCCTGAATCTGCATCTGCTCTTCCGGGGGCTAAGGGAAGACGAGATCGGCGCGTTGGTGTCGATGGGCATTCTGATTATGGGCGTGCTCGCCATTCCGGTATCCCTGCTCGCCAACCGGGCAGGAAGAAAAAAACTGCTGGTTACCGGCGTATTCTTTATCGCCGCAGGCAATGTGCTGTTTGCCATCAGCGATGATTTGCTGTGGTTCTATGCCGCTCAAGTCATGGTGTCTGCCGGGTTGACGCTGGTGGAGACAACGGAGATCCAGCTTCTCTTCCATTATTGCCGGTCCCGTAAAGAGGAAGCCCGTGCATTCTCCCTGATGTTTGCCGTCTTTACGGCTTTTACGGGACTCGGAACGCTCGCGGCCGGATATATCTCGAAGGGGCTCGAAGGAAGCAGGGGTTATGAAGTGTCGCTTCTGCTGACCGGGCTGGTGCTTGTGCTTCACGGCGTCATCCGGGCATTCTGGCTGCCTGCCGAGCACAAGGCTTTGGAAGAGGCAGCGGCGGCAGCTTCGCCTTCAAGAGGATGGTCCAGGTTAATGGGACCTCTATCGTCCGGGACCTTATGGCTGTTCGCCGTGTTTACCGCGCTGCTCGGCGGCTGTATCGCCATGACGGGCTCCTTCCTGAACGTCATCGTGAAGTTCCGCCTGGATTGGATGGACGACCAGGTATCCCTGATTCTGGCCATCGGCGCGATCCTGCTGTTTATATGCTCATTGATGACGCCGTACGTCATGGAGCGGTTCGGTTATAACACGGCCATTATCTCGGTATTTATCGTCAATATTTTGCTGTTTGCCGCGCTGTACATGATTCTCCCCGTATGGCTGTTCGTCGGGCTGTTTCTGTTGCGGGGCGGCGGCGTGACCATGCTGTCCAATCTGCTGGACAGTCTGCTGATGTCGGCTTTCAATGAGAAGGAACGAAACCTGTACGCCGGCATGCGGTCGGTATTCCGGAGTTTAGGTTCGTCCGGGGCAACCTTTGTCGCCGGACTGATCCTGGCCCGGCAGGATTACCGGCTTCCCTTTCTGGCCACCGCCGGCGTGCTGCTCTTATGCGGTTTGTATTACGTATGGTGGATTCGTCCTGTTTTATCCAAGAGATTAAATAGCAGCATCGAGTCATGAATGTGGAGGGCTGTCTAAAAAGGGGATTCCTTTTTAGACGGCCCTTTCGGCGCTTGCTGCCCGTTCTCCAGAGATTCATCCGAAATCATCTGCATCGCCGATCAAAGGTTGCTGCCGCGTTTGAGTCATGAAAGTCTCCAAACATATTGACATCAAAAATTGGTACATGTTTAAATAGAAGAAGTGTTAGCACTCTATTGTAAAGAGTGCTAAAAGAAACCTCGTTCAGATTGGAAAGGAGATTTTTTCATGGCGAAAAAACAGTTTAAAGCTGAATCCAAACGGCTGCTCGAGATGATGATCAACTCCATCTATACGCAGCGCGAGATATTCCTGCGCGAGCTGATTTCGAATGCCAGCGACGCAATCGACAAGATTTATTATAAAGCGCTGACCGACGACAGCCTGACCTTTAATAAAGAGGATTACTACGTTAAGATTACCGCGGATAAAGCCAACCGCACGCTGACCATTGCCGACACCGGGATCGGGATGACCAAGGAAGACCTTGAGAACAACCTCGGCGTCATCGCGAAGAGCGGTTCCCTTGCATTCAAGAGCGAGAATGAAGCGAAGGACGGACACAATATCATCGGCCAATTCGGCGTGGGCTTCTACTCCGCCTTCATGGTGGCCGACGTCGTTACCGTGACGAGCCGTGCCCTGGGCAGCGATGAGGCATATAAATGGGAATCCGAAGGCGCGGACGGGTATACCATTACGCCTGCCGAGAAGGATTCCGTCGGAACCGAGATCGTGCTGAAGATCAAGGAGAATACGGAAGACGATCAGTATGACGAGTATTTGGAAGAATACCGCCTAAGAGCGATCATTAAGAAGTACTCCGATTTTATCCGTTATCCGATCAAAATGGACGTGAAAACGCAGCGTCCGAAGGCAGATGCCGAGAACGAGTTCGAGGAAGTTCAGGAAGAGCAGACCATCAACAGCATGGTGCCGATCTGGCGCAAGAACAAAGGCGAGCTGACGGACGAAGATTACGTCAACTTCTATAACGAGAAGCGTTACGGTTTCGATAAACCGCTCAAACATATTCACGTCAAAGCGGATGGTGCCGTGGTATATAACGCGATTCTGTTCATTCCCGAGAATACGCCGTTCGATTATTACACCAAGGAATACGAAAAAGGGCTTGAGCTCTATTCCAACGGCGTTCTGATCATGGACAAATGCGGAGACCTCCTGCCGGACTACTTCAGCTTCGTGAAAGGGATGGTCGATTCGGAGGATCTGTCGCTGAACATTTCCCGCGAGATGCTGCAGCATGACCGCCAGCTGACGCTGATCGCGAAGAACATCAAGAACAAAGTGAAAAGCGCGCTGCAGGGCATGATGAAGGACGAGCGGGAGAATTACGAGAAATTCTTCGCATCCTTCGGCCGAGGCCTGAAATTCGGCGTTTACAACGATTACGGCATGAACAAGGAAGATCTTCAGGACCTGCTGCTGTTCACGTCCTCCAAGGAGAAGAAGCTGGTTTCGCTGGATGAGTACGTGTCCAGAATGCCAGAGGATCAGAAGTATATCTATTATGCTTCCGGCGACTCCATCGACCGGATCGAGAAGCTCCCGCAGACCGAAATGGTGCTGGACAAAGGCTATGAAATCCTGTACTTTACGGACGATGTCGACGAGTTTGCGATTAAGATGCTCATGAAATACAAGGAGAAGGAATTCAAATCGGTATCCAGCGGGGATCTCGGCATCGATTCCGAGGCCGACAAACAGGAGAATGAAGCCGAGGAGAGCGACAACAAGGAGCTCTTTGAAGCCATGGGCAGCCTCTTGGCCGGCAAAGTGAAGTCCGTCAAAGCCTCCAAACGACTGAAATCCCATCCGGTGTGCCTGTCCACGGAAGGCGAAGTCTCGATCGAGATGGAGAAAATCCTGAAGGCGATGCCGAACGGGCAGGATATCCAAGCCGACAAGGTGCTGGAGATCAACACGAACCATGAGGTGTTCCAGTCCCTTAAGGCGCTGCAGGGGGATCAGGATAAGCTGAAGCTCTACACGAATCTGCTGTACAATCAGGCGCTGCTGATCGAAGGCCTGCCGATTGCCGATCCGGTGGAATTCACGAACGATATTTGCAAAATCATGGTGTAAACCGTAGTAGGTAAAACTCATGCGATGATAACTAACAAACCCGATGCTTTGGCGTAAGGCGCCAGGGAATCGGGTTTGTTTTTTTGCTGCATATCGCCTGAATGCGCTGCTGCTTACTACGCCACGTCCGCGGCAAGATCCGATAACAATCCGTTCTCGGGCGCCACGCCCAAGAGGTCGTATACCGATATGGGGAACATCGGAAAGCCGACATAGTATGGCGTGATGGCATACAGCGGATAGAAGATGACCAGCGACTTATCGGCCAGATAGAAGTCTTGATTCGGCGAAACGGTAACCGGAACGTTCTCCAGCACGGGAATGCCGCGTTCCTTGATCTGACGGTTCACTTCGGCGGCTAAGACGGCTTGATAGCCGGAGCCTGGCCGGAACAGATCGGATAAGGCATAGGATTGTCCGGTGGCCGTGGAGAAGGTCAGTCCTTTTGTCACCGTATACCCGTGCGCCATATGCTCGGAGTAGGTGTAGTTGGTCAACACAAGGCTAAGAATGCCGCGCTCGTTCGTTTTAATCTCAAAGGTGCCCGTCGTTTGCGGGTTGGTGCCGGTCTGAACCTGCTGCTGTTCACGCTGCATATCCTGGATATGAAGAATAATGGCCCGGTTGATGGCTTCTTCTGCTCCAGGATCCATGAGGCCGTATACCTGCGGATAATGAATCACGAGACCAGGTGCCGTATGCGTGAGAGTATGGATGCTCACCGGCGGTACATATTGCGCCATGCGTACCATCGCTCCAATCTAACATCAGATACGTTAGCCTATTCGGAAGCGGACTCGGAGGTTACCAAGCCGGAGGGGGCGGAAGTTCGGATTTCCGAGGCTGGCGGGTTTAGAGGGACGGCAGTCCGGTCAACCCGGCAGAACGGCTTCGGTCAGGCAGAGTGCTCCACTGCGACAGAACGCTCCAATACGACGCGGCGGTCCAAGTCCGCGAGCGTGTCTGCTTGAGAACGGGGAGCCTTCACTCCTTCTCTGCAGCGACAGACGTAAGCAGTCTTCTTACAAAGACCGCGAATATGACCAAGGATACGACAACAGACACTGCCGTAACCGTAAACAGATAGGCATAGCCGATGCGCTCGGAGACCAGGCCCAACAGGATAGCGCCAAGTCCGATGCCGAGATCGAACGCCGTCATGAACGAGGCGTTGGCTGCGCCTCTCCGGTTCTCGGGCGCAATGCGCAGGGTGGCTGCTTGAAGGGCGGGCTGGGCTGAACCGAAACCGATGCCGTACAGAATGGCGGCGGTAATCAGTCCGGGCAATCCGCTCGATTGGCTTAAGACGATGAGGGCACCGGCCGTTATGACAAGGGACGGAATGATGACGGCCGCTTCGCCGAAACGGTCCGACAGCTTCCCGGCAAAGGGCCTGATCAAGGTAAGAGCGACGGCGTACACCAGGAAAAAGGTTCCCGGATTGACCCGGATGGACTCGGCAAACAGTGGGAGAAAGGTCGTAATTCCACCGTAGGCAACCGCCAGGAAAAAGATGGCGGCCGTGACAGGGAGAACGGATTTCTCGACCAGTTGAATTCGCCCTGCCGAAGGCTTGGCTTGATAAGGGGCTCTGGTCATGTAGGCCAGTATGAAGGCAATCAGGGAGAGCCCGGTAGCGACCAGAAACAACGTCCGAAACGAATACCCGCTCACGATATAAGTGCCCAGCATCGGGCCGATGGCCATCGCTACCGTCATCGCCATACCGTACCAGCCCATGCCTTCCCCGCGGCGGGAGATCGGGATTAAATCCGTGATGACCGTCCCGATGGAGGTTGTCGAGAAAGCCCAGCTCGCGCCGTGCAGGATCCGCAGCGCAAGCAGAAGCAGAATGCTGCCGACCCAATCGTAGAGGTACATCGAAAGAACAAAGAAGATAAGACCCCAAACGTAAAAAGCTCTTCTGCCGTACCGGTCCACCAATCCCCCGACCATCGGGCGAAAGACCACCGCCGTCAGCGTAAACGCGCCGGCCGCCAAGCCCACCTGGGTCTCGGAGCCGCCCAGATGCTTGATATACAGCGGAAGCGTGGGCAGCAGCAGATAGAAGCCCGTAAACAGAAACAACATTCCGACCGTCATCTGAATAAACGGCTTCGTCCATAAACGTTCCATCCAGTAATCCCCTCCTTGATATCAAATGCGACAACGCTTGAACGCTAGTCCTCTTCGGACTTAACAGCCGCTATTTCTTTCTTGATCCACTCGATATTCGTTTTCCCCATCTGCTTTCGGTGATCCAGCACCCTCAGCAATTGTAATCGCTGTTTCTCAGGTTCGGGTTTATAGAACGCGATCTCCGCTTCAAAATCCGTCACATGCTTCAGGTTGGTCTCCAGATAAATCAAATACTGCTGCAGGCAGTCGAGTCGAACCCTTTTCGGAACATACCGGAAATAGACCATTTTGAAATGGAACATCTGCTCCGTATCCATGTTGTATTCCAGTGGTTTCTCCATGAGCTCGAAAAACTTCCGCCGGCCGGAATCGGTAATCCCGTAGATTTTTCGGGGGCGTTTGCCTCCGCCGGACCCGTCCAGACTGAGATGGATCCACTCGTGATCCACCATCCGGGAGAGCAGGGGATACAACGTTCCGGAACTGATCTGGCGGTAAGGCCCGCCTGCATTTTTAAGAATCTCTTGAAGCATGTAACCGTGTTTGTCTCCGGTCATTAATTCGCCCAGAACAAAAATTTCATACATACAGACCGCCTCCAACGATATGTCGATTCGATATAAATATATATCGTATCGACATAAAAAAGCAATACGTGGAAGTGAATTTCCGTGATTCATTTTCAAGCTGCGGTCCACCCGCTTGCCCCTTATTCATTCAGACATGTGACAGGTGAAGATAAGCAGAGAGCGCTTTGAAATGTTTTTTCGATACACGAAAAAAGGTAAGGGAGTATTTGCGGGTTAAAACGGAGTTTTATGATGAAACGCAGAGGAGCAGCCGGTGAAGCCGATCCCAAGAGGAACGGCTTGAAGAATGCGAAGAGATCGAAATTTCGAGCAATCCCCGGCCCCTTGTTCCGGCTTGCTATTTTCGTTACAGTCCGCCTGCATTTTTTCCTGGGCTCTCATCAGACTGTTCGTTGACCTTGTTGACATATTCCTGATGCTGAAATCCCCAGGTGCACATGTCGGTGAGTACGCTGTCCAAGCTCTTCCCGTGCTCCGAGACGGAATACTCCACCTTGGGCGGGATCTCCTGATATACCTTGCGTACGACCAGCCCATCCTGTTCCAGTTCACGAAGCTGATTTGTCAGCATGCCTTGGGTCACGCCCGGAAGCAGACGCCGAAGCTCCCCGAACCGTTTGGTTCCGTCCTGCAGCAGAATGAACAGAATCAGCGGTTTCCACTTGCCTCCGATTAATTGCAGCGTGGTCAGGATGCCGTCGGTGTTAGGCCGTTGATCGTTTGTTCTCATATTCTCATCTCCCGCTTGGAAGTGTGTGATCGATCTTGTTTCTTGGATGATAGTAATGTAGCACAGGATTCGGTTTAAACCCAGTACTATTCTTATTCGTACTTAGTACGTTTTATCGTACTATGCATGGGATGATTAGGTACGCCAGAGCGGACTAAGTACAGAAAAAGAGCGTACTTTTCAACGAAACCGATCCGAAACATAATGGGGGTGTCAAACAAATCAAATGAGACAGGAGAGACCTGAGTATGAAAACCATGGTGATTGTGGCTCATCCGAATTTAGACAACTCGCGTGCGAATCGGATGCTGATGGAGCACGACGGGCTGTATGCGAATGGAAATGTAGATGTCCGGGATCTTTACAAGGAGTACCCGGATTGGACTATCGATATCGAGCGCGAGCAGCAGCTCCTTCTTCAATACGATCGGGTGGTGTTCCAATTCCCGTTTTACTGGTACAGCTGCCCGCCTCTGCTGAAGAAATGGATGGATGACGTGCTGACCTTCGGTTGGGCGTTCGGGCCGGAAGGCAACAATCTGAAGGGCAAGGAATTCATGCTGGCCACGACGGCGGCAGGATTGGAGCAAGGGTATCAGGCAGGCGGGGACAATTGGTACACCGCAAGTGAGCTGCTGCGGCCGATTCAAGCCACGTTGAAGCGGTGCAAGGCCCATTATCTGCCTGCCTTCGTGACCTATAACGTAGAACGGGTAAGCGATGAAACACTTCGGGCGGAGGCCGGAAGGTATGCGCGGCAGGTTCTAGCACCTGCCGTCGTGGAAAGTCGATATTAAGGCATGCTTGACCATAAACCATAGCACACTGGCTTTTGTCGATTAAAACCATATAGGGCATGATGAAGTCATACAGTGAGTGCGTGAGCGTGGCCTGAAGCTGCACCCTACGCCCTTTTACGAGCCCGCTACTTTTGGCTTGAGGAGCTTCACCAGCACGCACGTACCCATTCGAAGGAGGTTCCTTCATGACCATTGACGAAGCCATCCACTTGGAGCCCTATGACAAGCAGTGGGCGGATCGGTTTAACGACGAACATCGGCTCTTGATCGGGGAGATCGGTCCTTATATGGCTGCGATCGAACATTTCGGAAGCACGTCCGTACCGGGCATGACGGCCAAACCCATCGTCGATATACTGGTGGGCGTGGAGACCGCCCGGCATACGGATGAAATCCTTCCCAAACTGGCCGCCATAGGTTACGAGAACTTGGGCGAATCCGGGATCATCGGCCGCATTTACCTCCGCAAAAGAGGAGAGCTCGCCTATAACGTTCATATCGTGTCGTACCGTGGCGACATCTGGAACCATAACATCATAATTCGGGATTACCTCCGGGCTCATGCCATGGAAGCCGAGCGATACAGCGAGATCAAACAAAGGATCGTTTCGCAAGGAGCCCGGACCCTGCTTCGATACTCCGATGAGAAGAATGCGTTCATGGAGAAGCTTCTTGCCAGAGCGAAGGAGTGGAAGAACGGGAGAACAGGAGAACAAGCTAATTAAACTCCTGCCTGTCCCATTCCCCTTTCATGGCCTTGCATTGCTTTCGGTACGCCGAAGGGGTGAGGCCATGAAATTTTTTGAACGTCTTGCTGAAATGGACATAGTCCGAGAAGCCGACGCGGTAGGCTGCTTCCTGAGCGGAAAGCTCCGACTCCGCAAGCAATTCCCTCGCTTTTTCCATGCGAACCTGCACCAGGTATTTCACGAAGTTCATATTGGTTTCGTTTTTGAAGGTACGGCTTAAATACGTCACCGACATCCCCACCGAATCGGCTACCTCCTGCAAGGACAAATCCTCCATCGCATAGTTTTCTTCAATGAATCGTTGGGCTTTTTGGATATTATGGCGGGATCCCAGATTTCTGGAGCCTTTAATCAATGCCAGCATTTCCTTGACCTTATCCTCTGTTTGGCGGCGGCAGGCAAGGGGATCATCCTGCGCCCACTGCTCCTCGCCGGTGTCCATGTTCAGCATCAACCCGCGTTCTTCAAGCGCAGACAGCAGTTCCGATATCAGCATATGGGCGTACCGTGACAGGCTGACCTCTTTCGGTCCCATCGTCTCAAAAAGGGCCATGATCTCATGGGTTTGTTCCAAGGCCTCCCGCTCCTCGGCAGACCACAGCAGCTCGGCGAGCCTGGCTTTATGGCGCTGCTGCGCAAGCGTCCATTTCGTCTGCTGGGAGAATCGCGCTTTCCGCTCGTCCAGCTCCCTGCAGGCACGTTCCAGCGTTGCATGGAACTGGGCCGGGTCGATGGGCTTCAGCAGGAAATCCGATACGCCATAACGCATGGCCTGACGCGCGAATTCGAAGTTGTCGTGGCCCGACAGGATAATGAAATGCATCTGTGCATGGGATTCCCGGACACGGCGGATAAATTCCAGCCCATCCATTTCAGGCATGCAAATATCGGTCACGATGATGTCCGGCCGGCTGTTCTCTAGCATTTCTAAGGCTTCAACCCCGTCTTCGGCTTCGCCGGCAACCTCAATCCGAAGCCCCGACCTCTCGACAAGCTTTCGCAAACTCAAATGAATGGCGTATTCGTCATCAATCATCATGATCCGGTACATAATGTCCCTCCTCGCTAGTCCTATATGGCAGTCTGATTTCAAATATCGTGCCTTCCGAGGGCACGGATTCCACAAGGTACAGTCCATACTCGTCCCCGAAGGTAAGCTGGAGCCTTTGATGGACGTTCAAGAGGCCGATGCCGCTGGTGGTTTCGTCCCCGTCGTTTCGCAGGACGCCAGCTTCCGGCTTCTTGCCGGAATTCAGAATTCGCCTGATCTGCCGCAGCGTTTGCGCCGTCATGCCCACCCCTTTGTCCCGGATCACGATCGCATAATAACCCGCCTCCGCGCGTGAGCTTATCCCGAGGTAGGAAGGCTTCTTGCCCCTGTATCCGTGGATGAACACATTCTCCACGATCGGCTGCAGCGTCAGCCTGACGGCGTTCACGCGATCCAGATCCCGTTCGTTCACGTCCATATCGATCCGCAGCTTGCGGAAGCGGGCGCTTTGAAGATCCAGATAATACTGGACATGCGTCATTTCCTCCCGGAGCGGCACAACGGATCCGGCATGGCCGATATTGTAGCGGAACATATGGGCCAGCGCCCGCGTCATGCGACTGATTTCCATATGATCGTCCGCGATGGCATATGAATTAATAATCTCCAGCGAATTGTACAAAAAGTGCGGGTTGATATGGGACTGCATGGAGCGGAGCTCGGATTCCTTCTGCTTGATCATGAGCTCCCGCTCCTTCAGCTGGGAATCCTGCACCTCCCGGATCAATCGCTTCAGCTCTCCCGTCATGCTGTAGAAGCTTTGAAACACGGCCGTCATTTCATTGTTGCGGAACCGGTTCATATGGGTGGGAAGAACGAAATCGCCCCGTTCGACGCGGGCCATCAACTTCTGCAGCATGGAGAGCGGCCTTGTCAAGGACAAGGAAAAACCGCCAACAAGCGCCAATGCGATGATCAAGAGCATCGACGCGGCCGCAAGCGAGTAGTTCCGCTGGGTGATTAAATCGCCGATGAGATTGTTCAGCGGCAGATCGGCGACAACCGTCCAGCCGGTGATCTGCGATCGTTCATGGAGGACCATCTTCTCGGTGCCCGATACCGCGTCTTGATGCCGGAAGAAGGAGGAGTCCCGGTTCTGAATACGCGATAACAGCCCGGGCTCGACTTCGGCCCCGATCTGTTTCGGATTCGGATGGTAGATCATATGCCCGTCGCCGCCCATAATCCAGACGTCAAAGCCGCCCAGCGAATCGTTGGAGCAGATGGCGCCAATCTGCTTCAGATTGAGGTCGACGATCAATAAGCCTTTATAGAGAAAGGATGAATTGTCATAGAGCTTCCGGGCGACGGTGAGGGAAGGCGTGTTTCCTACCCGGCTGAGGCCGATGATCTGAAAATCGTTGTATTGGTCCAGCTGCGCTTGAAAGGAGCGGTTGCGTTTGCGGATTTCGCTCATATCGAGCAGTCCCGGCGCGCTTTCGTAATCGGTAATTTGCCGCTTGTTCTCGGCGACGAGCGAGATCCCGATGATATCCGATCTCCCGTAGATCATCTGGGCGAACAAGTCGTCCTCCACTTTTTTGGCAAGCTGAAAATAGGCATAGGGAGTGAGCTCCGTGGTCGAGAGAAATTGCTGGATCTGCGGGTTATGGATAAAGGGATAGGTGGAATTCTCCAGATTGGATATGTAAGAATCCAGCGAGACGTTGGTTTGCTCGATGATACGCTTGTTGGCGCCTGCGGCAAACTGTTCAATCGCTTCGGTGGACGACTGGTACCAGAAGCTGCCGAGCAGAAAGAAAGGGAGGCCAATGAATAGGATGATCAGCACGAACAATCGTTGGTTAATGGTCAGATTACCGATGGAAACGCCTTGGATGTTCATCGCTCTTCCGCCTTCCTGGCTTTGAAGTAGGGAATGTAAGGAACATTGTAGCAAAAAAACACAAGTTGTAAATAAAAAACCATGATGCCGCGGCAAGAAATCACAAGTGGGATAAGAAAGTACATGGGCGCTGACGGTCGTTATCAACTACAATCTCATTAATCCATTTCAACATTAATAGGGGGGCGACGATTAGTGAAAAAGAGAAAAGGGTTCTACAGCTGGGTAACGGCCTTATTGCTGATATCCATCATTGTAAGCGGATGCGGCAATGCCAGCGATGGTAAGACCGGCACCGCATCTCCCGGCACCGGAGGCGGCGAGGAAGATAAGAAGGTAGAAATCCTGCTCGGATATTATTCGAGCGACAGCTCCGATGCGAAGATGAAGGAGCTGATCGAGCAGTTCGAGGAAAAGCATCCGAACATTACGGTGAAGACGCAGAGCGCCCCTTACGGGCAGTTCTATCAGAAGCTGGATACGCAGATCGCGGCCGGCCAGGCGCCGGACGTATGGCTGTCCGACGGCGTCTACGTCATGAAATATGCCCAGCGCGGTGCCGCCAAGGATCTGACCGATTGGATTGCCAAGGATCTGAAAGCCGACGAGTACTACGGCCTCGATTTCAACAAGGACGCGGACGGACGCTATTGGGGCGTGCCGCAGGGCATTCAGGTCGGCGTGCTGTTTTACAACAAGGATTTGTTCGATAAAGCAGGCGTAGCGTATCCTACGGACGAATGGACCTGGGAAGACCTGAAAGCGTCGGCAGCCAAGCTGACGGTGGACGCCGGCGGAAAAACAGCCGAGGACAGCGGATTTGACGCAGCCAGCGTGAATCAGTTCGGGCTTACCTTCTTCAGCATTACCGAGGGCTGGTTCTCCGTGATGAAATCCTACGGCGGCGGTGCCCTTGACGAGAAGGCGGAGAACTCGATCATCAATTCCCCGGAGAACAAGCAGGCGTTCGAATGGATGGTCGACGGCATGCAGCGCGGCATTATTACGGATCCGGTCGACCTGAAGAGCTTCCAGAGCAATACCGCCGTGTTCCCAAGCGGATCGGCCGCCATGCGGATCGGCATTTATGCCCGGGTGCAGGCAGCGAATGAAGCCGGCCTGAATTACGACGTGACGCTGCTGCCGAAGGGACCTGACGGCAAGCGGGTGTCCCCGGTCATCGCCAATTCATGGGTGATTAACCAGAAGTCGAGCGACGAGAAGGCGCAAGCTGCCTGGGAGTGGATTAAATACTGGGCTACGGAAGACGATGTGCAGAAGCAGTGGACGGAGCTTGGCGAAGCCGTGCCCGTGAAAAAATCCGTAGCGGAATCCGAAGTGTTCCTCAAGGCGGGAGAGCAGCCGGCTAACCGCCAGGCCTTCCTGGACAGTCTGGAGTTCGCCCAAACGCTCGACAACAACGCGGTATGGGAAGAATGGGTGGGCAAATTCAACGAACATGCGGAGCGAGCCTTCCTGGGCGATGCAACCGTCGATCAGGCGTTAAGCGAAGCGGACGCAGCCGTTCAGGCGGTCCTCGATGATTTTTATAAAAAATAAATCAAGGGTGGAAGAAAGGCGGGAGTGAAATGGACAATACGCTAAACGACAATGCAGCACTCAAAGCCGATCCGATGCCGCATGGAAAGCCCGCCCGAAAACGGAAATGGGATCATGAGGGGAGATGGGGGCTGCTCATGGCCTCCCCTTATCTTCTCCACTTTATCATTTTTGTGGCGGGTCCCCTCGCCGCATCCCTGTACTTCAGCTTTTCCGATTACGATATGCTGAATCCGCCCGAGTGGAGCGGATTGGATAATTTTCGGCGCATGGCCGAGGATTCGATGTTCTGGCGTTCCCTGTGGAACACCCTGTATTTTGCGGTTCTGTTCGTACCGCTCCAGACCTTTCTCGCGCTCGTGCTGGCCGTCGCGTTAAACCAGCGATTGAAAGGGCTTAAATGGTTTCGGATGGCTCACTTCATCCCGGTGATCTCCTCATGGACCGTCATCCTCTACGTCGCCGACGCCGTATTCAATCCTCGCTTCGGCCTGGCCAATACGCTGCTCGCCAAGCTGGGGCTGGAAGGGCAAGGCTGGCTGCAGGACCCGAAGCTGGCCATCCCGCTGCTCGTCTTCATTGCGGTTTGGAAAGGGATCGGTTATATCATGGTCATTTATCTGGCGGGACTTCAGAGCGTTCCAGGGGATTTGTACGAAGCCGCGGAGATCGACGGCGCAGGAGCCCTGCGTAAATTCCGGTACATTACGGTTCCATTGATCTCGCCGACGACCTTCCTGGTTGTCATCATGAGCACGATTTCTACCTTCCAGGCATTCGAACAGATCTACGTGCTGACCGGCAGGGGCGACATCAGCTCGGCGGGAGGCCCGAATAACTCGAGCCTGGTCATGATGCTGTATTTATATCGCGAAGGGTTCACGTTTATGAGGATGGGCTATGCTTCCGCCATTGCCTGGGTGCTGTTCATGATCCTGTTCCTGCTGACGCTCATCCAGCTTCGCGCTCAAAAGAAATGGGTGCATTATGACTGATCCGGCGTTCAAGATGGAACTACTGCAAGTGCGGAACGGCATCGGGGGAAGGAGGAGCCTCAAATGAGAAGAAGACTGCTGGGAAAAAGTATCGGATACGTACTGATCGGGATCAGCTCGCTCATCATGATCGTGCCGTTTCTGTCGGCGCTTATGAATTCATTGAAAACCTACAGGGAATATACAACGGTTCCGCCCCGTTGGATTCCCGAAGTATTCCAATGGTCCAATTACGCCCAGGTGTTCCAGCTTGGGAATATTGGCGGCTACACGCTAAACAGCATCTTCGTGGCCGCGTTGTCCGTCATCGGCGCACTAATCTCTTGCTCGATGGTCGGCTATGCGTTCGCGAGACTGCGCTTTCCGCTGAAAGGCGCGCTGTTCGTGATGGTGCTGGGGACGATGATGATTCCGGCGGTGGTCATCATCATCCCGCATTTCATCATTTTTAACAAACTGAACATGCTGGATACGCTCACGCCGCTGTGGATCATCGAATGGCTGGCTCAACCGTTTGGCATTTTCCTCATGAGGCAAGCTTTTATGAATATACCTAAAGAGTATGAGGAAGCGGCCAAGATGGAGGGCTGCAATCCGTTCCAGATTTATCTGCGGATCTTCATTCCGATGGCCAGGCCCACGCTGGCGACGCTGGCGATCTTTACGTTCATGGGCAAGTGGAACGAGATTCTGACGCCTGTCATTTATTTGACCTCGAACGAGAAGTATACGCTGCCTATCGGCATACTCTCCTTGTCCGGACAGTGGACCGGCAATGAACAGCTCATGATTGCGGCGGCCTTGGTCAGTCTCGTTCCGATCCTGCTGGTATTCCTGTTCGCCGAGAAATATTTTGTGCAGAACCATAATATGGCCGGGATTAAATAACGGCGTATTCAGCGCTTGAGAAGGCGAAAATGCAGACGAAAGGATGAAAGACGAGATGAAAATAGCGGCATTCAGCGGATCACTCATCGATTACAGCATCCATGAAGCGATGTCGATCACGGCCGAACTCGGTTTTGACGGCATCGAAATCGCCTGCCGCGAACCGCATTTGAGCCCGGAGGCATCGCTTCCCCGGGTTCGCGAAATGAAGGCACTTGCGGATGGGCACGGTTTGGAGATTCCGGCATTGGCGGGTTACATGGGGCATTTCTCGACAAGCGGGGATGCCGAATGTGCCGGGGCCTATGATCAGTTCATGGGCCTGCTTGAACGCGCGGTGATGCTTGAAGCCGGCATGATCCGGATCTTTCAGGGAGGCCCGAATGCCTTCCTGGCGGAGGATTATCATTATGCCAAGGCGGCTTTCTGGATTCGGAAATGCGCGGAGGAAGCCCGCGCTGCAGGAAAACGGATCGTCCTGGAGATTCACAACCAGAGCCTGGTGGAGACGACGGACAGCGCACTGCGGCTCTTGGATTTGATTGGCGATGATCAGGTTGGCCTGATTCATGATGCAGGAAATATGTACATCACGGACACGGAATTTGGGGAAGAGTCGGTAAGGCAGCTAGGAAGCCGTTTGTTCCATGTGCATATCAAGGATGAACGACGGATCGGGCAAGGAGGCGCCCCGGGAACGTTCAAGAATTTGACCCGTCACGGGGAAGAGTTCTTCCTGCAGTGCCGCCTTGGCGAAGGAGAAGTGGATCACGGCGGGCTGCTTAGGGGATTACGGGAACAGAGGTACGCGGGTTGGCTTACGCTGGAATGTGCAGCTCCCTATCCGCCGAAGGAACGGCTCGCTTATGATCTGCTCGTCATTAAGGAGTGGCTGCAGGCTGTGGAGGTGTCGACCGGATGACGGGGAACGCACGGAAATTTGGAATCATCGGCTGCCAGCATGCCCACATCGGCATGTTTATCGAGGAGATGCTGGCTCTGGGCTACGAATGTGCAGGAGTGTACGAACCGGACAATCAGACGTTAGCCCGCACCCTCGCCGACCGGTACGGCCTGGAGCTGACTGGGGATCGGGAGTCGATGCTGGCAGACGAAGGCGTAGGAATCATCGGCTGCGCGGCCATCAACGATGAGAAGATGGATGTCATAGAGCTGTGCGAGCTGCACGGCAAGCCGGTCATGATCGATAAGCCTGCCGTAACGGATCGGGCTGGACTCATCCGGCTGCGCGGCTTGTTGGATCGAGGAAGAATCGAGATAGGCATGATGCTGACCGAACGTTTCCGTCCTTCTCTACACACCGTCCATCGGATGATTCGAGCTGGTGAATTGGGGGACATCATCCATATCTCGATGCGTAAGCCGCATCGGCTGAATCCGGAAACCCGTCCGGCCTGGCATTTTGACAGAGGGCAGTCCGGCGGCATCATCAACGATCTTTTCGTGCATGACTTCGACCTGTTAAGGTGGCTGACCGGCCGGGAAGTGGAGACGTCATCCGGTTATCTGGCGAAGCATATTCTGCCTGAATACCCGACCTTTTACGATGCGGCCGGCGTGCAGGTATTCATGGCTGGCGGGATCACGGCACAGCTATACGCGGACTGGCACACGCCCGCCGGCAGCTGGACTTGGGGAGACGGCCGGATATTCATTACGGGGACGCGCGGCATTGCCGAAATTCGGCTGGAAGGCGATCCCTTGCTGTCCAGCGATGAGGTAGCGCTTGTAATCACCGATCAGGAGCTGCGTTCTTTGCCTTTAACGGCTCCGGCGTTCTCCCTCTCGCAGGATTTTCTGAACCGGGTGGCGGGAGAGGCGGGCCTGATCACGCATGACGATATTTACAAAGCCTCGGAGGCTACGGTGATGGCCGATGAGGGAGCACGGATCCTGATTAGGGAATAGAAGAAAGCACGGGCTTCGATTCAAACAGAACGGGAATTGAGGGGGCTAGGGAACATGACGAAGGAAAAGCTGCCGGTTCGATTCGGGATCATCGGCTGCGGAATTATTGCGGATATCCATGCCAAGGGCATCATGAACACGGAGGAAGCCGCGCTTGCCGCCGTGTTCGATACGAAACGGGAATCGGCGGTCAAGCTGACTGAAACGTATGGAGGAGATGTCTGCGACACATTGGAGGAGCTGCTGGCGCGCGAGGATGTGGAAGTGGTCTGCATTTGCACGCCAAGCGGCATGCATGCAGAGCAAACGGCGATGGTTGCCCGGGCGGGCAAGCATGTGCTGGTGGAAAAGCCGATGGCGATCAAGCTTGACGATATCGAGCGCATGATCAAGGTATGTGCGGAGAACGGGGTGCTGCTCGCCACCGTCTTTCCGAGGCGCATGTCCCCGCAGGCCGGGTATGCCCGCCAGGTCATTCAAGAAGGACGCCTCGGGAAGCTCAGTTTATGTTCGGCGTATGTCATGCTCTACCGCGATCAAGCCTATTATGACAGTGCGGGCTGGCGCGGGACCTGGGCGATGGACGGCGGCGGGGCGATGATGAATCAGGGAATACACACGGTGGATATGCTCCAATGGCTCGTTGGGCCCGTAGCATCCCTGTCGGCGAAGGCCAAAGCCGTGCTGCGAAATATCGAAGTCGAAGATACCGTTATCGCCGCCCTTGAATTTGCGAACGGCGCGCTCGGGGTCATGGAGATCACGACGACGGCCTGCGACGGCAAAGGGCAGCGGCTGGTCATTCATGGAGAGAAGGGCGTGCTTGTCATGGAAGAAGATACGATCGTATCCTTTGAAATCGATGGTGAACAAGTTCAGCTGCCTGAATTCGATGCGTTCAAAGTTATACCTGACGGCCACCGCCTGCAAATTCAAGATATGGCGCTTGCCGTTCGCGAAGGCCGCGAGCCTATCGTCACCGGGGAGGACGGCCGGCATTCCCTGGAGATCATTCTCGGTACCTACGAGGCTTCCAGGCAGCGCAAGGAAATTCAATTGTTGACCGGAATGCCGGCGTTGTAAGGGATGGAGGTGACTTTATGAGGACTGAGGGAAACATCAAGCCTGTTCTTGAAAAAGCTCAAGATCAACTGAAGGTCCGCGTTTATGACCAGCGCGAAGCGATGGGGAAAGCGGCGGCCGCCGATATCCTCGAGACCATGCAGCGCCTGCTGGCCGAGAAAGAGCGCATTCGCATCGTCTTTGCGGCCGCCCCGTCCCAGAATGAGTGCCTGGCGGCGCTGGTTCAAGCGGAAGGACTGGACTGGAGCCGGGTAATTGCATTTCATATGGATGAATACATCGGCCTCCCCCCGTCGGCCCCGCAGCGGTTCGGGAACTTTTTATCCCGGCGGCTGTTTGATCGGGTATCTCCGGGAGAGGTGCATCTGATCGACGGTTTGAATGATCCTGAAGTTGAGTGCGATAGATACAGCCGACTGGTCGCCGCCGCGCCGATCGATATGGTGGTCCTGGGCATTGGCGAGAACGGGCATATCGCCTTCAACGATCCGCCTGTTGCCGATTTTGCCGACCCTTTATGGGTGAAGCGGGTCAAGCTGGACGAGGCTTGTCGCCTTCAGCAGGTGAATGACGGCTGTTTTGCGAGCCTGGAGGAGGTTCCGGCATACGCGCTTACGCTCACCGTTCCGGCGTTAATGTCGGGTGCCCATCTGTTCTGCGTCGTGCCGGGCGCAAGCAAGAGGGCAGCGGTGCAGCGGACGCTGCAAGGGGAGATAAGCGAGGCTTGTCCTGCCAGCATTCTTCGGCGGCATCCGGATTGCACGCTGTACGTCGACCTGGAGTCGTACGGGGAAATTCGGAATGGATAGCCACGATCGGGTTCGGGCAGGCCGCCATTATGCAACAGGCGAGCCAATGGAGCTGGCATGGAATCCGGACGGCCGGATCGAGCGAGTCCTTCCACGCGGCGCGGATGAGGAAATATGGGTTGCTCCCGGATTGATCGATCTTCAGATTAACGGCGGTTACGGATATGACTTCAATTCGCTGCCGCTTACAACGGATACGGTCATCCAGGCAACCCGGCGGTTATGGGAGAAGGGTCTAACCCTGTTCTACCCCACCGTCATTACCAATGGAGACGAAGAGGTCGAACAACTGCTGAGGGTTATCGACGCGGCATGCCTGGAGGATGAAGCGGTCGGTTCAACCATAGGCGGGATTCATTTGGAAGGCCCCTTTCTTTCTCCGGAGGAGGGGCCCAGGGGAGCCCATGATTCCCGGCACATCAAGGCACCGGACTGGGCATTGTTTACGAGATGGCAGGCGGCATCGGGGAACCGGATTCGGATCGTCACCCTATCGCCGGAGTGGCCGGAAGCTGCGGGTTTTATCCGGGCGTGCGTCGAATCGGGAATCATCGTATCGATCGGGCACACCGCCGCTACACCCGAGCAAATCCGGGAAGCCGTGGAAGCAGGAGCGACGATGTCCACCCATCTGGGCAATGGCGCGCATCTGACGCTGCCGCGGCATCCGAATTATATATGGGAGCAGCTTGCGCAAGATCAGCTGTGGGCAGGCATGATCGCGGACGGGTACCATCTGCCGGATTCGGTCATCAAGGTGATGCTCCGCGCCAAGCAATCCAAAGCGGTGCTGGTCAGCGATGCCGTCTACTTAAGCGGAATGCCGCCAGGCGAATACGAGACCCATATCGGCGGTCATGTCGTCTTGACTCCCGAAGGCCGACTGCATCTCGCCCGCAAGCCCGAGCTGCTGGCCGGCTCGGCCATGATGCTTGCCGATGCGGTTTGGCGGCTGGCTCGGTCGGGACTGTGCACGTTTTCTGAAGCTTGGGACATGGCTTCGGTGCTGCCCGCCCAGGCCATGGGGCAAGGGGAACGCTATGGGCTGAAGAGAGGGGCCCAGGCCGACTTCGTGCTTCTGGAGAAGCGCGAGGAGGGCCTTCTCATCGTGGAGACCGTCAAGGGAGGGCGTTCGGTTTACCGTGCGGATCGATCGATGTTGAAATCATAAACAGGATGTTATGAGTTTTGAACGATGAACGACAAGCTTGAGGCCAAGACAACAAATATCCCTTCTTGAATTCAAGAAGGGATATTTGCATTCCTATTTATAGGGAGGCATCAGAAATTTAAACGCAGGGTTTTATTTCTTTTTGATAATAGTCATATAATCGATGGACGGAAGAACTGGACAAGATATGTGCGGCTCGTTCAATTTGCTCGCGTTCCCAATCGTACCATCGCATTTCCATTAACTTTTCGATGTCTTCGTCCGCAAAGCGTTTCTTTATCTCTTTGGCAGGGTTACCGCCTACGATGCTGTAGGGCGGGACATCTCTAGTAACAACCGAACCAGCCGCAACAATGGCGCCTTCGCCTATGGTCACACCTGGCATAATCATGGCATTCATTCCAATCCAAGCATCGCTTTCGATGACGGTATCGCCTTTTGGCGCGAAAGAAGCTTCAATCTGATCGACAAACGGGTACACGGTTACCCATTCAGGATGATGATTGTGATTTCCACCCATTAAAATAATGACGCCGCTTGCGATGCATACGTAATTTCCGATAATCAATTTATCGATATGCCAACCATAGTCTTCAATGGGATTAAACAACCTTCTGGATTTTGCATCCCCCCATAGATACCTAACGCAGCCATCTTCAAAATCATGATGATCGTAATAACCGGAATAGTATGAGTATTCTCCTACGCTTATCATCGGGTTTGTGACGATATCCTTCAGATACTTAATCTCGGACCAGTGTTCAAATCGATGTTGTTTCATTCTATTTCCTCGCTTCTAAGTAGAATAGATCATTTTTACTTAGAAGCTGAATACAGTAGCTACATTCTTAAACCTGATCAAACGACGAACCATCGTCCTCATCCTTTTCCTAATTGTTGATGAAATTGTAGCAAGGCGTGTTCTTTTCGTCAAACGTACGCGGGTGCAAGGTTCCGATAAAATAATCCATACTCTTAGCCCAAAGGAGAGTCAGCTGCCTCTAACCATACTTCGCCATCATCTCCGCGAGCATCCCCTTGATGCGAACCACCAGCTCCTGCGGCGCCTTCACGGTGGCTTCATTCCCTAATCCGATAAAAAATTTAGCAAAATACAAAAGTTCGCTGGCAGGGACGTTCTGATCAAGCCGTCCGCTTCCATCCGGCCGCATAGCGATATGGGGGACAGGACATAACTCAGATTCGCAGCGCTGAACGCCTTCCCGGCTCAAATCCACGACCATCCGGACATAGACCGATTTCTCCGTCCCGTATTCCCTCCAGTTCCCCAGATGGATGTGCCGGTGATCCCGCGGCTCGATGCCGGTTGCATCCTCAGCCACGGACTGCATGCGGTCGCAGCGGAACAGACGGAAATCATCGCGCAGAAAACAATAAGCGGGACAATACCAGAAGCCGTTGCTTGCATAGATGCCCACGGGCTGGATGCTTCGCGCGGCATAGCCGTCCCTGCTCTCGTATAACACCGTAACGACCCGCTGGTCGACGGCGGCATCCAGCAGAGCCCCGAGAGATTCAGCCTTCTGCTGTCTGGTATGCGTCAGAAAATCCACGCGGTTCTTCATCTGGTCAATCCGGTCGCGCACATCCCCGGGCATGTAATAATAAAATTTCTGAAGTGCGGTAGAGGACTCGGCTTCAAAGGGAAGAAATAGATAGTGACGCAGGGCGTGGCTGGCAAAAAACATCGCGACGGCTTCTTCCTCGCTGAAGGCGATCGGCGGAAGAACCCGTTCCTTCAGCACCTGGTAGCCGCCGTGCGGTCCTACCTCGGAATAGAGGGGGACTCCCAGTTCGCTGAGCTCCTGCAGGTCCCGCAAAATCGTGCGGGACGACACGCCGAATTGATCGGCCAGTTCTCGGACCGTGAATTTTCGCATTCGGTTAACGGTCATCATCAGCTCGATGAGACGTTTGGATTTGGACATAGGATCAGCTCCGAATCGTTGGATGACTATGACAATAGTTGTCACTATTATACGCTATACTAGCCGTAGAACCCAGAGCCCCCACATAACTAATAAATGGAGTGATGGAACGTGAGTCAATTGCATGAAATGAAGCAGCTGTTGTTCGAGGAGCTGGAGCTTATCGTTCGTACCAGTTCGAATCTGATCGGCAAAATTACAGAAGCGCATTGGGATTACAGACCTGCCCACAATATGAGATCGCTGCAGGAACTCGTGCATCATCTGGTTTCGGTGCCTGCGACGGACCTGTTGATTCTGCAAGAGAAGAGCGAAGCGGAGATCCGGGAACAGGAGGCAAGCATCGCCGCTGACGGCACGGACAAGGACAAGCTGATCTCTTGGATGACAAAGGGACTTGCCGATGTAAAATCCTACATGAATGGGCTGACAGATGAAGAATTTATGCAGAAGACTACGAGACCCTTCTATTTGGAGCACGGTTCAACCCAAGCCAAGTGGCTGATTGAAATCGTCACGCATGCCCAGCATCATCGGGCGCAAATGTTCAATTACCTGAAAGCCCAAGGCTATGAAGTAAATATGTTCGATCTATATTAAACGTCAGGTATGCAAAAGTGAGAACAGGGGTGAGAAGGATGCAGCGGCATGTACCGAGAAAATCGCCGAAGCTGCCGTTAACCGGCGAGGAGCTGGCGAAGCTGCGGTCAAACAAAATGAAGCTTATCGATATTGCGCAAATGGATATCGAGTTATTGTCCGGCGTGCTTGGTGTTTCGGATAGCCGTGCCCAATATATCCGGGGACTGGCACAGTTTCAGACGGTTCCTTCGATCGGACCGAAAGTGGCTGAACGCGTAGTCCAGTTGGGGTATTACGCATTGGAAGATATCAAGGATGAAGACGCTGCCTCTTTAACGGACCGGATGGAAGCGAGCAGCGGTTTCTGGGTGGATCCTTGCGTGGAGGATGCGTTTCGCTGCATCGTACATCATGCCAATCATCCGGGGAGCGGGAAGAGCTGGCATGACTTTACCGAAGTGCGTAAGCAATTCAGGGAGCAGCACGGATACCCTCCAACCCGTCCAACTTTATCGTGGTACGACAAAAAAGATGGACAACCATAGGGTCCCTACTTTGACCTAGCAGGAGGCACTGCCACATGGCGGTGTCTTTTTTCCTGTTGTTTACCAAACTTGAAAAATCGCTTGAAAGTGACGCCGCGTCATCCTGTACAATGACTTCAAAGTTGAAAAGGGGTGGAGGTAAAGCAATGAAACGATATGCACCAGCTGCAATCCTATGGATCCTCGGCATGTTCTTGCTCAGCGCATGCGGTTCAAGGGATGAAGAAGAGGAACTCCAACGCGTAACGCTGGAGGATGTTGAAGTATTGGAGATCGACCATGGCAGCACGACCTTGTTCGTGGAGACAGCGGATGTGGAAGCATTGGAGGTTTCGCTGCTCCGAAGCGGCAGTTCCGCAGGAGCCGTTGTCGATCAAAAAGATAATCGGGTGAAGATTTCTTTAGATAACGATATCACTCGGATGTTGAATATCGGCCGGATGCCGCAGCTTCGCGTGAAAATTCCCGCGGACTATGCAGGGAAGGTCGAAATTGACGGTTCTTCCGGCAAGGTAACGGGAACCGGCTTGCAGAATCACGGCCTTCAGGTGAAGGGTAAAAGCGGGAATATCTCCCTTGCGTTCGCCCGTTTGAACAACGATGTGGATGTATCGGCGACTAGCGGAAACGTGAACATTCAGCTCGATGAAGAGACGCCTGATGCGACATGGGTGCTGCAGTCCGGGAGCGGACGGAGGTCCATTGCCGTTCCGATCCAGGACAGGAACGAGAGCAACCGGAAGACGGAAGGGCGCACCGGTGACGGGGAGTTTGAGGTGAAGCTCAAAACCTCCTCGGGGAACATCTCGATAAAATAACCATGCGGAACTGAACGTAAGAAAAAAAGCATCCCCGTTCGGTCCTTTCCAAGAGTTCATTGCTTCCGGACTCTTGGAGCAGATCGTCAGAGGATGCTTGTCATCTTAACCTATGAAAAATTCTTATATGACAGCAAGGAATGATAGCACCTTATTCTTCAGCAGGCACAGAAGCCTTGGATGAAGCGGAGGATCTCATATATTGGGGCGGGTTTACGTCATCGATCAGCAGAATACCGTCGTACTGGTCGCGGGCGATTAAGCTTTCCGGAATCATCCCCCAGCTATAGGCAAAACGCGGCTCGAACATCCACGAGTTGCCTGCCTCGCGTTTTTGGTAACGCAGGTCAACGAAGGTATACGGCGAGCCTGCGGCCGAGAGGATCGATTCAATGGAGCCCGGCTCTGCCGGCAGGACGTCATGCACATTCCCCATATTATCCGCGGTTTGGCCGCTGGCCGGATACAGGCCAAGCACGTAACTGTATTTCTTCATTTCATCCGAGAGTTTCTCTCCCATTAAAGTCACCGGATATGGCGTACCCATCACCTCGGTTTGAGCTTTGCGGATGTGGTCGTTATGTCCCCACACGATGAATTTTTCCATCGGGTATACTTCGGTTGCCAGCCACATGAGATTGTCATGCATCGCCTGGTCCCGCCATTCCATCGATTCCAGGAACGGGACATAATCCCCGCCTTCCATGCCAAGCGTTGATTGAATGGAGAGCTCCACGTATTCCCGGGCTACCCGAATCCGGTCGTTCAGGGTCCGCTCGAGCAGCATGGACAGTTTGGGGTTATCCGGGTACAGCCGTTTCAGATGAGCTTCGTTTGCCTCCGTCTTTAATGATTCCAGAGCATCCTTGTACACTTGAATCAGCTGATGTTTCTCTTTGCGGTAAGCGTCTAGATCCGTGCCAAGAGAGTAGTCGGACAGTTTCTTCTCAGCTTCCGATAGACGCTTAGCCATGGCCTGATCCTGCAGCCATTGTCCGTCCAACAGCGGATGCTGCAGCTGCATGTCAAAACCGGTCAGCACGAGCGGCTGCTTGCTCTGTTGTGCTGTTTTAATGTAGTCGAACAACGGCAAAATCTCTTTGGACCACCAGACGCCGAAGATGGAATCCTTCATCGTTTGTTCCGCGCTCCGCTGCCCGGCCCTACCGTAAGCCAAGGAGCTGTTGCCAAGGCCGCTCTCAAAGGCCAGAACGTTGTACCCCATCTCCTGATGCAGGAACTGGATCAAGCGGGTCTTCGCCAGATTGAACTCGCCAACCCCGTGGGAGCTCTCCCCTAGAAACACGAAACGTTTGTCATGCAGCAAGGGCTTCAGCATAGCCAGATCCCTATACTGGTTAGTGCCGTTGGCTGTGTTGGCCGGGTGAATCGTATCCAGTCGATATACATGGTCTTTGGCCCAATTCTCCCACTCGGCAATTTTTTCATCCGACGTTCGTGCAGTCGTAACCTCGGTAACCTGCCCTTGGATGGGATCGGCGGCAGAAGCATATGTTTTTCCTTCAGGGATGAAGGTGGTTCCCAATAGGGAAGCGGTGAGCAAAAACACGGTGAATGCTTTTCTAGCTTTATGTAATGGCATGATAGATTAGGTCACTCCTTATATGATGATTGGTTATTAGTTCTTGCCTTGAAACGTTGGCGTCACCTCCTTAACCTTGTCGGCAATTGCTGTCTGGCGGCGTTAGTGAATTGAAATGCAGCCCTGCCCTAGTCTTCTTCCCAGAACAGATCGTTCAGCGTACGCGATAATGCCTTGCATATGGCAACGCACAGGCTGAGGGACGGATTATATTTCCCAAGCTCGATCAGGCCGATGGTCTGCCTGGAGACACCGACGATCTGGGCCAGTTCTTCCTGCGATAAATCCTTCTCGACGCGGGCCATCTTCAATTTGATGTTTTTCATGCGGCAGTCCCCCTAATATCCCTTTCTACGAGTCGAATGGATCGTTCTGCGACATTTTTTGGCTTACCTTGTTGGCGCCGTAGTGGATCAACCAATTCCCCCCGACAAAGAGCGGGATGTAGATGATCAGTGAGACGAGGAAAACGCTAAAGAAATATTTGAGCTCGGTCGCACTGTTGTCATTGCCAAACAGAACCGCGCTGCGGATACCGAAAAAAAGAGCAAGTGCGACACCGATAACAAGCCCCCATATCGCCGTACGCATGCTGAACGAAATTTTGCTCCGCTGGTCATGGACCTCCACTTCATCCGAGTAAATCCCCAGCGCCACGCTGCGTATCCCGAAATATAAGCTTCCTCCCAGAATGATCAGCATTTCCAGCCAGACGGGTTCCGTTCGCGGCAGCACAAAAGATTTGATGATGACGGAAATGCTGCAAATGACCATGATCAAGGTATACACCTCTTTATATAACTTGTTCTTCAAATTGACGATACGCTCATCCTCAACCGAGTTTTTCTTAAACCAATTCAAGCTCATCATTCCTTCCTTTTGGTTAGAGATACGTTCCTGAGATTTTCTGGATACATGCATTGTAATAGTATTTACGTCTTTTTGCAATATATATATGTCATTTTGAATTTAATATTTGTCTTTTAAGGTGAGAAGGTGGATAAAAGAGTCTCAAACACTCATCATAGTCTATAGGAGGAACTTATTCTTGATATATTTTGCTGAACCGGACGCTTGCCCTGGAGGTTTACATTCTGTGCTCGCGTGTTAGAATTGAATTAGGGCATCTCTCTTGCCCAAATTGATGTCGGGAGCGTGTTTTTTCTCATGATCCATTTCATTCGTTTACGCTAATGTGAGGTACAGATCCAAGTAGGCTCGGCCCTTTTTTTTGACAACTGCGGCTTGAGTTTATTTATCTGTGCCTTTTTTATTGCGATCAATCGAATGAAAGGATGATTTGCTGTGTCCAACAACGAAAAATTGTTAAAAAAAGCACAAAAACTTTCGATACACGAGAAGATGTTTCAATGCCCGATCTGCGGCGGTGCCATGAAGGTAGAACGCATGGCCAGCCTGGAATGCGAGAACAGGCATTGCTATGATATATCCAGACAGGGATACGTAAACCTGCTGAACCATTCATCCAAAACCAATTATGATAAGGCTTTGTTTGAGGCCCGAAACACGATCAGCGGCAGCGGCTTCTTCGGCCCCATGGTAGAAGCGGTAACGAATCGCCTGATCCAGGAGCTGAAGTCCCGGGAATCCGTGAAGCCTGTAAAACTGCTTGATGCAGGCTGCGGGGAGGGCTCCCATCTATCCGCCATCGGACATAAGCTTCGGGAGCACCCTTTGGTGCCGGATGTTCTCGGCGTAGGCATGGATATTGCCAAAGAGGGCATCGTTATGGCCGCCAAGATATCCCCTGATTCTATATGGTGCGTGGCCGATTTGTCCCGGAGCCCGTTTGCCGACCAACAGTTCGATTACATCCTGAACATTCTGTCCCCGTCCAATTATTCGGAGTTCAGGCGGCTGCTTGCGAGTGGCGGATCATTGGTGAAGGTAATCCCGGACAGCCTGTATTTGCAGGAGCTTAGAACCTTGTTCTATACAGGCACAGGCAAGGAGAATTACTCCAATGACAGCACAATAGAGCTATTCAGCCGCCACTTTGAGCAAATCGAAGCCGAGCGGGTGCAGTATCGAGTCATCCTGGATAACGATCAGATGAAACAGTTGATTCGCATGACGCCGTTATCCTGGAGCGCTTCGCCCGAGGCCATCGGACAAATGCTGGATGAAGCGATGGAGGTCACGGCGGACTTCAAAATCCTGTATGGATGGAATGAGGGATAACCATAACGGTCCTTCAGCCGAAAATGCCTCATATTTTGCTAAAGTGATCCAGTTGGGCGATAATAGGAGTAACGTTGTAAATATGAAAATAAGGTGGTTGACGATCATATGGCACTTCGAATGAATCCATATCTCGTGATGGACGGGAATGCTAAGGAAGCTATTCAATTCTATGAGAAGGCGTTGGATGCCCAGGTCATCATGGTTCAGACCTTCGGCGAGATGCCGGCGAACCCTGATTTTCCGCTGCCGGATAGCGCGAGAGATCGCATTTCCCACGCTTTGCTGAAGGTAGGAGAGACGGATTTGATGTTCTCCGATACGTTTCCCGGTCAACCGGTTCAATCCAGCAATCAGGTTCAGATCTGTATCATGACCGATCAGGCCGAACAGGCCAAGCGGATATATGAAGCGCTGCGGGAGGACGGTCAAGTGGTTATGCCCCTTCAGGAGACGTTCTGGAGCCCGGCGTACGGCATCGTGGCTGACAAATTCGGCGTGAACTGGAATATCTCCACGGAAGCGGAAGCGTAGAAGCTGATATATAAATGAACAAAAAGCCCTGACGATTTGCCGTCAGGGCTTTTTGTTCGGTTGCAGCGCAGTCGAGTTTCCTGAATTATGCCCGAGATCCGTCCCACCACTTATAGTAGATATGGACATGCCCGGCGGGGCTTGCCACGAGCGGATCGATAACGAGTGTTTTGCCGCTCACCTTCAACTCGATCACCTTCTTGTTCTTCTCCGCGGAGTCTATTTTCGCGAGGAAGGCGGAATCGACTTGGAAGCCATACAACTGGAGGAGTTCGATCAGCATGCCGCGCTGGGTTTTATCGGCGGCATTGGAAAGCGCGATTCCGCTGAACTGCATAATCTGCGGCTCGAATTGAACGGACACGGCGTAATCCGTCTCACCGGTTTGCTTCGTGCTGGTCATCACGATTTTATTCGATCCGTCGTCATAAATGCGGTAGCCGCTGTACTTCGGAAATACCTTCTGGCGGATCACGAGGTACATCTCGTCCCGGTAAACGTCCCAAGGGGTTGGCAGCTTCGGCAGCATGGCCTCCGCGCTTGGCGCGGTAGGGCGGTCGTATAGGTTCGACATTCCGCGATCGGTCAGGTTTTTGATCAGCTGAAGCACTTCGGCCCGCGTGATGGTGCCGCTGCCTACATAGCCTTCAATCGTATTTTCACCTTTGATCCGGCCCTGCGCGTACTTTTTCCCCAGAACGTATTGAATGGCCTGATTCCCACCGTAGTTCACGCCGTCGGCGCTGGATATCAGCTCGGCCACATGGGCCCGCGTTATGTATTGGCTGCGCTTGGTTTTGTCAGCGAATCCGTGTACAGGATAGTTCTTGAAGTGCAGAAAATGATAATATTTATCCGACCATAGTTCGGTCAAATAGTTCTCCTGCAGGTCCTTGCCCGTAATGCCGACAATCAGCATGCGGATGAATTCGGCCTCGGTCACATTCTGATTAGGCATGAACATTCCGTTCGCATAGCCGTTGACAATCCCCTTGTCGACGCCCCATTCGATGGTCGTTTTTGCCCAGTGGTTATCAATATCCCGAAAAGTAACCCCGGCAAAAGCGCTGCCAGCTCCTACGAACAAAGAGACAGCCAGGAGTATAGGCGCACATAGTGTCCTGAACTTCAACATCTGCAATCCTCCATCTATAATTTGCTAAAATACTACAAAATACATTGTATAGGCCTATTTTTCGGGCGGTCAAGCATCAGAAAGCGGTTCCGAACAAAGATGGGCTGTTATAACTAGCTAACTAACTTTAGCGATACTAAGGGACTACAGGACCAAGGAAGTGCATAAATCTTCCGTTTTTGATGTGGGATATACGAAGGGAAGACATGTTTTTCATGAAGCATCCAGGGAGTGAGACACGCTGCCGTGCGAAAATATCCGGAGGTTCCAGAAATCGGATCTAGTCTAAAAGTTAGGGGTTCGGAGTTCCTATTGGAAGATGCCTTGCCATTAGGTAAAATATCCCTTGTTTACTATCTACAGAAGAGAGGCGAAAATCGATGAGATTGATGCGAAAATCGTTATTAACCTTATGCAGCCTTTTGCTTGCCGTCTCGGTTTTGGTGCCGCTAACAACGGTTCATGCAGCGGATCAGAAATGGATCAATCAAGTATGGAGCGAGTATAAATCCTATAACAAGAAGACGGTAAATGCGTATAACAATTACCAGAAACAAGCAGACAAGAAATATAAGGCGTTTTATAATGCCAGCCATGCCTCCCTGGACCAGCTCGAGAAAAAAGTGCTGGAGGATCAAAAGCAGTGGGACGAGAAGCTTCGAGCCGATTTGGAGCAGCTGAAGCTGAAGTATGAGGGAAACCGCGACCTAAAGGATAAGCTGGCACAATATGAACGGTTCATCAATCCAAGTTATTTAAACGGTCCGATGTGGAAGTATGCGAATGCCGCTAACCGCAATTATTTGAACAGTACCCTATGGAAACTAAGCAAAGAAATGAACGAGGATTATTTGAACAGCTGGATGTGGACATACAAGAAGACGATCACCCCGAGCTATTTGAACAGTTCCGCATGGAAATTCAGCAAAACGGTCAGTGAAAGCTATTTGAACAGTCCGATGTGGAAGCTCCGTAACGGATCCAGTACGTCGTACCTGAACAGTCCGATGTGGAAGTACAAACAAGGGAAAATCAGCAAAGCAACAGCTAAGAGCCAATACGGCAAGCTGTTTAAGGAACAGACAACCGCGATCTCCAAAGGCAATGCTGCAAGAAAATCCGAAATAACGAAAATGGCAAGCGGTACGCAGAAGAAGATAGACGAGCTATATAAGGAAACGGTGGTTATACTTGAGACACGTCGCGAGGAGGCGTTGAAGAGCATCTCCGACCTGCGGATCGAAATTGCCGGAGAAGGCTTGAAATGGGAAGCGCTGCTCGTGGAGAAACCGTAATTATCTATATTTTTAAGCCTACAAGAAAAGAGCTGCCCCAGATGGTCCTAACATGACCATAGGGGCAGCTTTTGTTTTTGTAAAAATGAAAACAAGAAAATGCAGGATATTCTTTGACTTTAACGATTATTTCACATAATATTATGTCAGTAACCTAACAAAAACTAACATAAATAACACGGAAGCTGAACGACAAATTCGCACTTAAGTAGGTTGATAACGATGAAAACGAAAGTGACGATTCAGGAAATCGCCGATTTCACAGGCGTGTCTAAATTCGCTGTATCCCGGGCCTTGTCGGGGAAATCCGGCGTCAGCCCGCAGACCAGGGACATGATCCTGAAGGCCGCCGGACAGCTTGGGTATTTCAAGGATCAGCCAGGCCAAGCGGCAGGAAGAAACCAGCAGCTCCAGGAGCCGGAGAACCGAAAATGGGCGGGGGCGGTACTGGTCCTGTTCCCGAATGTCCGATATCAGAATCGCGAATCGCTCTATTGGGGGCCGGTTTTTGACGGAATATCGACCCGCCTTAATCAGAAAGGGCTCGACATCCTGACGCTGACGGAGCCTTCGAATGACCACATGTTTTCCCTCCTGAATCCCCAGGGCATTCTCGGGATCGTAACGGTGGGAGCCGTGTCCACGCAAAATTTAATGGATATCAAGAAGCTGAACATTCCCGTGGTCATGGTAGACCACATGGACCCCGCGTTCCAATCGGACACGGTGTTCACCGACAATATGCACAGCATGAAACAAATCATGACCAAACTGATCAGCAAAGGATATAAAAAATATCAGTTCATCGGCAACATCGAAGATGCCCAGAGCTTTTACGAGCGCTGGATCGGTTTCTCGTCCGCGCTGGCCGATTACAAAATCGAGCATCGGCAGCTGCCTTCTCTGATCAGCCCGGAGATAGAGAACATACACGAAACGTTAGGCAAGGCTCTTGCCGGAAACGAGCTTCCGGAAGTGTTCGTTTGCGCTAATGATATCACCGCCATGTTTGCCATGGAGGCGCTCGGGAATCAGGGTATCGACGTACCGGGTCACGTACAGGTGACAGGGTTCGATAATACGTACGACAGCCTGCCGATTATGGCAACGGTGAACATCGACAAGGAATTGCTGGGGATGCGTGCCGTCGATCAATTGCTCTGGCGGATCGTGAACCCGGATTCCAATTATGAGCGTCTCCTTATTCAAGCCGATGTCATTGTTAGGGAATTGAATAACGCTGCGCGGGATACGGACGAACCATAAGCTGTACATGTAATGTTAAGTTAGCCCCGATGTCTTAAAGACATCGGGGCCTTTTTGTATTCATAACAAACAAATAACAAATGTACGGATTTTATGATAGTCAATTAAGATAGAATAACAGTAATTTCAGTTGATATATAGGGATTTATAGCGAACAAGTCCGATTTTTGCTGAATTAAAATGTAAACGCTGTCGCTAATTATTTAGGTTATTTATAAAATAATATTTAGGTTGGTTGTTATTATTATCATAAAATATATTGACGTAATTGCGATCCTGGTGTTATATTTTTTGGCAAACAGGGATAACCGAATGGGGGGCGGGGGAACAACAGGATTGCCGGGAATGAAGCATCGACATCATCTTGGGGGTACTTGCATGACGTTAACAGGGCGTTAAACAAATAGGGGAGGTTTTTAGTGTGAGAAAAATGAAAGGGCTTTCTTTATTGCTTATCTGTTTGTTATTTTTGATTACCGCCTGCAGCGGCGGAGGGGCCAAGCAGGCGGAAGCGCCGCCGGCGACCCCGGCTCCCAGCACGGAAACCGCGGCAGAGACTCCTAAAGAAGAACCCGCCGAACCTGAAGCAGAACCTGTTGATCTGGGCGGCCGCGTGATTAAGGTAGCCGCTTGGTGGGACCTGAAGCCGGCAGGCACAACGGCCGGAGAGAAGGCACGCCTGGAGAAGATCGCCGAAATCGAGAAGAAATACAATTGCAAAATCGAATTCGTCAACGTTCCCTTTGAGGAGTACATGAATAAATTCACGACAAGCGTGCTGGCAGGCGAGCCGTTCGCCGATATCGTGCAGTTGGAGTACAAGTCGGCATTGCCGGCGATTATGAAGGGACAGATCCTGCCGATCAGCGAATTTACCACGGACAAAAACAACATCAATAACGAAGCGGATCTGCAGACGAAATATCCATCCATTGGCGGAGGGGAATACGGCTTCGATAATCCGACCTCCATCGGGCTCGGACTTCATTACAACCGCGACCTGTTTAAGAAGAACGGGCTTCCGGATCTTCAGGAGCTGTATGCCAAGGGAGAATGGAACTGGGATAAATTCATGGAGCTTGCCAAACAGGCAACCAAAGATACGAATAACGACGGGAAAACGGACGTATGGGGCTTCTCCGGTTGGGCCATTGATGCGGTAAAGCATTTCACCGCCGCTAACGGGGGCAAAATCGTAGACGATTCCAACGGCAAAGAAGGCTTGTCCGATCCGAAGACATTGGAAGCAGCCGAGTTCGTGAACCGCCTCTACAACGTGGAGAAGGTTGTGAAAGTCAAGAGCGGCAACAAAACGAATTGGGAAGAAACCAACACCTTCAAAGACGGCGACGTAGCCATGTTTACGGCGGCGGAATGGATGCTGGGCGACATTACATTCGAGGTTGGCGTGGTTCCGATTCCTGCCGGCCCGCAGGGATCGGCAGAAACAACGTATGCCAATACCGCCGCGTCCGCGAAGTTCATTGCCAAGGGCGTGAAAGATCCGGCCATCGTCTACCAAATTTACGAAGAGACGTTCGATATACCGCCGACCGAGGAATACCCGGGACAGGATTACCTAGAGAGCATCTATACCAATCAGGAAGACATCGACATGATTCGCGAGCATATTGCCGGAACCGGCGTCATCACGGTCGACGAAGCCTACACGGATTACCCTACGGGCGCTTTCATTGAGGACATTATCGTGAACAATCAATCGGTAACCGCTACGGCCGAGAAATATAAACAACAGGCACAGGCTGCTGTCGATAAAATGGGCAAATAAGATGGACGGGGGCGTTAAAGCTTAAAGCCGCGCCCCCTTCTCCTGAACAGGGGGATGAACATTGACACTTCAAACGCAGCTAAAAAAATGGATGACCCGGTTATTGGTTCTTGCGGCAATCTTGGCCGCTTTGACGTTGTTCTTTAATAGAGGGGGAAATGAGTCCGGAGCCGGGGGGAGGCCGGAACACGGCGGGACAGAGCTTACATTGGAACGTCCCGCATCGCTGGTCAATCTCAGCACGCAGCCGGGGAAAATCATTTCCTATGTCCAATATTTGTCGGATCATGACGGAAAAGGTCGACCTGATCGTGAGATCATGATTCCCGCGGCGGATTACAGCCGTGCCGAGGGCGGGGAATTCCGCAGGCTGGAAGCCTATGAGGGTCATCCCGGAACCTCGTTGTTCACGGGGGAGAAGGGTGAGGTGGAATGGAAGGTTTATGTAGAGGAGGAGGGATTGTACAATCTGTCCCTGCTCTATTATCCGGTGGAAGGAAAGAGTTCCTCCATTGAGCGTTCCATCCGCATCGACGGGGAGGTCCCATTTCAAGAGGCCGCTTATTTGCAATTCGACCGCATATGGGATAACGCCAAGGACGGCATCGATCAGGATAACCAGGGCAATGACCTGAGGCCGAAGCAAATCGAACGCCCCGCTTGGACCACGGCGGTGCTGAAGGATGCGGATGGTTACATCACGGAGCCGCTTCTTTTTTACTTTGAGGAGGGGGAGCATACCGTATCTTTAACGGCCGCGCGGGAACCGATGGTTATCGGGGAACTCAAGCTGTTCCAGCAGGAGAGTCCGCCGACGTATGCCGAGCTGTACCGGCAGTATAAGGCTGAAGGGATTCGAAGAACCGAAGGCGCCTTGCTGGCGATTCAGGGAGAAGACGCAGTCGCCAAATCCTCGCCGACCCTGTATCCGCTAAGCGAGCGTTCGAGTCCGAGCGTCAGCCCTTACAGTGCGTCGAAAGTCCGAATCAACACCATCGGCGGCTTCAACTGGCGGCTGCCCGGACAGTGGATCGAATGGGAACTGGACGTCCCGGAGAGCGGGCTCTATAAGATAGCGTTCAAATCGCAGCAAAATTTTGTGAGGGGCATGTACTCGACGCGAAAGCTGACGATCGACGGGAAGGTTCCGTTTGAAGAAATGAACCACGTCGCTTTCCGCTTCAAGAACGGATATCGCATGGACGTGCTTGGGGGCGATGAACCTTATCTGTTCCGGTTGGAGCAAGGCAAGCATGTGTTACGCCTCGAGGCGAGTCTGGGTGAATTCGCTCCCCTCATTCATGAGGTGGAGGACAGTCTGCTCAACCTGAATGCCATGTACCGCAAAATATTGATGATCACCGGCACGAATCCGGATGAATTCAGGGATTACCGCGTAGAGCAGCGGATACCGGAACTGCTGGAAGCCTTCCGGTACGAAAGCGGCAGACTGAAAGCGGTTGCGGCCAGATTGGTTGAGCTGTCGGGTCAATCCGGCGACCAGGAGGCGCTGCTGAAGACCATGGCGCTTCAGCTGGATGAGATGATCGAGAAGCCGGATACGATTCCGCGCAGGCTGGAGGCCTACAAGACGAATACCGGCGGACTCGGAACATGGCTGCAGCAGGCAAGGGAGCAGCCGCTGGAGATCGATGCCCTCTATGTTGCATCAGCCGATGCCAAGCTGCCGAAGAGCGGAATGGGGGCTGCCGATAAGGTGAAGCATGAGGCGTCGACGTTCTTCAGCTCCTTCTTCATCGATTACAACAATATCGGTAACGTCACGGATGAAAAGAACCAGCGTTCGATCACCGTATGGATCGGCAGCGGCCGTGATCAGGCCAATACCATCAAGGCGATGATCGACGAGACCTTTACGCCGGAGACCGGCATCAACGTCAATCTGAAGCTGGTGAACATGGGGACGCTGCTCCCCGCCACTTTGTCGGGACAGGGACCGGAGGTCGCGATGCAGATCGGCAATGACCTCCCCGTGAACTTTGCCATGCGAAATGCCGCAGCGGACCTGACGCAATTCCCTGACTTCGAATCGGTAGCGGCCAGATTCCGGGACAGCGCCTTGGTGCCATACCGATACCGCAGCGGCGTATATGCGCTGCCGGAGACGCAAACCTTCAACATGATGTTCTATCGGAAGGACGTGCTGGAGGAGCTGGGTCTTGAAGTTCCGAAGACTTGGGACGATGTGGCCAGCCTGCTTGCCGTATTGAACAAAAATCATATGCAATTCGGTCTTCCCGTCGTGGCGCAGGCACCGGATCAGTGGACCACGCTGCCGCCGAATTCGATGTATGCGGCGCTCCTGATGCAATCCGGCGGACAATTCTACCGCAACAACGGCCGGGAGTCGGATCTGGATTCCAAGATCGGGCTGGAAGCATTTAAACAGTGGACGGAGTATTACACCGACTACAAGCTGGAACGGGAATACGATTTTGCGAACCGGTTCCGTACCGGACAGATGCCGATCGGCATTTCCGATTACACCACTTATAACCAGCTGTCGGTGTTCGCGCCGGAAATCCGCGGCGTATGGGGGTTCGCCCCCGTTCCGGGAACCGTTCAGGCGGACGGCACGATTGACCGCACCGTACCGAGCGGCGGCAGCGCCGTGCTGATGCTGGACGATGCGAAGGACAAGGATGCGGCCTGGGAATTCTTGAAATGGTGGACCAGCGATGCGACGCAGACGAATTTCGGCCGCGAAATGGAAGGGCTGATGGGCGCGGCGGCCCGCTATCCGACCGCCAACATCAAGGCGCTGGACAGTCTGCCGTGGCCGGTAGCCGACTACGAGAATTTGAAATCCCAATTCGAATGGGTTCAGGGAATACCCGAGGTGCCGGGCGGTTATTCGACGGGCAGGCATTTGTTCAATGCCTTCTATCGTGCGGTCATCAGCGGCATCGAGCCGCGGGAGGCCTTGATGGATTCGGTGCAGTATATTCACGACGAAATCCGAACCAAGCAAGCAGAATTCGGCGAGCTGCAGGAATAGGGGGAGTCCAATTTGCATAATGCCAGCCTTCAGGATCCTGAAATTACGATGTCAGCCGCAATCCGCCCCGTCAAGCCGCAATCCTGGTGGAGGCGGAAGCTGGCGGAGATGAAGGCCAGCAAGCATTCCTATATTTTGCTTGCGCCTTATATGATCCTGTTCACGCTGTTTACCGTTTTTCCGGTCGTCATTTCGATGATTCTCAGCTTTACGTACTTCAATATGCTGGAGTTTCCGCGGTTTGTCGGCTGGGATAATTATACGCGCCTGTTCCTGGAGGACGATATCTTTCTGGTCGCGCTGAAGAACACGCTGCTTTTTGCCGCCATAACGGGACCCATCAGTTATTTGGCCTGCTTCCTGTTTGCCTGGGTCATCAATGAGCTGGGTCCGCGGCTGCGGGCGTTCATGACCCTGATCTTCTATGCGCCTTCGATCTCGGGGAACATTTACTTCATCTGGCTGATGATCTTCTCGGGTGACCGCTACGGCATAGCGAACGGCATGCTGATTAAGCTGGGCATCATCCTGGAGCCGATCCAATGGCTGAAAACCGAAGCGATGATCATGCCGATTATCATTTTGGTCCAGCTGTGGCTCAGCCTCGGAACCGGCTTCCTGGCTTTCATCGCCGGACTACAAACCGTGGATAAAACGCTCTACGAAGCGGGTGCCGTGGACGGGGTCCGCAACCGCTGGCAGGAGCTGTGGTTCATAACGCTGCCTTCGATGCGGCCGCAGCTTATGTTCGGCGCGGTCATCCAGCTTACGACATCGTTTGCCGTGGCCGACGTATCGATTGCGCTGGCCGGTTTCCCGAGCGTGAACTACGCGGCGGAAACCATCGTCACGCATCTCATCGATTTCGGGACTACTCGCTTTGAGATGGGTTTTGCGTCGGCGATTGCGACCGTGCTGTTCATCCTGATGGTGGGAACCAACCTGATCGTCCAAAAATTGCTGCGCAAGGTAGGTGAGTAGACGCGTGAGGGTTACATACGAACTTCCGAAAAAACGGGACGGCCGCCTGCTGAACGTCAGGCTTAAAGCTCGCAGCAAACGGGTAAACCGCTCGTTCATGGGGACCTTCTCCCTGTTTGCGCTGCTGGCGGTGTTCGGCGCTTTCATGGCGCTGCCCCTGGTGTACGCCATCAACAACGCCTTCAAACCGCTGGACGAAATTTTCCTGTTCCCGCCGACGCTGTTTGTCCGCAATCCGACATGGAATAACTTTTCCGATTTGATCAATCTGCTCGGCCAGTCCTGGGTACCGTTCTCGCGGTATATCTTCAATACGGTTTTCATAACCGGGGTCGGCATTGTCGGTCATGTGATCTTTGCATCCGCGGCGGCTTATCCGCTGGCCAAACACAAGTTTCCGGGCAAGGTGTTCCTCTTCCAGGTCGTCGTGCTCTCGCTGATGTTCACGCCGGTCGTTACGGCAACGCCGAATTATATGATCCTGTCGTGGCTGGGGCTCATCGACACCTATTGGGCCGTCATTATACCGGCTTTCGGCTATTCGCTAGGGTTATATCTGATGAAGCAGTTCATGGAACAGATACCGGATGCCCTATTGGAAGCGGCCAAAATCGACGGAGCGAGCGAATACCGGATCTTCTGGTCCATCGTGATGCCGAACGTGAAGCCGGCGTGGCTCACGCTGATCATATTGCTGTTCCAGATCCTGTGGGGAACCGACGGCAACGGCTTTATTTACAGCGAACAGCTTAAGACCCTGCATTATGCATCCAATCAGATCATTCTGGGCGGTATTTCCCGGGCCGGCGCAGGCGCGGCCGTGGCAGTCATCCTGATGAGTGTGCCGATTGTGCTCTTTCTGTTCTCGCAGAGCCGGATCATCGAGACGATGGCGACCTCCGGGATGAAGGATTAGGGAGGGGATCAGATGTCAGCGAAAAAATGGTTGCTAACTCTCGCGGCGGCCTCCCTGCTGCTTACCGGCCTGATGCCGGGGAGCGTCTCCGCCAGTGCTCCGTACGAGAGCTATATCTACAATTATTGGGAGGAAACGGTTGCCGTGCCTGCCGCTTATTTGCCGGAACGCGCCGTTACGGGGAAGGAGCTGGGCATTGGGGATTTTTTGGATCCGAGCGATATGCATGTGTCGGAAGCCGGAAACGTCTACGTGCTGGACAGCGGCAACAAACGGATCGTCGTCCTGGACGACACGTGGAACGTGATCCGTGTGATTGATTCTTTCATGAACGAAGGGAAAGAGGACGGTTTTGCAAATCCTGCCGGCATCTTCATTGACGGGGATGAGCAAATCTATGTTGCGGATACGGACCATCAACGGGTTGTCGTGTTGACGACGGAAGGGTCGCTTGTCCGCATCATGGAGCAGCCGGAGTCGGATGTGCTGCCACAAGGCTTTCAATTCATTCCCCTGAAAGTAGCGGTGGATGATGCCAAACGGGTATTCGTTGTCGCCCGCGGCGTTTACGAAGGCATTATGCAGTTCGAGGAGGACGGTACCTTTCTCGGGTACGTCGGAACGATCAAGGTAAAGCGCGATTATGGCGATTATTTCTGGAGATTGGTATCGACGAACGCGCAGAAAGCCCAGATGAGACTGTTCATCCCGACCGAGTTCTCCAATCTGGATATGGACGGCAAGGGGTTCGTCTATGCCACGAATATTGACGTCGGATCCAGGGAACCGATGAAACGCCTCAATCCGTCGGGAGAGGATGTGCTAAAGCGCTTCGGCTACTTTCCGGTTGCAGGAGATATTTATTATCGAAGAACGGTGGGGCCATCCAAGTTCGTTGATATTAAGGTGCTCGGCGACGGGATGTACAGCGCGCTGGACTCTACTCAAGGTCGCGTCTTCACATACGACGAGACCGGCAATCTGCTGTTCGTATACGGCGGCATCGGGAATCAGCTGGGCCTATTTAAGACGCCGGCGGCGATTGAACGGCTTGGGGACCGTCAGCTTGTGCTGGACCGGGGAAAGGCAAGCATCGTCATATTCGAGCCGACCGAGTTCGGGAAGCAGGTTAACCTTGCCGTCCGCCATCATTACCGGGGAGAAGACGCGGAGGCGGAGAGCTATTGGGAACGGGTTCTTCAGCTCAATGCGAACTATGACATCGCTTATATCGGCATCGGGAAAGCGAAGCTCATGAAGGGGGAGAACAAGGAAGCCCTTAAGTATTTTGAGCTGGGCATGGACCGCAAGAATTATTCCGTGGCGTATAAACGATATCGCAGGGAGGTCATGAAGGAGCATTTCGGCACCTTTTTATCGGCAGGGACCGGGGGCCAGCTGCTCTACGCGGTCTATAGAACGGTAAGATACCGAAAGCAGAGGAGGGCAGGAAAGCATGAAGCAGGACTATCTTAAATTCCCCCTTCATTTGATCGTTCACCCCTTCGACGGATATTGGGACCTGAAGTACGAAAACCGGGGGCGGCTCGGGGTCGCTTATCTCGTATTGGCGCTCGTGGTCATTGCCATGATTCTGCAGCGGCAGTATGCGGGATTTCTGGTCAACTACAATGATCCGCGGACGCTGAGCAGCATCGACGAATTGATATTTATCGTCCTCCCGTTCTTCCTGTGGTGCGTCTCCAACTGGTCGGTCACCACGCTCATGGGCGGTGAAGGGAAGTTTAAGGAGATCGTGATGGCCAGCGCATATGCCCTCATTCCGATGGTTCTGATCTATCCGCCCATGACGCTGGCGAGCCGGTTCATGGTCCAGGAAGAGACCGTGTTCTATTATCTGCTAACGACGGTAGCAGCGATCTGGTTTATCGGGCTGCTCTTTGTCGGCACGATGACGGTCCACCAATACTCCGCCGGCAAAACGGTCGTCACGATGTTACTGAGCCTGATCGTCATGGGCATTATCGTATTTCTGGGCACGCTCGTCCTGAGCATGCTGCAGCAGATTTACACGTTCGTTGTCAACGTTTACCGAGAGATCATTTTCAGGCAATAAGGAGGCCGTAGGCCGTGAAAAAAAGAAAATGGCTGTACACGGTGCTTGCATGTACCGTTATAACGTGCATGGCTGCGGGCTTACTGATCTACGTGAACCGGGGAGCGCCGGCGGTCGACGTCGCTGCGTACAGTACGGCGGCGACCGAGACGGCGCAGGGCAGGGAGCTCTCCGTCCTGAACGATTCGACAGGCGGCGTGCCCGGCATGGATCTGGTAGCGGAAACGGAGGCGCTTGCGCTGTATTATCATCCGGACACGACCGAGGTCGCGGTACGGGATAAGCGGAGCGATATGGTGTGGTACAGCAATCCGCCAGACCGGGTGGAGGACGGAATGGCTTCGCCTTTCGAGAAGGAAATGCTGTCTTCGCAATTGACGCTGACGTTCCGGGATGGGATCGGCACGCTTGAGACTTATCCGAATTATACGTGGAGCGTGATGAACGGGAACTATACGGCGGAAGCCTTGGACAACGGCGTTCGCGTCACGTATACGCTGGGAGATGTCTCGCTCGGAATCGACGCCTTGCCGAAATACATCTCGCAGGACCGGCTGCAGGAGAAGGTGGTCAGCAAGCTGGATGCGTCATTGGCCAGATACGTGCAGGCCCGGTATTACCCCATGAAGGATAACCCTGCGATGCTGGAGCGCCTGGACGATCAGATCAAGAAAGAGCTGGTTCTGAAAAAAATGCTGGGCGCTTTCGAGCAGGCGGGTTACACCGCGGAGGATCTTGCCTATGATAACGAAGAGGGCGGAGGAGCCGCCGCAAGCGCCTCTTCGAAGCCGCAGTTCAAGATTCCGCTCGAATACCGGCTGGAAGAGGATTCGCTTGTCGTTACGATACCGCTTGACCAGGTAACGGAAAGCGAGAGTCACCGCCTGCGCAGCGTGGAGCTGCTTCGCTATTTCGGCGCGGCGGGAACGAAGGCCGAGGGTTATATGCTGGTGCCGGACGGCAGCGGCAGCCTGATCCACCTGAATAACGGCAAAGTGAAGGAAGAACAGTACGTGCAGCGCATATACGGCACCGATCCGAATCATAACAGCAGCAGCCGCGGACAGGTGGCCGAGCAGGCGCGGATGCCCGTATTCGGCATGAAGAACGGGGACGGCGGCTGGTTTGCCGTGATTGAAGAAGGCGACGCCATCGCGAGCGTGTCCGCGGACATTGGCGGGAAGCAGAATTCGTACAATCATGTATTCAGCAGCTTTGCCGTGCGCGGCGAGGATATGCTGGAGCTTTACACCGGAAGTACGGTGCAGGAAATCCAGCTGTTGAATGACAAGCTGTACAACGGGAAGCTGTCCGTCAAATACCGTTTCCTGTCCGGCGAAGGGGCCAGCTACTCCGGCATGGCCCGCTTGTATCAGGAAACGCTTGCGAAGGAAAACAAGCTGGTTCCCCTGGAAGAAGCGGAGGGCATTCCGTTCTATCTCGATATGCTGGGAAGCGTGGATAAACGGAGATCTTTTCTGGGCGTACCGTATGATGCCGTCGTCTCGATGACCACCTTCGAGCAGGCAGGCGAGATCGCCGCTCTTCTGAACGGCGAGGGCATCGCCAATCTCCGAATGCGTTATCTCGGCTGGTTTGGCCAAGGCGTCCATCACAAAACCCCGGTGAAGGTAAAGACGGACAGCGTTGTCGGAAACGCCGCCGAGCTTAAGGCACTATCCAAGCAATTGCAGGACGCCGGCGGCGGGCTGTATCCGGATGTTGCCTTCCAGCATGTCTACCATGACGATGGGGCGTTTACGCCGTCATCCGATGCCTCGCGTTTCGTGACCAGGGAAACGGCAGCGCTGCATCCGTTTGACCGGAACACGAACCGGATGAACTCGTATTACGGCACGTACAACCTGATGTCGCCGGCGAAGCTTCCCTATTACGTGGACCGATTCACAGGGCAATATGAACGGTTTGGCATGGGGGCCGTGTCATTGCGGGACCTGGGCGATGTCCTGAGCTCCGATTACCGGGTGCAGCGGGTGGTTTTCCGGGAAACCGCGAAGTTTATCGTGACCGATCAGCTGAAGGCGCTGCACGAGGCATACCCGGATACGATGGTTTCCGGTGCCAATGCTTACAGCTGGCCATATGCAGGCCACGTGCTCGATGTCCCGACGTCGAGCAGCGGATTCGGGCTGACGGATGAAGCCGTGCCGTTTTATCAAATGGTCATTCACGGCTACCTGGATTATGCGGGAGCTGCGGTCAATAACCTGAATGAACAACATTTGCGCAAAGCGCTCCTGCAGTCGCTGGAATTGGGAACGGCTCCGCATTTCCTATGGTCTTATGAACAAAGCTCGAAGCTGAAGTATACGCGTTTCGATAACATGTATTCCACGCATTACAAGAATTGGTTCGAAGAAGCGGTTTCCTTGTACCACGAGCTGAACGAGGTGCTGGCGCCGATCCGGACGCAGCGAATGGTGGAGCATAAGCGGCATGAAGACGGCGTGGTGGAAGTAAGGTACGAGAACGGCGCCTCGATTCTGATCAATTATACCGATCAAGCGGTTGATGTTAACGGGGTCCTAGTGGAACCGCAAAATTACGCTGTAGGTGGTGACCGGGCATGAAAATGAGATTGTCCCTGACCCAGAAAAGATCCATGCTCGGCCTCCTCTTCATCGCGCCATGGCTGATCGGCTTTATCTTTTTGTTTGCCGGGCCTCTGTTTCAGTCCATTTTGTTCAGCTTCAGTAAATTGAACATCTCTCCCACGGGCTATGAGCTGGAGCCGGTAGGTTGGAGCAATTTCAACACCGCGCTGTTCGTGGACGCGAACTTCAACCGGATCCTGACGGAATCGATACTGGGCATGGTGGTGGACGTTCCGCTGATCTTGTTTTTCAGTCTGTTCTCGGCCGTTCTGCTGAATCAGAAATTCCGGGGGAGAGCCCTTGCGAGAGCGATCTTCTTCCTGCCGGTCATCCTGGCGTCAGGCGCGATTTCGGCAGCGGAAACCTCGGGTCTGATCAATCTGGTCGGAAATGCGACGGTGGCGGAGGAGCTTGGGCAAGCCTCCGGGCAGTTCAACGTGCTATCGATGGTGCGCATCTTATCCGAAGCCGGATTTCCCATTACCGTAACCGAGTACATTATCGGGGCGGTCATGAGGATCTACGATATTATCAGCAGCTCGGGCGTGCAGATTCTGATCTTTCTTGCCGCCCTGCAGGCCGTCCCTGGCTCGATGTACGAGGTCGCGAAGATAGAAGGGGCTACCGTTTATGAATCGTTCTGGAAAATCACCTTTCCGATGGTGAGCCCGCTCATCCTGACGAACATGATTTATACCATCATCGATTCGTTCGCGGACAGCACCGTGACCCGAACGATTTATGAGACGGCCTTCAAAACGCAGAATTTCGGGCTCAGTGCCGCGATGGCGTGGCTGTATACCATCGTTATCAGCTTGCTGCTGGTGTTGATGGGAATCATCGTCTCAAGGAAAACCTTTTATCAAAACTAATGGCAAAGAGATTCCTGACTGACGGGTGCAGGAAAAAAAGGAGGTCCTTATGGCATCGATTCGGGATCGCTCGGACGAAACGGCTCAGGAACGACTGAACCGGTTTAAGAACAAGGCGCTGCCGATTCTGTGGTCAGTGTTCCGCTATCTGCTGATCATCGGCATCACATTCATCATCATCTATCCGATCATCACCAAATTCTCCGTCGCGTTCAAAGACAAACAGGATATTTATAACCCGACGATTTACATGATTCCGGTGCATTTCACATTGGATAATTTCAAGATCGTGCTCGACCTGCTGGATTATTGGCCGCTGCTGCTGAACACGATGATTTACGTATTCATCACGATGCTGCTGACCACGATGTCGACGGCTCTTGCCGGGTATGGCTTTGCCAGGTTCACCTTTCCGGGAAGCAATCTGCTGTTCGGCTTGGTGGTGCTGACGATCCTGATCCCGATGAGCACGCTGATGGTGCCGATGTATTTGCATTTCCGCAGCTTTGACATTCTGGGGCTGGTTCATTTGTTCACCGGAAAAGAGGGCATCAACCTGCTGAACAGCTACTGGCCATCGATCATTACATCGGCCACGGCCACCGGGCTTAAGGCCGGACTGTTCATTTATATCTTCCGCCAATTTTTCCGGGGGATGCCCAAGGAGATTGAGGAGGCGGCGCTGATTGACGGGGCAGGCGGGATTAAGACGTTTTTTGCGATCATGCTTCCCAATGCGATTCCGCCGCTCATTACGGTGACGCTGTTCTCGTTCGTCTGGCAGTATAACGACACCTTCTATACCTCGCTCTTTATGAGCGAACAATCCCTCATGCCGCTGAAGATCGCTTCGCTGCCGGCGGACGCCAACCAGTTTCTCCCGGCTCTGATGGGGCTCGGTTCATCGGCCAAGGCCGATCCGAACTACGTGGCGCTTGTGGTGGATACGGGAATTTTGCTGGCCATTCTGCCGCTGATCGGGTTGTATCTGTTCGTGCAGCGCCATTTTGTGGAGAGCGTGGAGCGTACGGGGGTTGTCGGGTAGAGGCTGCTGCAGGACAGGTGCAATCCCGAAGGATGCGTACCGTGTCGCAGGACAGATGTTGTGCTTGCCAGATAGGTATGGCGCAGGAATCGGGCTGTGCCATTGGTGTGACGGATGGAGGAAATTTGTGAGATCTATCATCCATAAGGCAATTATAGGATAGGAGTGAATCGCATGACAAAAGCAAACGGCAGCCGCTATGAGGTCCGGCCGGACTTGATCAACCCGGCCGCTTCGAATGAAGCGAAACGGTTAATGGGTTATCTGTGCAGCATTTACGGCAAGCGGATGCTGACCGGGCAGCAGATTGGCGTTGTGTCAACGCCGGAGTTCGAGATGATCCGCGAGGTCACGGGAAAATACCCGGCCGTCGGCGGGTTCGATTTCATGAATTACTCCCCATCCCGGGTGGAGCGCGGGGCCGAGCGTCAAGATACGGATCTGGCGATGAAGTGGTGGGACCGCGGCGGGATCGTGACCTTTTGCTGGCATTGGAATGCCCCGAAGGATCTGATCGATTTGCCGCCGGACCGGACCTGGGGCCGAGGCTTTTATACCAATGCGACGACCTTTGATATCGCACGGGCGATGTCAGAGCCTTCATCGGAGGAGTACGGCCTTATCGTCCGGGATATCGATGCGATCGCTGCCGAGCTCAAGCGTCTGCAGGATGCCGGCATTCCGGTGCTGTGGAGACCGCTTCACGAGGCATCGGGCGGATGGTTCTGGTGGGGGGCCAAAGGCCCCGAGCCTTGCATCGCGCTTTGGAAGCTGATGTACGAGCGCATGACGCATCACCACGAATTGAACAACCTGATCTGGGTATGGAACGGGCAGCACAAGGATTGGTATCCGGGCGATTCCTACGTCGATATCATCGGGGAGGACATTTATCCGCCTGCCCGGGATTACGGCTCGCAATCCGAGCGGTTCCGCACCGCTGCATCGTATACGGATGCGGCAAAAATCATTGCCCTGACCGAGAACGGTGTCATACCCGACCCTGATCTCATGCAGGAGGACGGATGCCCGTGGGCATGGAATTGCACATGGTATGGAAACTTTGTGTTCACAGGGGAAGGAAATAACCGGAGGTATTCAGAAGAGTATACGGATGAGTTGCAGCTGATCCGTACCTATCATCATCCGTTTACGGTCACGCTGGATGAACTTCCGGATCTGAAAGGCTGACGGCTTGATCTGTAAGGCATGCTGCCGCTCGCCGGGAAGCTGATCGTAGCGTGGAGAACGAGCTGAAGTGCGAAAAAAGTCACGTCTGTATGAGGTATGACCCGAACCGCATCAAAATCAATATATAGAGATGGAGAGAGACGATCATGAATTTTAACGTTATGACTTTAAATCAATGGAAATTCAAGGCTTGCGACGAATCCAAGTGGCTTCCGGCCCAGGTGCCGGGCTGCGTTCATACCGACCTGCTGAAGAATGGCATCATCCCCGATCCCTTCTACGGGACGAATGAGCATGACCTGCAGTGGATCGATAAGAAGGATTGGGAATATGAGACGTCGTTTGATTTGGATTCGAATCTGAGCGCACAATCCCGCATCGAACTCGTATTCGACGGATTGGATACCTACGCGGACGTGTTCGTGAACGGGGCCAAGGTGCTTTCCGCCGATAATATGTTTCGTTCATGGCGGATCGATGTGAAATCACAGCTCAAGGATTCGGGAAATGTGATGAAGATCCGCTTCCGTTCCCCTATCCAGGAGGATCTGCCGAAGCTTGAGAAGCTCGGATATCCGCTGCCTGCTTCGAATGACCAGTCCGAGGTTGGCGGGATGGGCGACCAGAAAGTGAGTATTTTTGCCCGAAAAGCGCCTTATCACTACGGCTGGGATTGGGGGCCGCGTTTCGTGAGCAGCGGGATCTGGCGGGAGGCCAGGCTCGAGGCTTGGTCCGAAGTCAGGCTGGATGATTTGTTTATTCGCCAGGATGAGGTTACGGCAGAAATGGCCAGGGTTACGGCCGTTGCCACCATTGCAGCGGAGCAAGCTTGGCAAGGCGTGCTTCGGGTAAGTGCGGGCGGCCAGACATGGGAACAGGATGTTCGGCTGGAAGAAGGCCGTCATTCGGTTGAATTGAGCCTTGAACTTGCCGAGCCGAAGCTGTGGTGGTGCCGCGGCCTGGGCGAGGCCCATCTCTATTCGTTCCATGCCGAGCTGGCGGAAGCGGAACGGACCGTTGCGGAGAAAAAGGTTCGAACCGGCCTGCGCAGCGTCAAGCTGGTACGGGAGCAGGATAGCCGCGGCACTTCCTTTTACATCGAGCTCAACGGCACGCCTGTGTTTGCCAAGGGAGCGAACCATATTCCGAACGACAGCTTCATAACGGAAGTGACGGCGGAACGCTATCGCCATGAAATCGCGTCCGCTGCGGAATCGAACATGAATATGCTGCGCGTATGGGGCGGCGGTATTTATGAAGAAGACGTCTTTTACGATCTGTGTGATGAATACGGGCTCATGGTATGGCAGGATTTCATGTTTGCTTGCAGCATGTATCCAGGCGACGAGGCGTTTCTGGAGAACGTTCGGCTGGAAGCGGAGGAGAACCTGGTCCGTCTGCGGAATCACCCGAGCATCGTGCTCTGGTGCGGCAACAACGAGATTGATTCCGCTTGGGCGCACTATGAAGAGAAGGGCGGCTGGGGCTGGAAGCAGGACTATACCGAGGAGCTCCGCGAAAAGATCTGGAGCGACTACGAAAAGATATTCCACGAAATTCTTCCTGAGGCCGTAACCGGTTATGCTCCGGGAGCGGAGTATTGGCCTTCCTCCCCGCTGGTATCGCTCAGCCATGACAAGGAGCAGCATGCCAATCCTTCCACAACGAGCGGGGATATTCATTACTGGGGCGTGTGGCATAACACGGAGCCGTTTGACAACTACAACGTTTACGTCGGCCGATTTATGAGCGAATACGGGTTCCAGTCCTTCCCGGAACCGAAAACGGTGCGGACATATGCGGAAGATCGCGATATGGAGCTGGAGTCGAAGGTCATGCTGGCTCATCAGAAGAACGGTGCCGGCAACCGCTTGATCAAGAGTTACATGGATCAATATTATAACGAGCCGAAGGATTTCGAGGCTTTCCTGTACATGAGCCAGATCCAGCAGGCCGAAGCGATGAAGACGGCGATCGAAGCCCACCGCCGCAACAAGCCGTATTGCATGGGCACGCTGTATTGGCAGATGAACGACTGCTGGCCGGTCGCTTCGTGGGCAGGCATGGATTACCTCGGCAGATGGAAGGCGCTGCAGTACGCGGCCAAGCGCTGCTTCCGGGATGTCAGTCTCTCGGTCGAATCCAAGGAACAGGAGATTCGGGTTCATCTCGTATCCGATATTTCAGAAGCGGTCCAGGGCACGCTGAAGGTTCAGTTATTCGATTTTAACGGAAAAGAGCTCTATGGATCCGAGCAGCCGATCCGTGCGGAAGAGCAAGCGTCGCTCGTCGTATTCCGGGCTGCGGCCGATGAGCTGCTCCGCGGGCATGATTCATCCGAGGTCGTACTGTTGGCGCAATGGCTTCAGGATGGAGTCGTGGTTGATAGCAAAACATTCTATTTCGTGAATGACAAGCATCTTCGTCTGCACAGTCCGACCATCAGCGTAAAAGAAGTCGAGGGAAGCGATGGCACGGCGTTTGTGCTGGAGAGCAGCGTGCTTGCCCGCCACGTATGGCTGTCCGCCGAAGCGGAAGGCTTCTACAGCGATAACTTCTTCGACCTGATTCCGGGCATCCCGGTGACCGTATCCTTCAGCCGCCGAGATAACGGAGAGCAGGCATTTGTACCAGGCAAGCCGGGCAGGGCCGAGGTTCGGTCCATGGCCGATTGCATCGATCCGTCAATGGTGCTGACCGTGTAATTCATCCTGCAATCAATCGCTAAAAAGAGCCGCCCCTATAACCGATTCCGGTGCAGGGGCGGCTTTGTTTGTCTTTAATGGAGCCAAGAATTTGATACTGAAACGGCAAACCATTTCTTTGTCGGCTTCATCATAAGCCGGGGATCCCGGGGATTCGACACCTTGATCTCGATATACCTTTATTTTGTGATAAAGGGTATGCCAAGGGTTCATGATACAGGTCGGATGTCAGCAAATAAAAAGAAGTCCGGCATGCTGCTATCGGTTATTCTAGGTTGGTACACATCCTGTTGGACATGCTTATACCCATGAGCAAAGATCGAGAAGGAGACGGATCATGAAAAAACAAGTTTTGTTCATTCATAGTGCCGGCCCGCAAGGCATCCGCCAAGGAAGCAGCGGCTTGATCGCCCATTTACAAGAACGGCTGGGTGAAGCTTATCATGTCTTATCTCCCGGCATGCCGGATCCGGATTACGCTCTGTGGAAAGCGCAGATTGCCAATGAAATCAAGGGATTGGATGGGGAGGTGCTGCTGGTAGGTCATTCCCTCGGCGGTTCCATTCTGTTGAAATACCTCTCGGAAGAAGACGGGCAGCTAACCGTCTCTGGACTGTTTTTGATCGCCGCCCCTTATTGGGGCAAAGACGACGATTGGCAAAACGAAGAATATGCATTGTCCGATTCATTTGTTTCCAAGCTGCCGCATCTCCCGAACCTATATCTATATCACAGCCGTCACGATCCAGTAGTACCGTTCGCACATGCTCAGCACTACGCGAAGCAGCTTCCCCAGGCCGTCACCCGGGCATACGAGGGCGACGATCACTACTTCCGCGAGGGCTTGCCCGAGCTTGTGGACGATATTAAGCGCTTGTAATCCAAGGCTTCAGTCTTGTTAACACCCCTATGTGTAAATACAGGGGTGTTTTTCCCCTTCACTTCCCACCTCCAAAAAACGGGCGAGAGTAGCTGCGCCGCGGCTAATCGTTCGTCTTTTTATTTGTTTAGCATCTTCGAATAAGTGTGGAGATGCATATCCGTCCCGATAAGACTTCAGCGGAGAAGGCGGAATGATGCTGGAGAAGCGAAGCGGTCTCCTTTGTCCCCGGATTTCTACGTTAGTTCATTCATTCATGGAAATCTGGGGGCAACAGAGATCGGAAGTATCATCCGCATGCGGAGCGATGCCAAAAAACAACCGGCACAATGTAAAAGGAGGAGCGGCTCCATAGTGACGCTAAGAAGAGGGGAGCAAGAAGGCGCATATAAACCTCGCATCAAAAAAAGACGACATCAGCTTTTCGCTAATGTCGTCCTATTTTTTTACTTGCTCGCTTTGTATGCGTTCAAGAATTCCTTCACCTTCGCCGGATCGGCTACCAGCTCGTTGCCGGTTTTGACGATTGGGCTGACGGTGGAGTAGGCTTTGATTTTGTTGTTGTTGTAGTAGGCCAGGATTTCATCCTGGTTGATCGAGTAAAGCACCGCTCTTCTCAGATCGTCGCTTGTTGCCACATCGCGGTTCTTCGTGTTGAACAGCAAGTAGGATACGGCATTGCTTTCGATCGTTTGCAGCTTCAGCTTGCCGTCGCCTTTCACTACGTCGTATTTCGTTTCCGGCACGCCGTAGTACAGGTGGATTTCGCCGCTGCGCAGTGCGGAGAGCGTGCTGTCCGCATCTTTGATAAAGCGTACTTTCACTTGCTCGATTTTCGGTTCGTGCTCCGTGCCCTTCATGTAACCAGGGTTTTTGAAGAAGGTGGCTTCATAGTCATTCTTGGAAGACAGGATATACGGACCGCTCGCATACAGTGTGTTGTTGTATTTATCGCCTTCGGTTACGGTGTTCTGGTCGCCGTAAGGGATGTCTTTGTTCACGTCGAATTTCTCAACGTCATACGTGTTGATGGATTCAACTTGCTTCTTCGATACGATACCGGCCGATTGGTGAGCCAGGTAGTTCAATACTTGCGGGAACGGCTCGGTTGTCGTCAATTTGATGACTTGGTATTTGCCGTCTTTCGTGCTTGCTTGATTCTTGTCGCCCACGAGAGAAGCGATCTTGGTATCCAAGCCGGCTTCCAGCGCTTCCTTGACGCTTTCGCTGCCGCCGGAAACCTTGGTGTTTTCCAGTACGCTCAGGTCGGTTACGGCTTCAACGGTGTTGATGTGCTCGTGAAGCGTGTAGGTACGATGATCAGGCACCGAATTTTTGTCTTTCGCTCTGTTCATGGAGAAGATGACATCGTCCGCGCCTACGCGTTCGCCGGAATCTTCCGCTTTTTTGTTCGTGATTTTTGCAAAGTTAATGTCGTCTCTAAGAATGAAGTAGTACTCCGAGTTGCCTTCGCCGATGGCATGGTTATAAGACAGCGATCCTTCGGACGTGATCTTGTCATCATCGGTCAGGTTGATCAGACGTACGTTCATGTTGGTGTTGATGATGTTAATGGAACCGTCGTTGCCCTTGATCGGGTCAAGCGAAGTCAGTTCAGAGATCGATTGGGACAGAATCAGCGGCTGCGTCGCACGCTTGGATTGGTCTTTGAAATCGACGGCTTCCCAAGGCAGGGAACGGGATTTCGAAAGACGAACGGAATTCTCGTCCAGCACATCCTTGTTGAACGCTTGGCTCTTCAGGGAGATGTACAATGGAGCGATGTAAGCTTTGTCCGTTACCAGACGTTGTTCCAGCTGCTTGTAAGTCTGAGCGGCGTCTTCCGGCGTTTGCGTGGCCGCTTGGTCGATCAGCTTGTCCACTTCTTCGTCGGACATGATGCTGTAGTCGCCGCCGGTTTTGAACAGGGAACGAACGGCATAGTCAGGGTTACCCGTTACGGTTGTCCAGCTGGACAGCGCGATGTCGTAATTGCCGGCATCCTGCTGTGCCTTGAAGCTGCCGTAGTCCGGCTGCAGATTCAGCTTCACGTTGAAGCCGTTCTTGGTGAGCTGGTCGCGAATGATGTTGACATCGGATTCGTTAGAGCTCATGCCAAGCAATTCAATATTAACAGCGGATGTGTCTGTGGTTGTATCCGCTGGTTCTTGCTGATTTTGCTGTGCATCATCTTTGGTTGTTACGTTGCATCCGGCCAGTACGATGACTAGCGAGAGGAACAATAACAGCAAGGAACTCTTTTTCATTGGTGATACCCTCCTGAGTTGTATATATATAAAATATTTTTTGAAACCAACGTTAGTGTGCCCAGGGCACGAAAAGCTTTAATCCAGCTTCGGATCGAGCGCATCCCGCAGTCCGTCGCCCAGAAAGTTGAAGGACAGGACAAGCGCGATGATGGCCAGACCCGGATAAATCGCCAGGTAGGAATGCGTCTCAAGGTACGTGCTTCCGATCTTCAGGATATTCCCCCATTCCGGGATATGCGGCTCGACGCCGAGACCCAGATAACTCAAGCTGCTCGTCGAGATGACGGCTGCACCAATGGTTAACGTCGATTTGACGATCATGGGCGCGAGCGAGTTGGGAACGATATGCTTGAAAATGATCGAAAAATTGCTCGAGCCGAAAGCTCTGGCCGCATCGACGTACTCAAAGGTGGAGACCAGGAGCACATTCGCCCTCATGGTTCTTGCATAAGTCGGTATAGCTCCTACGCTGAGCGCCAGAATGAGGTTGACGGTATTGGCTCCGAATGCGGCAATGATCGCAATGGCGAGCAGGATGCCCGGAATGGCGTACAGCACGTCCAGCAATCGCATGATGACGTTGTCGGTATGGCGGCCATAGTAGCCGGAGACGGCACCGAGAATGCCGCCGATGACAACCGGAATCGCCGTAGAAGCGAATCCGACGATCAGCGAGATGCGAGCCCCGAATACGATCCGGGAGAACAAATCCCGGCCGAAGTTATCCGTACCGAAGGGGTATGCCAGGCTTGGCGGCTGCAGGATGGCGCTGTAGTTGTTATCGATCGCAATGCTGTAATCGAAGGTAAACAGACTGGTCACCGACAGGCAGAACAGGAAGATTACGAAGAACAGTCCGGACATGGCCGTCGAATTGGCAGTAAGCTTTACCCATACGTCGCCCCAGCGGGTCATCGCGGGATTGCCGTTCTTGCGGATCTTCGCAAGCAGGTTGATGCCGAGCACCAGAGCAAAAATATTGCCCGTTGCCGCAGTCAGAATGATCGGAAAAGCAAGCCAGGTCAATGCCGGATGCGCATAATTCGATTTTACGTACCTGGCAACGAGGATAAGCGCGATCAGCTGAACGACGGCTATAACCAGAAGCACGGCCATGGCCGGCAGGAACGTATTCGAGACGTAAGGCTTGAACAGATTCAGCGCCGATATCGCGATGGCGAACAGCTGGGTTAGCAGCATGTAAACGGCAATCGTATATTCGGGAGGCTTCTGTTTTTTGATCAGATTGAAACCGAACGTGACGGTAAACAGATTCCCCGTAACGATGCTCAGCAGCTGAACGTAACCCAGGATCCTGGTCGAGCGCCGGATTTCTCCGTCCCTTTGAAGATCCCTTCGGATCAGCAGCGTAATGATGATCTGTATGATCGTAAACAGTGCATATGCCGCAAAGGCGGTGAACACCCACGGTTTGATGGTTCCCCCAGTGAAATCAAAGCTGTTCAGAAGCAGGATCACCGTTAAGGTCAGAGAGATAACCCATGTGAAGCTGGCTTGACTGTACTCGTGTGAGGATTTCAGCTGGTGTTTGGTTTCTGGTTTGAAAAGAAGCTTCTTAATCATGAGTACACCTGCTTTAGTATTGTTTCATCTTGGACCTGATCCGTGGATCGAAGAATGCGTACAAGATATCGATGATGACGTTCACCAGCGATATGGTGATGGCGGTGTAAACCACGCCGCCCATGATGGCCGGGATGTCAGGGATAAATTGTTTATCCACGATGTAGCTGCCGATACCGCTGATGTTGAATACCTTCTCCGTAACGGCGGAACCGCCGAGCATCCCGCCGAACTGAAGCCCGATGACGGTAATGATCGGAATGATGGCATTGCGGACAGCATGCTTCATCAGAATGGTGCGCTTGCCCAGCCCCTTCGCTCTGGCTGTGATCATATAATCTTCATTAATGACTTCCAGCGTGGAGGAGCGCGTCATTCGGGCAACCGAAGCGGTAAGTCCCGTCCCGAGCACGATCACCGGCATGATCATGGACAGCCAGTTCTCCGGATTGAAGGTGGCGGGCAGCCACTGCAGCTTGATCGAGAAATTCAGGATGAAGATCAGTCCCTGCCAGAAGTTCGGAATGGACAGCCCGATCAGCGCGATGAACATAAACGTATAGTCAAAGAACGAATTCGGTCTCGTGGCCGAGATAATCCCGATCGGCAATGCGATCGCAATCGCGATGATCAACGAAATGACCGTAAGCGTCAGCGTGATCGGAAACTTTCTGGCGATGCTGGAGGTAATCTCTTCGTTGCCCGAGAAGGATTTGCCGAGATCGAAATAGGCGATGCCTTTAATGTTGTTCCACAGCTGCGTCAGATAGCCCTGATCGAGTCCGTGCATTTTGTTGAAAGCCGCGATCTGTTCCGGCGTTGCCGTCTCGCCCAATATGTTGGCCGCGGGGTTAAACGGCGACAAGTGAAGAATCGTAAAGACGAGAACCGCTACGCCAAAGATAACGAATACCGTCATCACGAGTCTCTCCAAAATATATTTCAGATAGGGATTGCTGTACAAAAAAATAAGGATGTACATCAGCAAGCCCGGAATAAGTGATATAATGAAGAACAACGGATTCTCGATGAGAGAACCGAACGTATCGGCCAGAGTCAGCCGTTTGCGATTGTTCAGCTTCAGGTCTTTGGCGGTCCGATCCTTGAGGACTTCACGGAACCTTGCCTCTGCGATCTTATCGACTTCCTGCCGGAGCTGAGCCTCGCTGATTTTTTGCTTGAAGAACTCATGCTTGCGTTTCTGCTGCTCCATCATCTCGGAGCGAAGGGCCTCCAGATATCCGGCGGCCAGCATCTCGCTGCGTATGCGGTTCTCAGCCGCCGCGTAGTCATCCTTCTTTCTCTGGACCAAATAAAATAGGAAGACCACGAGATTCACGGGCGCTCCCAATAATAATAGTAAGTATCTATAAGAAGGATTCAGAAGGATCTTACTGTATGTGCTGCTTATCGAACTTATGAGTCTGTTTGGTCTTGCTGCTTCTGTCCCCCCCATAAGGTGCCTTTCCTCCTTGTTTCAAATTGCATTATTCCGAGTGATATAGTATATTTTATTTTAGCCTATTTTAAAAGTCAATAGATTATAAGAGTTGTAGAGTATATTCCTTTAATGACATAAGCATAATGGCAGGTGAGCAGAGTTGGAACCGATATTGCAGGTTAAAAATTTGAGCGTGGCCTTTCAATCCCGTGATTCAGAATTTCACGCGGTGCGTGGGGTCAGCTTTGAAGTGAAGAAAGGGGAGACTCTCGGTATCGTCGGAGAATCCGGGAGCGGCAAAAGCGTCACGGCACGCTCGATCATGCGGCTGCTGCCTTCCCCGCCTTCTTATATGAAGGATGGAGAGATCCTGTTCCTTGGCCAGAACCTGGCCGAGAAAACCGAGAAGGAGATGGAGAGCATCCGGGGACGCGATATCGGGATGATTTTTCAAGACCCGATGACCTCGCTGAACCCGACCATCCGCATCGGGGAACAAATATCGGAAAGTCTGGTCAAACACCAGAAGCTGTCCAAGCAGGAAGCGAAGCAGCAGGCGCTTGACATGCTCAAGCTGGTCGGCATCCCGAACAGCGAAGCGCGTTATAATCAATACCCGCACGAGTTCTCGGGCGGCATGCGGCAGCGGGTGATGATCGCCATCGCCCTGGCGTGCCGACCTGCGCTGCTGATTGCGGACGAGCCGACGACGGCGCTTGACGTAACGATTCAGGCCCAAATCCTCAATCTGATGAAAAATATGCAGGAGCGCTTCGGTTCCTCCATTATATTGATTACGCACGATCTCGGCGTTGTGGCGGGCATGTGCGACCGCGTGGCCGTGATGAAAGACGGCGTGATCGTGGAGACGGGAACGACGGAGGAGATCTTCGAGAATCCTCAGCATCCCTATACCTTGAAGCTGTTAAACGCGCTACCGCGCCTCGACGAGAAGAAGAAAGCGAAGCCGGCGCCGATCATCGTGCCAAGCACGGATTACAAAGGACCGCTGTTAGAGGTGAAATCCCTGAAGCAGTATTTTGATATGGGCAAAGGGAATGTGCTTAAAGCGGTGAATGATATCAGCTTTCATATTCAGGCGGGGGAGACCCTCGGGGTCGTCGGCGAATCCGGCAGCGGAAAATCAACGACGGGACGAGCCATCCTTCGACTTCATCAGCCGACGGGCGGAGAAGTGCTGTATCAGGGGATGTCCGTGAATCGCCTCTCCCCTTCGGAAATGAAGGCCATGCGGCGCCATATGCAGATGATCTTCCAGGATCCGTATGCTTCGCTGAATCCCAGATTGAAGGTCGTGGATATTATCGGCGAAGCGCTGGATGTCCATAAGTTAACCGGCAGCAAGCAGGAGCGGAAGAAGCGGGTCGAGGAGCTGCTGGATATGGTCGGACTGGATCCGGCTTATGCGACGCGCTACCCGCACGAGTTCTCCGGCGGCCAGCGCCAACGGATCGGGATTGCGCGGGCGCTGGCGGTAGAGCCGAAATTCATCGTGTGCGATGAGCCGCTCTCCGCGCTCGACGTGTCGATCCAATCGCAGATCGTGAAGCTGCTGGAGGAGCTGCAGCACCGTCTGGGCTTGACCTATCTGTTCATTGCGCACGACCTGTCGATGGTGAAGCATATCAGCGACCGCGTTGCCGTTATGTATATGGGCAAGATCGTCGAACTCGCGGAAAGCGAGGAGCTCTACTCCAATCCGCAGCATGATTATACGAAGTCCTTGCTCGCGGCGATTCCGGTGCCCGATCCGAAGATCGAATCCAAGAAGAAACGGGTCCTGCTGGAAGAACGCACCGGAGAGGATAAATATAATCTGGAGCATTCCGAGCTTGTGGAAGTATCGGAAGGCCACTGGGTGGCCATGCCGACCGGAGCCTAATCGAATAATAGAACCTGTCCTGACCCGGAGTCGGGGCAGGTTTTTTATCCAAAAAAAATCGATCCGAATTGGCGATTTGCAGTGCTCATAAAAAGGAATTGAGCCCTGCACGGCAAATATTTAAATGTTAGGAAGCGTTCTCACGATACATGAGCCTACGAATTTCCAAGTATACGCACAATAGCAACATACCGATGAGGGGGAAGTGGAATGAATCGTTTGCAGCAAGGGGATGTCGTATTATTTCAAGGGGACAGCATTACGGATTGCGGTCGCGACCGCAACTTTTCCGGCAGCTTGGGGAACGGCTACCCGCTATTGATCGACTCATTGTTCGGCATGAAATTTCCTGAGTTGAACGTTACCTTTTTGAATAGAGGGATCAGCGGAAACCGGGTCGTCGACTTGAATAACAGATGGCAGGAGGATTGCCTGGACCTGAAGCCGGACTGGGTATCCATCTATATCGGAATCAACGACACTTGGCGCCGATATGATAGCGGGGACCCGACAAGCACCGAGGATTATAAAGCCGGGTACCGCAAATTGATCGAACGGACGAAAGAAGCGCTGGACGCCAAGCTGATTCTGGTCGAACCGTTCGTGCTGCCTCATCCGGAGGATCGGAGAGCCTGGCGCGAGGATCTGGATCCGAAAATCACGGCGGTCCGCGAATTGGCGGTGGAATACGGAGCCCTCCTGGTGCCGCTGGACGGATTGTTCGCTGCGGCGTCGGTGCGACGCGAAGCTGCCTTCTGGGCGCCGGACGGCGTGCATCCGTCACCGGCCGGACACGGCCTGATCGCGAAGGCATGGCTTGAAACGATGGGCGTTTCTCTAGGGTAACGCTTAACGGTTGGTCTTAGAGCTGAAGCTGGAAGCAACAAACGCTGGATGCACGGAATCCGTGCTCCTAATGGAAAGAGATCGGGCGCGAATGTCGTGCCCGATCTCTTTTTTTAAATGAGAATGGCAATAGGTGTGAAATATGGGTTCATAGCTGCCGATACAATTAGAAATGTTAGAAATCACTTTCATTTTTTTTGCGTATGTGGTGTAATGCATTAAAGCGAAAAAATAATGGTTGACGCCTCCTTTTAAATCCTATAGGATTACTTGTATTAATTAATATTCGTCTTTTTTACGGAAAACAGGGGGAGAGAGAACATGAAAGCCATGAAACATGTAAGGAAATTATCGGCACTGGCGCTGGCGTTTGTGATCGTATTGACCGGATGCGCCGAATCGGGCAGCGGCGGCAGCGCGTCGGGCAATCTGGCGGACAAGGTCGAGAACCTGCCGGCAGGCATTGCCGAGAAGGATCCGGTGAAATTGATGGTCGTTCGGAAAATCGGAGGCGATGACCACACGGCTCAATTTTTGGCTGGGGCGAAGCAGGAAGGCGAGGCTCTCGGGTTTAAGGTGGATACCTTCTCGGCGAATGGAGACTCCGCTAAATTCCATGACGCGATCGCGCAAGCCATTGACAGCGACTACGACGGATTTATCATATCGCATGGCGACGATCCTGCATCGGTTCAGGACGTGAAGAAGATTACCGAAAAGGGAATTCCGGTCGTCACCTTCGACTCTTTGCCGGAGATCGGTGACATTGCAGGGGTAACCCAGACATCGCAGGATGACGAGCAGCTCGCAAAGCTGGCGTTGGACAAGCTGATTGAAGAGCAAGGGCCGGAGGCCAACATCGTTTACCTCTGGGTAGACGGATTCCCGCCGATGGTGCGTCGTAATGCCGTATACCAGGAAACGCTGAAGAACAACCCGGGCATCAAGGAAGTGGAGCGTTTCGGCGTAGCAAGTGACCAGACTTCCTTGGAAACGCAAAATGCGGTATCCGCTATCCTGACGAAATATCCGAAGGGCGAAATCGATGCAATCTTCGCAACCTGGGATGCATTCGCCATCGGCGCGGCCAGAGCACTGGAGGAAGCGGGACGCAGCGAGGTTAAGATTTACGGCATCGACGTATCCAACGCGGACCTGGAGCTGATCCAGAAACCGGACAGCCCTTGGGTGGCTACCGCAGCCGTAGATCCGAAGATGATCGGCGCCATCAACGTTCGTTTGCTGGCTAAGAAGATTGCAGGCGAGGAAACGCCTGCTACGTATAATCTGGAGCCTGTATTGATCGAGCGCTCCGGCCTTGAGGGTGCTACCGAAGCGGTCAACATGGTTAATTTGGCCGATATTATCCCGAGCTGGGGAACAAGCACGGAATTCGAAGAGGACTGGATGAAGGCATTGAAAGAAGCAGGCGGCAAATAAACAGCAATATTCATACAGGCGCTCTTGTCGGTCATCGATAGGGGCGCCCTATCCTATTTGAAGGGAAGAATACACTTGCGAAGCTTGATGGAGCCAACAACTGCCAGCTCGACCGATATTTCGGGAGCGGCACCCTTACTTCAAATGAAGCGCATATCGATCTCTTTTCCAGGCGTTAAGGCGTTGACCGATGTTGACTTTCAGACGACTGCGGGAACGGCTCATGCGTTGATCGGTGCGAATGGGGCGGGAAAGTCTACCTTAATGAAGATTCTATCGGGAGCGTATACCCATTACGAGGGCGAGATCTGGATCGACGGAAGCAGGGCGGACATCCGTTCACCGAAGGAAGCAAAGGACCTGGGCATTCAGATCGTCTATCAAGAGGTGGATACCGCGCTCATTCCGAACCTGACGGTCGGCGAGAACATCATGCTCGACCGGACGGTTCACGATATGGGCAAACGGCACTTGATCCGTTGGAAGGAGCTCCATCGGGAAGCCGAATCGATTCTTGCGCGGATGAATATCCGGGTCCCGGTCAAAAAGCTGATTTCGGAGCTGACGCTGGCGGAGAAGCAGATGGTGCTGATCGCCAGAGCCGTTTCCAAACAGTGCCGCATTCTGGTGCTGGACGAGCCGACCGCGCCGCTCAGCCATAGCGAGACGGAGCAGCTGTTCAAGCTGGTGCGCAAGCTGAAGCAGGACGGAGTCGGCATTATTTTCATATCGCACCGGCTGCCGGAGCTGTACGAAATCTGCGATGACATTACGATCATGCGGGACGGTTTGCTGGTGAAGAGCGACCGCATCGCGAATATCGATCAGCCGAAAGTGGTGGAATACATGCTGGGCTCCAAGATGGACCAGCAGTTTCCCCACATCGAGCGAGACATCGGTCCTGCGCGGTTAGAGGTAAAAGGCATGTACGACCCGGGCAAAATCAACGGCGTTGATCTGAGCCTCCGCCAAGGGGAGATCGTCGGTTTGGCAGGCCTTGTCGGGGCCGGGAAAACCGAGCTGTGCCGGGCGGTATTCGGGGCTTCCGGCACGTCAACCGGCGAGATGATACTGGATGGAAGAAAGCTGCGCATCCGCTCGCCGCATGATGCCGTGCGGAACGGCATTGCGCTCGTACCCGAGGAGCGCCGCCGGGAAGGCGTGTTCGTGGAAGAGCCGGTGTCCGTCAATTTAACGGCCGCGGTGCTGTCCCAATTTTCCAAATGGGGTTCCTGGCTAAGCTTTGGCAGGGAGAAACAGGCGGCGAGAGAGATGATCGAGTCGCTCGGGATCAAAACTCCGAGCGAGAGAGCGCGGGTGAGAAACCTGTCCGGGGGCAACCAGCAGAAGGTGGCGATCGGCAAATGGCTGCTGGCCGACGCGGACGTATATATTTTCGATGAGCCGACCAAGGGCGTTGACGTTGGCGCGAAGCGGGATATTTTTAAACTGGTGGCCGAGCTGGCCAAGCGGGGGAAATGCGTGCTGTACGCTACAAGCGAGCTGTCGGAAATCGTGGGCATCACGGACCGGGTGTATGTGATGTATGACGGCCGCATCACGAAGGAGCTGACAACGCGGTCAACGAATGAAGAGGAATTATTGCTTTACTGCACAGGAGGCGGGTTGACATGAATACAGCAAGACCTGTTAAGGAGAAGCCGGCGGCTAGCTTCGCATTCGATTTTCTATACAAATACGGCACGTTGATTACGGTATTCGTTCTTATTCTCGTATTCGGGACCGTTGCCGACAACTTTTTGAATACAAGCAACATTATTAACATTCTCCGTTCGATCTCGATCGTGACGATCATTGCCGTAGGACTGACCGTATCGCTCGCCGTTGGCGGCTTTGACCTGTCCGTCGGCTCGACGGCCTCCCTGGCAAACGCGCTGGTCATATCCATGTTCGTCTGGCACGGGCAAAACATCGGCATCGGCATCGGCCTCACGCTGCTGTTCTGCCTGGCCGTCGGGCTGATCAACGCGTTTCTGGTCATCAATTTCAAGATCGACGACATGCTGATGACCCTGGCGACGATGTTTATCTTCCAGGGCGTTGCCCTGACGTATACCCGGGGCGCTACCATCTCCCAGAATATGATCATGCCGAGCGGGGACTTTGCCACCGGTAAAATTCCGGCGCTGTTCGAGAAGATCGGGCAGGTGCCATGGATCATTATCATTATGGTTCTCGTGGTCCTCGTGGTCCATCTGTTCCTGACCTATACGAAACACGGACGGTACATGTACATGATCGGGGGCAACCGCGAAGCGGCGGCTTTATCCGGGATCCCGGTGAGTAAATACCGTCTGATCGCTTATCTGGTCTCCGCATTGTTTGCCGCCATCGGCGGGATTATCCTCGGGGCTCGCGTCATGACGGCCGAGGTCAACTCCGGCGGGCCCTATCTCATGGATGCCGTTGCCGCGACATTCATCGGATACTCCGTATTCGGAGCCGGCAAGCCGAACGCGCTCGGGACCTTTGTCGGCGCTGTGTTGATCGGTATATTGCAAAACGGTCTGATCATGCTGTCCGTGCCGTATTATGCGATGGATATCGTCAAGGGCTCGGTGCTGGCGTTGGCGCTGGCCTTAACCTACTATAAGAAGAGACATTGATGACGAAGCGACACGTGCTTTGACCCAGCTAGTTCCATTCATACTATCGAGACCATCCCTCCCGTGATCCTGATCGGGGGGGATGGTTTTTTTCATGGATCGGTTCTATGGGTGGCAACCTATGGGAGGGAAATGAATTGAAAGACTTATTCTAAGGGCGAATCCGGCAAGATATCCATCATTTGGTTATTTAGTTGACGGACGCAGCGGGTATTCATTATCCTGTAGAAGACTGGTTTAGCATTGTACATACATTTCCCTCTTATAAAGAGAAAGGGGACTCATCATGAAAAAAACAACTTTCATACAACCGGATCCCAAGTCCTGGCTGGACACGTTTCACTTTGAAATTCCGATAAAGATTAGGTACTGCGAAACGGATATGCTGGGTCATGTCAATAACGTCAGTTATTTCATGTATTTTGAGCAGGGACGCATTGAATATTTCGAGAATCTGGGATTGACCGACGAACTGTTCGGCGAGCAAAAGGTGTCGGTTGTTGCGGATTTGGAGTGCCAGTATTTGGCGCAAATGTATCTGAAGGACCCGCTTAGGCTTCATGTGCGGGTGGCTGAGATCGGACGCTCCTCCATGGACATTCAATATGCGATCGTAGTGGACGGTGCCTTGAAGGCAGCCGGCCGCGGAACCATCGTGCTCATCGAGACCGCTTCAGGCAAGAGCACGCCGATTCCGGATTCGGCACGCGAACGAATTTCGGCTTTTGAAGGATGGATGTAAGCCAACGACAAAGATCAATCAGGATAAACCATGAAGGGAAGGGATAAGGGATGAACATCCGTTTTGCCATTATCGGCACAAACTGGATCACCGAGAGGTTTCTCCAGTCGGCACTGGAGACGGAAGAATTTATTCTAGCTGCCGTATACTCCCGTACGGAAGAGAAGGGCAGGGCTTTTGCGGCTAAGTACGCGGATCCCAAGGTCTACACCGATCTTGAGGCGATGGTGCAGGATGACGAAATTGATGCGGTATACATTGCGAGTCCGAATTCCTATCACGTGGATCAGGCGATATTATGCATGAACCACGGGAAACACGTCCTCTGCGAGAAGCCGATGGCTTCCAACGCGGTTGAAGTGGCCGCAATGATCGAAGCTGCGAAGAACAATGACGTTCTGTTGATGGAAGCGTTGAAGTCGACGCTGATGCCGAACTTCAAGACCGTCCAGGACAACCTGTACAAGCTGGGCCCGATACGGCGTTATTTTGCAAGCTATTGCCAATATTCCTCCCGCTATGACGCGTTCAAGCAGGGGACGGTGCTGAATGCATTCAACCCTGAATATTCCAACGGTTCTTTGATGGATTTGGGGATTTATTGCCTGTACCCGATGGTGACCCTGTTCGGAAAACCGGACACGGTGAAGGCTTCCGGCTACATGCTGTCTTCCGGGGTGGACGGCGAAGGCAGTCTTCTGTTGTCCTATCCCGAGATGGATGCCGTCATCATGCATTCCAAAATCAGCGATTCCTACGCCCCAACCGAAATTCAGGGCGAGAACGGCACGATGATCATCGACAAAATCAATCAGCCGTACGATGTGAAGATCCGCTACAGAGACGGCACCATCGAGAACGTGACCCAGCTGCAAACGCATGAATCGATGTATTACGAAGCCCGGGAATTTATCGATTTGATCCGGTGCGGCGAACGGGAAAGTTCAATCAACACCCATGCCAACTCGCTCATTACGGCCGAAATTATGCAGGAAGCCAGAAGCCAGATCGGACTGCGGTTCCCGGCGGATTCCCGCACCGATATATGATATTTGTCATACTCCCGAAATGACGTTTATGACTACGACGCGCATGACATTCTATCTATACTTAAGTTAGACAAGTGCGTGATAGCTAGATGACGTCCTTGCGCTTCATTTCGAGGAGGAAGACAACTATGGCTAAACCCGATAACAAATTGTCCAGCTTGAAAAAGAACGTTGCCCCTTATGAAGAAATTGACACAAAGGCGAGTATAGGTCAGCTTTTCAATACACTGGTTCCCTTGATACTGCTATGGTATGCAGCCTATTTAAGTTTATCCGTATCGTACTGGCTGACCATTCCCATAGCCGTGATTGCTTCGGGGTTTGTTGTCCGGACGTTTATCATATTCCATGATTGCTGTCACGGATCTTTCTTCAAGAGCCGCAAGGCTAACAAAATTCTCGGCACGATTACGGGCGTGCTTACGCTGTGCCCTTACGAGCAATGGAAGAACACCCACGCGATCCATCACGCGACGAGCAGCAATCTCGATAAGCGGGGAATCGGCGATATGTGGGTATTAACCGTTGAAGAATATGGGGCGGCTTCCTTTTGGCAGCGTCTGTACTACAGGTTGTACCGCAACCCGATCGTGATGTTCGGCCTGGGTCCCATCGCCATATTTCTGATCTCCTATCGTTTCAACCGCAAAGGCGCGAGACGCAAGGAGAAGATAAGTAACTATACAACGAATATTTTGATTGTCGCTTTGTATGCATTGCTGTGCTGGGCGATCGGATGGCAGGCATTTCTGCTCGTTCAAGCTCCGATCTTCATGGTTTCCGGGATGCTTGGCATTTGGTTGTTCTATGTGCAGCATCAATTCGAGGAAACGTATTATGAGCATGATGAAGAGTGGAGTTATATCAATGCAGCCGTAGAAGGCAGCTCTTATTACAAACTTCCGAAGCTTCTGCAATGGATCACGGGCAACATCGGCTTCCATCATGTTCACCATTTGAGCCCGAAGGTGCCTAACTATAACCTGGAGAAGGCGCATGAAGCCGCTCCTCCGCTGCAGAAGGCAACTACGATTACACTGAAGACCAGTTTGAAATCCATTCGTTTCCGTCTGTGGGATGAAGAGAAAAAGGTCTTTGTCACCTTTAAGGAAGCGCGTCAGTCGCTTCGCAAGCCGCAGGAGCCGGCATTGACGAAGGTTGAGAAGAACCTGGCGAGCCCAAGACCCAGGGTCCAGCGCGAATAGATTCCTGAGTCATGATGCTATAATAGATCACGGATTCGTTAAGGCTAGTAAATGAATGAAGCTTGAACCGACAGAAGGTGGGACTCCATGCAGAAATGGTATCAGATCTTTCATAAAAGCACGGGACTGAGCCCTTACGTATGGGTCGTCTTCTACATCCTTCCGTTCTATTTCATCTTCCGGTCGACCTCGACCTATCAGATCGTGATCGGCGTTCTGATGATCGTGATGTTCTTCGCTTTTTATGTGCTGTCATTTCTGTCCAAAGGCTGGCTCGTCTATTTCTGGACGAGTCTGCAAATTCTGATATCGATTGCAATGTCCGTGGTATTCGGATATATCTATTTCTCGCTGTTCCTTGCCTTCTTCATCGGGAACATCAAGAATAAGGCCGGATTTATTACGCTGTACTCCATCCATTTGGTTACGACCATTATTACGGTGAACTATGGATTGTTAACGCGGAATCCGTTCTTCATCACGCAGCTGCCATTCGTGCTTGTGAGTGTGGTAGGGGTTATACTGCTCCCTGTGACAAACTATAACCGGAATAAGAACGATCAGCTGCAGGGCCAGCTGGAGGATGCGAACAAACGGATTTCGGAATTGGTGAAGCTGGAGGAACGCCAGCGCATTGCCCGGGATTTGCATGACACGCTGGGGCAAAAGCTGTCTCTTATCGGCCTGAAAAGCGATTTGGCCGGCAAGTTGATGAAGCAGGATATGGAAAGGGCCCAAGCCGAGATCAACGATGTCCGTCAGACGGCCCGAACCGCACTGAAGGAAGTGCGCGAGATGGTAACGCGGATGCGGGGGACCCGGCTCGCGGATGAAATCTTCCGTATTCGGCAAATCCTGAAGGCGGCGCAGATCGAGTTGACCTTTGAGGGGACGCAGGAGCCGGAGAATCTATCGTTGATGAACGAAAATGTGATCAGCATGTGCCTGAAAGAGGCAGTGAATAACATCGTGAAGCACAGCAATGCCACGGCTTGCTCCATTGTGATCGAATCCACGGAAACGGATCTGATTGCCAGGGTGAAGGACAATGGGACCGGGTTCGTGACGGACGCAAAAAACCGCGGCAACGGGCTGCGGGGAATGAGAGAGCGGCTTGAATTCGTGAACGGAAGCATGGAGTTTGCTTCAGGCGAGGGGACTACGCTTGTCCTTCGAGTCCCTAATGTGCTCAGAATGCCAGATAAGGAGGCGGGAATATGATCCGAATCGTCATTGCCGAAGATCAGCGGCTGCTGCTTGGAGCCCTGGCCTCACTGCTGGATCTGGAAGAGGATATGCAGGTGGTCGGGACGGCGGGCAACGGCAAGGATGCCGTACAGCTTGTCAAACTTCATATGCCGGATATCTGCATCATGGATATTGAGATGCCGATCATGAACGGGCTTGAAGCCGCCGAGGAGATCAAGGGTTATGGCTGCAAGGTGATGATCTTGACGACCTTTGCCCGGCCCGGGTATTTCGAGCGTGCCGTGAAAGCGGGCGCCAACGCTTACCTGCTTAAGGACAGCCCGAGCGAGGAGCTGGCCGCGTCCATTCGCAGCATTATGGCAGGCAGGCGAATCTACGCCTCCGAGCTGGTGGATGAAGCGTATTCCGGTGAAGAGAATCCGCTGACGGAGCGGGAAAAGGAAGTGCTGGGCCTCATCGCGGACGGCAAGAATACGAAGGAAATTGCCAATCAGCTGTTCATTACCACGGGAACCGTGCGTAATTACATTTCCGTTATTCTCGATAAGCTTGGCGTCAGCAACCGGATCGAAGCGATCACGCGTTTCAAGGAAAAAGGCTGGTTTAAATAGTGCAAAGAAGAAGCAAAACCCCGCGGTTGCAGCCGCGGGGCTTTTTTTCGTGCGCATAAGAAAAACGAAAAACAGGAAGAAGGTGAATATGCCGCTTAAAATAATGGATTTTTTTGCCTGGTATTGTATGCAACAAAGTGTATATTTATTCATTTAATGAACCTTGATTGCGATTGTGGATAGATTTTATATTTTTTGGAAACAATGAAATCGCTAATAAAAATAAGCCTGTTTTTAAATGACGCCATTTCCTGCATAAAAGGCAATCAAGCAAATATATTGCAGTTCCTTTGTAAATGTATGCATTTTTATGTATAATAGTAATGATTGCCAGAAGTCAAATTTGAGGAGGAGGAGGTCTTCTATGGACCATATGATGTTTGAGGTTGGAACTGCTCTGATTCTGGTTGCTATAGCCTCCGTAATTGCTGGAAAGCTCAAGTTCTCGATCATACCGTTCTTGATTGTGCTCGGGATGCTTGTCGGTCCGCATGCACCAACGATAGGGATTCTTGACTTTAAGTTCATTGAGAGCCAGGGGATCATCGATTTTCTGGGACAGATCGGTATTCTATTCCTGCTCTTTTACCTTGGTCTTGAATTTTCGGTTCAAAAATTGATCAAGTCCGGACGAAACATTGTGGTAGGCGGAACCGTATATGTAGTATTGAACTTCGTGCTGGGTGTGGCTTACGGTTTCGTGATCAACATGCCTCTGTACGAGACGCTGATCATTGCAGGGATGCTGTCGGTTTCCTCCAGCGCCATCGTCGCTAAGGTGCTTGTGGATCTGCGGCGCACGGGGAATGCGGAGACGGAACTCATACTCGGCATGATTTTGTTCGATGATATTTTCCTTGCCGTGTTCTTATCGATTATGTCGGGACTGCTGTTAGGCGGGGCTACATCGATAGGGGCAACGATCCTCTCGGTTTGCATTTCCATAGGTTACATGCTGTTGTTCTTTGTTATTGCGAGAAAAGGTCCACCCATACTTAACAAATTGCTGAATATTACGTCCAGCGAGATTTTCATTATCGTAGTGTTCTCGTCGATGTTCTTTATTGCCGGGTTTTCGGAGACGCTGCACGTAGCCGAAGCGATCGGCGCGCTGCTGTTCGGACTGGCTTTATCGGAGACGGATCATAGCGAACGGATCGAGCAGCTGGTCATACCTTTCCGTGATTTCTTTGGAGCGATCTTCTTCTTCAGCTTCGGTCTCGGCATCGATCCGACCACGCTGGGGAATGCGTTATGGCTGGCTCTTGGCGCCGTGGTACTGACCATAATCGGCAACCTGGTCGCAGGCATGATAGCGGGACGCAAGGCCGGACTATCGCATAAATCGTCGCTTAACATCGGCTTGACTATTATGGCGCGCGGGGAGTTCACGATTATCGTTGCGAATCTGGGACTTGCCGGCGGACTGTCCGCGATGCTGAAACCATTCTCGGCACTCTATGTCCTGATTCTCGCGATTCTTGGGCCCTTATTGGCCAAGGAGTCGAAGCGCGTGTACCGTGGAATGAATAAAATATTCAAATGGAGCGATCCAGTGGAGAAAGTGAAAAAAAGGAATGCATAGGGAAGCCCGGGATGATTTACTTTCTTCCAACTAATCTATATAATCTAGAGATTGAATTAACCCCAGAACGGAGGATTTACACATGAGTATTATTCGCGAATCTGATCTGCCGGGTATCGGGAAGAAGTTCCTTATTCAGGCGAGATCAGGGGATAAGCTGGTTGTTGTTATTCATGACGATGGCCGTAGAGAGTTGTACCACTTTGAAGATGACGATCCTGAGGAGACCATCTCCCAGATTACATTAGAGGATGACGAGGCAAGACAAATCGCAGGCATTATCGGCGGCATGACGTATAAACCGAAAGCGCTGGAGACCATCGAAGTGACGCTCGAAGATTTGATCATCGAATGGGCGCGAATCGAGCCGCATTACAAATGCGTGGGACAATCCATTGCAGGGCTTCAGGTTCGTCAACGTACTGGCGCTAATGTATTAGCGATTGTGAACAAGAAAGAGCAGAAAATCAATCCGGGTCCGGACGACATCCTGACAGCAGGATCGACGCTGGTGCTTGCGGGCGAGCGCAAGCAGATCAAGCAGCTGAAAGAACTGCTGGTCAACGGCTAATAACGAATAGCTTCACAGGTCTTTAGTTGATCCTGTCGTAACACGTAAGCAGCAAGCTCCTCCATGGGTGAGGGGCTTGCTTTTTTTTGCATGGATCCTTTAAATTTGAAATTTTTCGCGAAATGATCTATATTTGATAGTGAGGCTATCATTTTCGGGAAAGAAGGCGTGTACAGCATGAAATTGAAAGACAAAGTAGCTATAATTACGGGCGGTGCCGGCGGAATCGGCAGCGGCATGGCTCTGGCCATGGCCAAGGAAGGCGCCAAGGTCGTCATCGTGGACGTGAATGAGGATAAGGGGCGCGAAACGGAGAAAGCGCTGAGGGTATATAGCGATTCGATGTTTATTAACGGCGATATTACGAATAAAGCCTCGATTAAAGGAATCGTGGATGACGTTGTGAGCACCTACGGCAGACTGGATATTCTCGTTAATAACGCGCATGTGTCCAAGCAGGTACCCATTGTGGAAACAACCGATGAAGTGATGGCATTGTCGTTCAATACCGGATTCTATCCGACGTTTTATTTCATGCAGGAATGTTATCCTCATCTGAAAGCAGCCAAGGGCAAGGTGATCAACTTTGCATCCGGTGCGGGACTGTCCGGCATGGTGAACCAGGCCTCCTATGCCGCAGCGAAAGAAGCGATCCGGGGATTGTCACGCGTGGCTGCCAACGAGTGGGGAGCGGACGGCATCAATGTCAATCTGATCAGTCCGATCGCGCTGACGCCGGGCGTAGAGCAGTGGAAGCAGGCATTTCCGGAAGCGTATCAAGAAATGGTCGATAAGATTCCGCTCAAAAAAATGGGCGATCCCGAGCAGGATATCGGACGCGTGGCCGTGTTCTTGGCTAGCTCCGATTCCGATTACATGACCGGCCAAACGCTGATGGTGGACGGCGGTTCCATCATGCTGAGATAATATACGATGCTGATTTCTAAAAAAAAGCGCCAAGGGCTGTCCCTTGTGCGCTTTTTCTGTTTAATAGCCGTAAGCTACGGGTTATGGATAACCATGGAGGACCGGCTATTTCCGCGCCACGATCATAAACCGTGCGGAATTCGTCCGGATTCCGAGATCTGTGCGATGCTCCTCGATGAATTGCTGCAGGATGCGGAAATCCGATTCCTCCTGTCCGAATCCGGGAATGATGGGCGTGTGCTTAAGCAGGAAGATAAGATCCTCCTCACGCTCATAGTACTCGACGGCATCATATTCGGCGCATTGGATATCGCGAAACCCTGCCAGCTGAAGTTCTATCTTGTATTCCTCCATTAAAGCGCCGTCTTCGCGGGAGGATTGTCCTCTGCCGAAGGCTTGGGCCAGATTAGCTTTATCGCATTCGCGAACCTGCTGCGTTAGAAACACGCCATCATCGGTTAATACCCTGGCAACCTCCGAAGCACGGAAAGGGGAGTGCCGGCATGAAATCAAATCGAAAAACGCCTCCGGGAATTGAAGCACCCCTGCATCCATCTGGACAAAGCGTACGTTGGAAGCCGCAGCCTTCCGTTTATTACTCCGGGCAGTCTCTATCATCGCATGGGAAAGATCGATTCCAATCAGCAATGCCGCCTTCGAGGCGATGGACAACAAGTTCTCTCCGCCTCCCGTGCCGATATCCAGCAGAACGCCCGATGATGTGCACCGCTTGCTAACCTCATCGTAAAAATTCCACTCAACGCCTTCCGAGACCCATCTGACCTTGCTGAAATCCCAGCCGTTTAAGGCTCCTACGATATCATAAAATGATTTGTATTCCTGTGATTTCATATATATGGTTCACCTTTTCAATTGAGATAAAATGGGATGCTGAAAACAGATCGTCTCATATTCGTTCGCTCAGTTACTGTGATTCTGGCTAGGCCCGGTCCAGTATGACAGACCGGGCCCAGCTACTTCGAACGGCAAGGATCCTTATCAGCATCCAATTCACCCCAATTAAAGATTATTTTAAGAGATAAGAGAGTATAAGCTTCAGAGTCTTACTATCCTTATCTCGCAAGAAAAACTTCCGCTATACGCGGTCTGTCTTCTGAGAAAGTACGTCGATAGATATTTTTCTTATTGTAAGACCAAGGATTCTTCGGGATCAAGGAGAATTTTATTAGGAGCATGAACCAGAATCTTAAGCAATTGTTAAGAATTTGGAAGTAAGACGTTAAGAAATGTCTACTATACTGGTTGAATTCGTTTCGGTTAGGAACGAGAAAAATTCGGACTTTGAAATGAGAGGGTACTGCCATGAACAAAATGAATTCTCTGCCAAGGGAGCGTCTTCCCGAGCTGCAATTGGTCCGCGCATTCGCCATTATCGGCGTGCTGTCCGTTCACTCGACATCGTATGCCGTATCGGCCATGACGGACTCCAAATACTTTTTCATCTACAATTTTATGAACATCTTCATGAAATACGGAACGCCGACGTTTATATTTTTGAGCAGCCTGGTACTCTTCTACAATTATTATGACCGCCCTACGACCAAGAAGCTGATCGGCGGATTCTACAAAAAAAGATTGCTGTACATCATCATCCCGTATACGCTCTTTTCCGTGTTTTACTTCGGGCTGCTGCACTATCTGCATTATCAAGGCAGGCCGTTTGGCGAGACGATGGAGAGTTTTATTCAAAAGCTGTTGACCGGCAAAGCGTATACGCATCTGTACTTCGTGTTTATCAGCATTCAGTTTTATGTGCTGTTTCCGCTGGTGCTGTGGTTGTTCAAGAAGATGCCGCAGCTTGCAAAATGGGCGATACCGATTGGACTGGTGATCCAGTGGACGTTTATACTGATGAATAAGTATTATTGGCAGGTGCCGAATAAGGGAAGCTGGGCCCTGTCCTATATAGCTTACTTCATGCTGGGCGCTTTTATCGGCATCTATTATCCGAAACTGAAGGCCTGGCTTGTGATCAGCCGTGCCAACGCACAGCCTTACCGCATCGCGGCTTGGACGATGCTGTGGATCGCATGGGCAGCTGCCGGTCTCGGCCATGTGTACATTTATTACAACAACCGTCTTCACGGAACCGGATATAATTCAACGCTGTACGAGCTGCTGTGGAATATGCATACTTACTTTGGGGCGCTTGTCCTGCTCCAGTTCGCCATTCTGTTCTACCGGGCCGGGGTACGCGGATGGACGCCCGCGCTGGAGAGACTGGGGGCCGTATCCTTCGGGATTTATCTCATTCATCCGTTCTTTCTGCTCGTCTACCGTCAATTCCCGCTAACCACGGGGAACTCGATCCTGACCCATCTGTGGTATGCGGGCGGTTTTGCGGCAGCCTTAGGCTGTTCATGGATCGTCGTGGAATTGACGGTTCGATATATACCGGGCTCATGGGTGATTTTCGGTAATATTCCGAAGGCGAAGAGATCGGGTAAACCAACCGATGCGCCGGCTGTGCCGCTTTCCGGTTCCTAGCCTGTTTCGCAAGAATAGGACGTATACCCGACGAGGCATGGCCATGGCGAAAGGAAACCAAAACAGCAGCATCGCCCGGCCTGACAACATCCATGGAGAAGAGAACGTAAAAGGCGTTATGCTGACTGCCGCTTTATGATCAAGGAGGAGCCATGTCTGGAGTTACGATAATGATGGTTGACGATGAAACCGAAATTTTGAAATTGATGGAGATTTACGTCAGGAATGAGGGCTATACGCTGCTCACCGCATCTCATGGCCTGGAAGCGCTGGAGATTCTAAAAAACCATAAAGTGGATTTGATCATTCTCGATGTCATGATGCCGCAGATGGATGGCATCCAGGCATGCATGAAGATTCGGGAGGAGAACAACACGCCCATTATCATGCTGTCCGCCAAGAGCCAGGAGATTGACAAGATCGCTGGACTCAGCATCGGCGCGGATGATTACGTGACCAAACCGTTCAGTCCGCTGGAACTGGTCGCAAGGATCAAATCGCAGCTCCGCCGGTACAAACAGCTGAACAATCAATCGGTACGGGACGAGAACGAAATCCAGATCGATGAGCTGATCCTCAATGTCGCGTCCCACCGGGTAACGGTGGCCGGTAGGGAGATTAAGCTGACGCCGCGCGAATTCTCCCTGCTTCATACGCTGGCCATCAACCGCGGACTCGTGCTGAGCATGGACAAGATTTATACCGAGGTATGGAACGAGCCGTTCATGGAATCGAAGAATACGGTCATGGTCCATATTCGCAAGCTGCGCGAGAAGATCGAGAAGGATCCGCAGCAGCCGGAATACATTAAGACGGTATGGGGGATCGGTTACAAAATAGAGTAAACTTAACCAGAGGTGACTGACTTGAAAGGATTGAAGCTTCATAGCATCCGCCTGAAGATGCTGCTTATGCTGCTCGCCAGCATCGGCATCGCGGCCGCCCTGCTTATCATACTCTATGCGTTAAGCACGCTGGTCCTCTCCATTCCGGCCATCAACCCGCCGCTTGCCTGGATCGTCAATAACCTCGGTTCGAAGCCGGTTATGTTGGTCACGGGCGTCATTCTTTTTTTGGCAAGCTATTACATGAGCACGAGGTGGTTTGCCCTGGATCTGCGGAAGGTAGAGACCGGTCTTCAGGACATCACGGCCGGACGATTCGATTCCAGAATCGAGCTCGACACCCGGGACGAAGTAGGCGCCGTCGCTGCTAGCATTAACCGCATGACCGAGCAGCTGAACGCGTACCTGGAGGAAATCACGCATGGCCTTCGCGAGATTGCCAAGGGGAATTTCGATACCGAGATTCCTGTTCGCTCAGGCAGCCAGCTGGGCGAGGTCGCCGAGAGCATCAACCAGATGAGCAGGCAGCTTCACCAATCCATTCTGGAGGAGCGCCATGCGGAGAAAACGAAGAATGATCTGATCACGGGGGTATCCCATGATCTCCGGACGCCGCTGACATCGATACTGGGGTTCCTGGAGGTTATCGAGGAAGACCGGTACCAGGATGAAGTAGAGCTGCGGTATTACGTGAATATCGCTTATGAGAAAGCGCAGAATCTGAAGAAGCTGATCGATGACCTGTTCGAATACACGAGGATCAATAACGGGCTTCCGCTGGATATTAGGGAGATCGATATGGCTCAGTTCATGAGACAGCTGATCGAGGAATTCGTGCCGTCCTTGGAGAAAGCCGGGATGGAATGCAAGCTTGCGGCGGAGGAAGGCCTCGTTATTCGGGCAGACGGTGCCCAGCTTGTCCGGGCTTACGAGAATCTGATATCCAATGCGATCCGGTACGGAGAGTCGGGACACAGGATCGACATCGCCGTCCGCAGCGTTGGCGGTCAGGTGAGCATCAGCTTCACCAACTACGGCGATCCGATTCCGGAGCGGGATTTGCCGTTCATCTTCGATCGCTTCTACCGCGTGGAGGCTTCCCGTTCGAAGCAGACCGGGGGCACGGGTCTGGGACTGGCGATCACGAAGAGCATCGTGGAGGTCCAGGGCGGCGAAATCCGGGTTCGGAGCGACCGGCAGCGGACGACCTTTGAAACCCGCTTTCCCCAAGTCGTATAGCAGCAGTTCGCTTGCGCACGGTGGTCGTTCTGCATTGCGAAGCAATAGAGGCAGCTCAAGCGAACGCTCCCTTCGAGGGAGCGTTTTTATATGATCCTGAGAAGGGCTCCCCGATCGCTGCTGCAAGGTCCCTATGGAATTGTTCAGTTTTATTTAAGCATTCGTTAAGAACTTGCCCCGCTGATTGATAAGATATGTTCCTTATACTTTCCTTCAGAACGTACATAAGGAGGAAGTCGGATGGAATCCTTGGATTATTCGAAACGGAACGCCAGGCTCGTGGTGGCGTGGCAGATTATGATTGTGATGGTTGGTGTCATTTTATTATCGGGATGCGCAGAGTTCAGTGCATTCCGTGCTAATATGCAGTTTGAGGAGCGATCCATCGGCGGGGCGGCATCTGAAAGCAATAGAGACTCGTCTATTGCCCCCGCATCCTTTATCGGTCAAGTGTGGGGGGAATTATCGGACGGCGTGTCTAATCGCGCCAGAATCATGACAGGCAGGCAAACGCAGAGCCGCAGCGTACCTGATTCAGCCTGGCGAATGAATGTCCGATGATGCTGAAGAGAGCGAGCCTGCGTCGGATCAGCCGCGGAAGCATCACAACAGGAATAGCCCGTTCATACATGCGTTAGAAAGAGCTCCTTTTCTGAAAGGGAGCTTTTTTTTGTTTTGATTTTGGAACATATTGTCTTATAATAGCGTTTACAATATATATGCTTGTATGGGAGAGGATGGTTTCTTGTGAGTACACGCGTTTCGATCCGTAAGCGACTATTCGTCGGAATAACGGCAGCCGCCTGCATTTCACTCGTCGGACTTCCGGCTCAGCAGGCGCAGGAGGGCACTCGTCCCGTATTCGCCGATGCTGCCGGAACCGGGAGCTTTACATCCGGTCAACGCGTCACGCTTCAGCATAGGACTGCTTTTTTCCCTAATGCGCTTAGCAAGAACAGCCATCTGAGGAATCTCAAGGCCAGCTATTACGGGGCCGATGGAGAATCGCTCCGGCTTCACTCCGTGAAGGGGGAAATGGCATTAATCAAGTCCGATTCCCGTGGGGACCTGTGGCTCCCGACATGGTATGTTTCCAAGGAAGCTGCCAAAGTGAACGATATTTCCCCGCTCTCGCTTCAACTGCGCAGCAGCGGCAGCATATACCTGGCTCCCGGAAGCGCGGTGAAATGGCCGGTATCCCAGACGGGAACGTCCCTCATCGCCGTAGCCCAGTGGAAGGACTGGTACGGCGTTATGGTCGCTCCCTCCAAGTGGAAGGAAGATTACCGGATCTACCGCCCGGCGCTGATGTGGGTACAAGGGAAGGACACGACAGCCAAGAAGGCGATGCCTGAAGCGCTTCTCGGTGGCAATTCGGAAGTAGCGACGGATGTGGTGCGCAACTTGACGGAGTTTCTTTTTAAGAAAGGGACCCCTTCTTCGTACGTGAAAAAGCTGCTCGGCGAACCGCAGGCGAGGGAGACATCGCGGAATCAGGAATCGAGCTCCAATAAACCGATGATTCTCGGCGAGACCTGGAGATATGAGCAGCGGGATGCCCATTATACCGTGACGTTCTCCCCATCCGGAAAGCTGAGTTCCAGCGAATGGGTAATCCCTTCGGCGGGATCCTTCGAGCGGAGTTACAATCCTGGCGATGATTACGAGTTTACCTATCATCTGGACGTCCTGCCGCTGCGGAAGACCATAACAGCCGAGCCCGATTGGCGAAATCAGGGTAATCTGAACTTCACCTTCCTGCTTGAAGCCAACGAGGATGTCCTGCTCCTCAAGGGAGATGACGGCGGGTTCAGCGGCATGCACGATAACTCTTCCTTGTACGCAATTGACCGGGGCACCGGCAAGAAGCTGTGGCAGGAGGATGCGGGATTCGGCTGGTATACGGCCATTACAGATCGGGAGCGGAAGCATGTCACGATGTACTCGGCATATAATCCGGAGGTTAAGGATTACGTGGCCCGCGTGCGGCATATCCGGTTGTCGGATGGCAACGTGTTATGGGAGGTTAAGCCCAAGAACCAATTCGGCTTGAAGATGACGGCTGCGGCCGATGCGATCATACTGGAAGAAGCTTTGAACATGAACGAAACCAAAAGCGTGCTGCGCGTCCTGGATCAGGATACCGGCAAGCTGCGTTGGAAAAAGACCTTGTCCGGCGAACACCGCTTGCTGAATGCAGGAACGGGCGATCCATACGTGCTCATCGAGCAGAACGGACAGCTTACCGCTTACGATCCGGTCACCGGCAAATCGGCATGGAATGTGAAGGTCGGCAAGAGGGTGATGGACGATCCGTCCCGAGATCCGTATTTTACCGGAGGTTATCGTTACGATCCAACTGCGCCAGCGGATATGACAACACGATGGATGCTGCTTGGCAAGGAATGGGTTCTGCTCAATACGGAAACCGGCGTGCGCGAAGACACGTATCCGGCACTGGAGATGGAAAGGTTCGAGGTGCTGAATGAGCGGTATCTGCTGGTGCAGCGTGCGCTTGGCGGGGAGTATTTCAGCGGGGCCGCCGCTTACGAAAGCGTACTGTATGACCGCCTTGAAGATAAGGAACTGTGGACAATTAAAGGGAAGGCCACCCGTGGCGTCATCGAGGGAGCGCGAGTCTATCTTGCCTTGAACGGCATTCCGGCTGCGGTAGATATAGAGAGCGGCAGCATCCTATGGAAGATGGAGACCACTTCCAAAGCGGGTGACGATCTGTCCCATCTGGTTGGCAGCAGCTACGGAATCCTGGATCCGTGCCTGCTGATAAGTTTGGGAAGCGATCTTGTGGTGTTGCATAAGGAAGACGGCAGAAGCTTGGGCAGATTGCATGACGTGATCACCGGCAACGTCGATTTGCGAGAGACCTATGCCAAAAACGGCGCGCTGAACGTAACGGATCAGGATGTGCTCGTCGGCACGGTCAACGGAGCTTTTGTTCGTTATGATGCCCGAGCGTTAAAGGAACGCTTGGATGAGCTGTTATAGCTTGTATCGATAGATGACTAACACCGTAGGGAGACGTCCGCAAAGGAGGAAGACTTATGGGCAAGAGGCTTAAGTTAGCAGGGCTTCCGATCATCAGCCTATTGTTGATCCTATGTTTGGGCTGCGGCAGCAAGCAGTCGGCCAGTTATGCGTCTTTGGTAAAATACGATGACCAAGAGTATATCGGAAAAGGCACTGAGGGTGCCGAGGCTTTTGCGGAGGCGGATTTGACCTTGGCGGGCACGATCCAGAAGCGGCTCGAGCCTGATCAATATCCGGATACGCATTTATCCTCGAACGAGCTGCCCGAAGGCACGGAAATCTATGTCGTCGATGAACATACGTTGGTGGCTTTGCAGGAAGGCCGAAGATTCAAGGTGTTTGAGCGCATGGAATAAATGCAGATGAACGATAAGCGTCCCTGGTGTCTGGAAACAGATGCTGGGGGCGTTTTTTTGGTCTTATGTTATCTTGCGAATTTTGATATTGTTTCGTTTCTATTGAATGGTATAATATTCCTGGTTCAAATTGACTAGATTTGAAAGACTTACATTCTGATAAGAGATGAGGTTCATTCATGTTCAAGAAAATGTTGGTTCTGCTATTGGCGGTTTGCGTGATGGTTCCCAGCGTGGCCGGTGCAGCATATGGGGAGTCGGGCAAGGCAAGCGCCAAGATTGCAATGCTGCTGCCCGATGGCACGCCCTTGATGGAGGACGGCACGGTCTGGATTACGTACAGCCGTCTTCCCATCAACCGAATCCCGATTCCGATGGGCGGAGATCTGAAGTTCGTCGCGGGCTCCAGCGGATACGGGTTCGGCGTCAATAACGCGGGCGGACTGGTCATGTGGGGGGAATCGGGTTATCAGGCTGTAGCGGGTGCTAATCATGTGAAACAGGTGGGACAAGGTTACTGGTTGACCTCTGACGGCATCGTCCATCGCATGGTTGATTCCAAGCCGCAGACTGTAAAGGGGTTTGAGGGAATTTCCGTTTTTGACGAGAACAACGGGATTATCGGCGGCGTTACCCAGTCGGGGACGGTCTTATACCATAATCGTGCTTATACGCCGGAGCCCGTGGCTCTGGGTCAAGCAGCGGACGTGGGCGCGATCCGCAAAATCAAGGTTGCCGGAGACTATGCCGCTATTTTATACAATGACGGAAGACTGGTGCTGTTCAGTACCCTTCGAATCAACGGCAGCACGACTTACCTGTCCCAAAACTTGATTAGCGACGGGGCTGATATTTCTTTCGGTAAAGAACAGAAGCTGATTTTCGTCAAAAAGGACGGAACGGTGTGGAATGCGAGATTGGATGTATTCACGCAAACCTTCGAAATGAGCCCGTTGAACGGGATCAGCGGAGTGAAAGAGATTGTGGGAATCGAAGGTTCCAAGAGCTTTTTCGCCCGGCTATCGGATGGGACTTGGACCGAATATGATCATGGACAATTATATGATGTGACGGTTCCGAGCATTACGGGCGTTACGCTAAAGGTAGCGAACAGCAAGCCGAAGGTGGGGAGCTCCATCACGCCAACGGTCGAATTTCAGTACAGCAGCGGAGAGAAGCACAAGATTCCGGCGAATATGATCGCTTTGTCCGTAGACAAGCCGCATTTAATTAAAGCTGGAGATAAAGGAACTTACAAAATCATGGGCGTAGGCGAAGCCACGCTGACGGTGGAGGTCGCGGGCAAGAAGCAGTCCGTGAAAATCGTTTCAGGACTTGGCAAGCCGTTGGAGAACGCCAAGCAGGAAAAGGGGATTACTTACCTGCCGTTGAAGCCGGTATTCCAAGCCGTGGGAGGCTCGGTCCAATATCAGGCTGCTTCCAAGACCTTCGACATTACCGTAGGAGAAACCAAGCTTTCCGTTAAGGCAGGAAGCAAGCAGGCGAAGATCAACGGCAAAACCGTGAACATGAAAGGCGCTCCGATCCAGAACAAAGGGGAGACGCTCGTATCCGCGGATCTGCTGACCGCAGCACTGGGTGCAAAACTGAAATGGGATGCATCCAAACAGCAAATGACCGTGACGCTGGGCGCGGCACAATTCGTCGTAAAGGGCGAGCCGAAGAAGGCAACGAGCAGCGGCAACACCGGAAACGCCGGGAAAAGCAAAATGTCATCGGTTCCTGCGACCGGAAGCATGGCTGGTTGGAGGCTGCTAAAAGGCCATGAATATGAAAAATCCTTGCGCATTTATTACCAATACAAGAATGGCATCCTGTCGACCAAAACGGAAGATATCCGCAAAGTGGATTTGAATAAAAAAGTGACTTGGACGGATGATTACGGCCGCAAGCATACCAATACGGTCCGTGAAATCTACTCCCTGTTCACCCTTTCGAATGAGTACACCTCAGAATGGCTTCACAAAAAGTTCGGAAGGCTTTATGAAGACTGGCTGCTTAGCTCTTTGGTAGATGCCGCTCGGATTGTTGAGCAGTATTTGCAAGAGACCGGTCAGATGCCGAGTTATGCACCCAATGTAACCCTTACGCCGGATGCGGTATTCGAATACGAGTAAGCGAATGCGAGCAAGCAAAAAAGATATTCTCGTTTCGGAAAAGGGCCAGGAGATTCCTGGCCCTTTTTGCTATGGAAGCGATTCTTTCTCGTGGACGAATACTATTCCACCGCAAGCCCCATCCATCTCCCTTATGCGGCGAATATTATAACTTACATCAAAATATAGTAAACGTAAATGCAAGCCCTGTTACTTGCAATTTTAAATACAAAGGGGGGACATTCATGAAGCGAAGGACACCGCCTGACCGCTTGACTGAGCCGGGGGCGGCCGATACTCCGCCTCCCAGAAGGCACACCCTGTTTTGGAGAATGTTCGCGAACTATTTTCTCCTTATTCTCATCCCCGTCATTGTTGCTTCGGTTCTTGCTCAGGTGCTTGTCGTTCGCATCATCGAAAAGGATGCCGAGCGTTTTAACCAAGTGGTGATGAACCGGTTCTCCGAGCAGACGGATGCCGAGCTTCAATCGCTAAAGACAAGCATGATTAATATCCTGAGCACATCCAGATTGCGGAGCGTGCTGCTCGCTCCCATGTCTTCGTCGCCGGAAAGCCAGCTTCTTCCGGAGCTGCTTCATTCCCTGCGGGAGCAGCTGCAGCAGCTGGAATCGGATGAATTGGTCGAGAAGGCTTATTATTATTTTGTCCATCAGGATTTAATGATCGATGCCGAAACCTATACGAACAAAGCGTATTATTTCCATTCCCGCTATCCCTTGGATCTAAACCGCCGCCACCAGCTGGAAGCCGAATTATCCGGCAAGAAAATGATGGATTTCATGGATTCTCCCGCTTCCGTGACGGCTTCCATGAGTTACCCGTTCAATACCGCCGCCCCTGAAGTTTACCTCCTGGTCGAAGTGAAACGAGACAAGCTTGAGGAGCGGATTCATATTCCGGAGAGCTGGGTCACGGGCACGGCCATTGTGGATGATACTGCCCAAGTGATCGCCCGGACCGGTTTGACCGAGCAGGACCAGCATGCCCTGCAGCAGCGAATACGCACGGATGGTTTCGCTTCGCAATTTACGATATCGGACAAGGTGGGGCTGTCCTTCATGGCGTCCGGCTTCAACGAGTCCTGGCATTATATCAGCATGGTTGATCTAGGCACATTGATGAAGCCGGTCCATATTACCCGCTTAATCTGCTGGTTGTTCCTCCTGTTCTTCCTCATTGTCGGCGCGCTCGCCTCGTATTATTTAAGCCGGCGCTTGTACCGGCCGATTCGGGAGATCAAGGATGGCTTGAAGCTGCACCATGCTCCGAATGAAGAGGGCCGTTACGAAGGTAACGAGTTTGACGTCATCAAGCGCTACTCCCAGTTCATCATGACCGAGAATAAAGAGCTGTACCAGATGGTGAACGGGATGCTGCCGATCGTGCAGGAGCAGTTTTTCACGAAAATCCTGCTGGGGCAATACCGGGATGCCTTATCGATTGAGTACTACGCCAAGGAGATTGAGTTTGCTTACAGCCATAAGGCGGCAAGAACCGTCCTGTGCATCTCTTTCCACTATGACCGGTCGTTTTATGATTCGACTTCGGAATCCGCCAAAATCTTTTTGCTGACGGAGCTGAAGGACAAGATCCACCGGCTGGCGCCCGGCATGGTCTGGATCTGCCAGACAAGGCCGGATTTGATGGCTTGCGTCGTCCAGCATGATCACATCACGGAGGGTTATCCGGAACGAATAGCGGAGCAGATCAGGCACGTTTTTCTGCAATACGGTGTCTATTATAAAGCGACGATCGGGATCGGCAGAACCATTCATGCCATCGAAGAGCTGCATCAGTCCTATGAGCATGCGCTGGCCATGCTGAATTACCGGGGGCTGCATTCCACGGTGGAGATTTGCGGCAGTCTGCCTTCAAGGGAGCTGCAGCAATGGGACTCTTTCCTGTCCGTGCAGGAGGTCCAGCGGATCCACAACCAGTGCAAAACCCGGGAGTATGACAAGCTGCTCCATTCCGTGCTGGATCTGCTGGAGGAAGGGAAGCGTAAGGATGCGTCAGCCGTGCAGATGAAATATCTGCTCGCCGATGTGCTCAACACCTGGATTCGGGCGGTGGAGTCGGAGCGCAATGAATTGAACGTTCCCTATTATTCCGGTCTGTTCGAGCGAATGAATCGCTGCATGACATGGGACGAGCTGACGCAATGCTTCCAGGACATTCATGGCTTTCTGTTCCGGAAACCGGCCTCCAGCAGCCGCAGCCAACAATTTATGGAGATTTTGGAGTACATTCACGAGCACTACGATCAAGAGCTGTCGATCGAGCATTTTGCCGGCATGATGAATATGTCCATCGGGCATTTCAGTCGAACCTTCAAGGAAGAGGTCGGCGAGAAGTACGTGGAATATATCGCGAAGTACCGGCTGATGAAGGCGAAGCAATTTTTGCTTGAAACGGATTTGAAAATAGACGAAATCGCCGAAAAGGTGGGGTATTGGGGGAGGAATTCCTTGATTCGGGCTTTCCGCCGATATGAAGGCATTACGCCTGCCAAATACCGGAGTTCCCATCAATAGGAAAGAAGAGACTGCATTATTTTCTGAAGTCTCTTTTTTTGCATGGAACAGGCCGAAAGCCTTGCGGCGCAGGCATAACAAAACATGCGTCTTAAGGAAAAGATGTTTGCTTTACGCGAAGGAAGCACGGCTCGTATAGTGGGGACAACAACAAACGAATGTAAATGCTTTCAATCGGAGGTGGGGATTATTGGCGCAGCTATCACGGATCGGTTACGTTCTGAAAAAGCATAAAGCGTTGTACTTGCTGATGCTGCCCGGCATCTTGTACTACTTGATATTCAAGTACGCGCCGATGTACGGCATCATCATTGCTTTCCAGGATTATTCGATCGGCCGGGGCATTTTGGGAAGCAAATTTGTGGGACTGAAGCATTTCATTGAATTTTTCTATGTCACCCCCGATGCATGGAAGCTGATACGCAACACGATCATGCTGAATGTGTACGATCTGCTGTTTCATTTTCCGGCGCCGATCATTCTGGCGATCCTATTCCATGAGCTGAAGAGCAAATGGTTCAAACGGTTCGTGCAAAACATCAGCTACATGCCGCATTTCCTGTCGACCGTCGTGATCGCGGGCATTCTCGTCACCTTCCTGTCTCCGACCACGGGCGTGGTGAACCATCTGCTCGTCAAGCTGTTCGGCATCGAGCCGATCATGTTTCTCGGCATACCGGAGTGGTTCCGGACGGTGTACGTGGGCTCCGAAATATGGCAGAAGGTCGGGTGGGGGACCATTCTCTACCTGGCTGCGATTGCCGGCATCGATCCGACGCTGTACGAGGCGGCCAAGATGGATGGGGCCAACCGGTGGCAGCAGATCCGGCATATTACGTTCATCGGCATGGTGCCTGTCATGATTATTCTGTTCGTGCTGTCGCTCGGCAATTTCATGGAGGCCAGCTTCGAGAAAATCCTTTTGATTTACAACACGATGAATTACGAAACCGCGGATGTCATTAATACCTTTGTGTACCGGCGGGGCATCCTGGATGCCGATTTCAGCTTCGCGACCGCAGTAGGCCTGTTCCAGTCGGCGATTGGCTTCATTCTGGTCGTTGCGGCCAATCGGGTCGTACGCAAATATTCGGAGACCAGCCTGTGGTAAGGGAGGTGCGCGATGAAAAAGCAGGAAAGCTTCGCTTCGAAGCTGTTTGACGTATTCAATATATTGTTCATGATTGTGCTGATCATGGTAATGGCCTACCCGATGGTGTACGTATTCTCGGCTTCCATCAGCAACAATGCCATGGTCGCGAGCGGCGCGGTGCTGCTATGGCCGAAAAAGATTACGCTGATCGCTTACGAACAGCTCATCTACAACCCCGATCTCTGGGTGAGTTACTGGAATACGATCCGGTACACGTTCCTGCATACGTTGCTGACGTTGATTGCAACCTCGGCGATGGCGTATCCGCTGGCGAAGCGGTGGCTGCCCGGCCGAAGAGTGATTCTGCTCATGGCAGCGTTCACGCTTCTCTTCAGCGGCGGCATGATTCCAACCTTCCTGATCGTTCAGAAGCTGGGGATGCTGGACACGATCTGGGCGATCGTCCTTCCGTCGCTGATCAGCACATGGTACCTGTTCATTATGCGGACATTCTTCGAGGCGCTGCCGGAGGAGCTTGAGGACGCGGCTGCCATCGACGGATGCGGATCCATGCAGATTCTGGTGCGGATCGTGCTGCCGCTATCCGTGCCGGTGATGGTCACGATCGGCCTGTTCACGGCGGTGAATCAATGGAATTCCTTCTTCAGCGCTTTGATCTACCTGAATGACCGGGAAATGTACCCGCTGCAAATCATGATGCGCAACATCCTGATCGCCGGCACGAACGTGCAGGGCGAAGGTGACCTGACGCATCTGGAAACGCTGAAATACGCCATGATCATGATCGGGACGCTGCCGATCCTGTGCGTCTATCCGTTTATCCAAAAATATTTTGTACAGGGCACGATGATTGGCGGCATTAAGGGGTAGTCATGGATTTAACGGGAATCCATTTCTATACGATGTGATGATAAAAAAGAAGGAGGTTATGGAATGAGGCAAAAGGGGTTCAGAACGGCGCTTGCCATGATCCTGCTCTGCGCGATGCTGGTTACGGGCTGCACCGGCGGGGGCAAGGACGATTCGGGGACGTTAAGCCCTGACAAACCGGTTGCTTTTTCATGGCTCGTATACGACCGGGTGGAGGGCAAGGTTCGGGATGACTGGGAGATTTTCAAAGAGATCGAGGCCAAGACGGGCGTCAAAGTGAAGTTCCAGATCGTCAGCCAGGAAGGGCTTGAGGAGAAAAGGCAGATCATGATTGCCACGAATACCGCTACCGATTTTATCCAGGTGCCGACGCAGGACGGCCGGGAGCATGGGCCGGAGAAGGTGTTCCTGAACCTCCATGATTATTTGGATCGGGCTCCGAATCTGAAAGCCTTTTACGAGAAATATCCTGAAGCCAAGGCGCTGGCAACGGGCACGGACGGAGGCTTGTATACCGTACCTGTCCTGGAGGGGGATGCGGAAGGCAAGGGCTTTAACTTTATCTGGTATGCCCGCAAGGACATTATGGATCAGCACGGGATACAGGCGCCGACCACCGTGGATGAATTTTATCAATACCTGAAAACGTTGAAAGAAAAGGTGCCGGACTCCTATCCGCTCATATCGAACGCGATCGTAGGCGACACGGGGCTGTATACGACCTTCGGGCGTATCTTTACCGGCATCAGCGGTTTTTACAACCTGGATCCAACCAAGGATCAATACGCATTCGCGCCGTATCATGAGAATTATCAGGATATGCTGGTGTACCTGAATAAGCTGTATGCGGAAAAATTGCTGGATCCGGAATTCTCGCTGCTGACGCAAGCGCAGTGGGAGGAGCGCATCCTGACGGGCAAATCCTTGGTGACGTTTTTCTGGAAGGCCGATCTTGAATCCTTGGTTGCCAAGGCGAGGGGGGCCGGCACGGCGGAATATGAGCTGGACGCAATTCCATCCTTTGCCGCCGAAGGGATCAAGAACTATCAGTTCTCCCGTCCGGTCGTTGGCACCGTCGGCCGAGCGATATCGGCCAAAGTGAAGGATAAGGAGCGCGCCGTCCAATTCCTCGATTATTTGGTCAGCGAAGAGGGAACGAATTATCTGTCCTTAGGAATCGAAGGCAAAACGTATACGATGGAGGACGGCAAAGCGGTATATAACAAGGAGTTCGGCGAATCTCCGTTTAATGCGCTGCGCAAGGATTGGGGCGTATGGTATGACCTGATCACGCTGAATAACGCCAAGTCGCGGGAAGTGTGGGAGCGCGGGTTAAGCGAGAAGAGCAAGGATATCAATGCAAGGTATGAGCAGTATATCGTCCCTGCACCGAAGCAGATCGTCAAGACGGAAGAGGAGCTGGAGCTCGAGAAATCGAAGCTGAACAATCTGAATAAATTCCTTGAACAGAAGGTAACGGAGTTCGTAACCGGCAAAACGCCGATCAACGATTCCACGTATCAGCAATTCATCGACCAAGCGAAGAAACTCGGCTCCGACGAACTTCTTGCCATGTATAACACCGCATATACGCGCACATACGGCGGCAAGTAATTCTTAATGGAGATGGGGGAATCAGGCAATGGACGATACCAAAATCATCGATGTCGACGTTCATAACGAGCAGGACGACAGGGCGCTGCTGCCATATCTGCAGGAGCCTTGGCGCTCCCGGGTAGCGGCATCCGGCATCGGGTATGCAGGCTCAGGGTATTACTCGCCGATCGGCGTGATGAAAAAAGACTCGATCCCTCCGGGGGGAGGCAAGGCCGGCTCCGATCCCGATTATATGATCAAGCAGCTGATCGAAGGCTACAATCTGGACTATGCCGTATTGACGGGAGTCGTCTATAACATCTCCTCCACGCATGATCCGGATTATGCGGCGGCGATATGCTCGGCTTATAACGATTATCTGATCGCCGAGTGGCTTGGCAAGCATAAAGCTTTTAAGGGAGCCATGGCGGTAGCTACCCAGGACCCGCTGCTGGCGGCACGCGAGATCGATAGGATCGGCGGCCATCCGGATATCGTAGAGGTGATGATCTCCAGTGCGGCGAGGTCGCCGCTGGGACAGCGCCACTATCACCCGATCTACGAAGCGGCGGCGCGTAACGGCCTACCGGTCGCGATCCATCCGGGAGCGGAAGGCGGCGGGAGCTCGACGGCTCCCACCGCGGCCGGCTACCCGACACGCTACATCGAATGGCACACCTGCCTCTCCCAGATGTTCATGGCGCATCTGGTGAGCATGGTCTGCGAGGGCGTGTTCGTGAAGTATCCGAGCCTCAAGGTCGTTCTGGTTGAAGGCGGAGTAGCCTGGCTGCCGGGCCTGATGTGGCGGCTGGACAAAAATTACAAGGCTCTGCGCGCAACCGTGCCCTGGCTGACGAGAATGCCGAGCGAGTACATCCGGGATCACTGCTACTTATCGACGCAGCCGATTGAGGAGCCGGATAATCCGCAGCATCTCATCGATCTCTTCAATATGATCGATGCCGAGAACATGCTGCTCTATTCCAGCGATTACCCGCATTGGGACTTCGACTCGCCGGGCCATGTCCTGCGGGGGTTGAAGCCGGAAGCGCGGCGGAAGATCTTTTATGAGAATGCGAAGCAGCTGTACCGGCTGGATTGAAGGATTGGATGAATGGATGATGGATAAATGGACGAACGGATGAATGGACGAACGGATGAATGGATGAACGGTATCCGTATGAACCTAGCATGAATAATTGAAGCTGGGGCTATGGGCAAACCAAAGTCAAACCAAAGACAAACCAAAGACAAACGAAAGACGAACCAAAGGCAAAGTTGAAAGAAAGTCGAAATCAAAGGCGAAAGAAGAAGGTCGAAAACAAAGGCAAAAACAAGGTTGGACCCAAGTTGAACCAAACTCAAAGCCAAACCCTACAAAGCTGGGCGCATAGGCAAGGAGGTGGCATGTATGGCGGTACATTACGTGCTGGCGGAGGAGGACGTTCCGGAGGGCGGGCACGCGGTCGTGAACATAGAGGGACGCGAAATCGGCATCTATCGGGTCAACGGCGAGTATCATGCGATTCTGAACTACTGCCCGCATCAGGGGGCGCCAATCTGCGCAGGACTGGTCTCCGGTACGACGCTTCCTTCGGAGGTATACGACTACGAATACGGCCGGGCAGGCGAAATTGTCCGCTGTCCCTGGCATGGGTGGGAGTTCGACCTGCAGACCGGCAAGTCGCTGTTTAGCGACCGCATCCGGGTGAAGAAGTATAAGGTGGAGGTCCAAGAGGGCAAGATCGGGGTGGTGATGGGGAGGAAATAGGCGGGGAATTGAAGGAATGTGATTATTGGGGCTTCTGGTATCATTACTAGCCATGGGAACTCAAGTTACTTGTGTCAGCTTTTAACGGACCCTAGATCCGTTATTTAAGATCAAAACTCGATTTTTTACAATGTATCGGACTCCAGATCCGCTAATGTGCGAATTATGGATGCCAACACCAATAAAAACAGCAAATAAGGTCCTCTATGTCCGCTAAAGATACCAAAAGGGCTATTTTGTACGAAATAAGGTATTCTGAGTCCGTAAGAAAGCCGAAAGCCCTCACGACCATAGAGCAAGAGGACTTCGGGACATATGGAATGATATGGCGATCATAATTTTGGACGTCCGGTCCACAGTGAAGTGCTGCTCACTGCACTGTTCGTCTAAGCGGGGGCATAGGTACGGTGCGTAGTCCGGTAACGGCTTGGATGGCTCTCGATTGAAAAAAGAGCGAGTATGGTGGGAGTGAGCCCCCTCATACTCGCTCTTTTAGTCGTCCCGATATTTCCGGCAGGTATACTGTTTTCTACTATAATCCCCTTACACCACCTGCGACAATACCAAGCCCCCGTAAGCGAACGCGGCCAGGATCACCAAGGCCGGGTGGATCTTGCGGATGTTCATGGCCCAGAAGGCGACGGCGGCGATGCCGAGGGATTGCAGGAGGCCGATGGAGATGACCGAGCTTTTGCCGATCTGCCAGGTCAGGGTCAGCATCATGATCGCGATGACCGGCTGAACCAGCAGGGTCATGCCTTTGACCACCGGCGACGTGCGGTATTTCTGCAGCAGATTCAGCAGCCAGATGAGCGCTGCCGCGGAAGGGATGACCGTCGCCGCGAGGGCGAGGGTCATGCCCATCCAGCCGGATACGCCGTACCCGACAAAAGCGGCGATTTTGGTGGCGATCGGCCCGGGAAGCGCGTTGCCAAGCGCAAGCATGTTGGAGAATTCCGGGTCGGTCAGCCAGCCGTGATTCGTGACGATTTCCTTATACATGAGCGGGATCGAAGCAGGACCGCCGCCATATCCGAGCACGTTGGAGACAAAAAAGCTGACCAGCAGCTGAAGCCATTCTTCCATCAGGCGGACCCCTCCTTATCCCGTCTTTGTTTTTTGAGTTTGGCTACGGTTCTAAAATGCACGGTGCCATAGGCAAGGAACAGCATAATGACGAGGGCCGGATGGATCTGGAGGCTTTCCAGCAGGAGAAACGACACCACAAAAAAACCGATCCCGGCGTAAATGCCAAGTCCCTTCACGGCCTTCTCGCCGAATTCGTAAGCCATCGTGCCCAGCATGACCGCAATGACCGGCGTAACGCCGGCAATCATGCCTGCCACGACTTTGGAGCTGCTGAGGAACGTCACCGCCGACAGCAGCGCGATCATCGCGATGCAGGTCGGGAGGATATGCGCAAGAACCGCGACCACCGCGCCTAGCACCCCTTTTTCCCGGTAACCGAGATAGGCGGCCATCTTCGTGGCGATCGGACCCGGGAGCGCATTGGCCAGAGCCAGCACCTCTCCGAATTCATCGTCGCTGAGCCAGCCGTAACGAACGACGGCCTCATGCCGGATCAGCGGAATGACGGAGGGACCGCCGCCATAACCGAGTATGCCGGTTCGGAACATGCCGAACGTTAATTCCATGTATGGATTGCTGTTTTTATCATCCAAGGGTAGGAGTCCTTTCTGTCGAAAATCAGAGTCTGATGCCCATTCGGCTTTTATAGCGCTTGATTAAGATCTGCGTGTCCACGCTGGTTATGCCCGGAAGCGGGTAAAGCTTCTCGTTTAGAAACATTTCCATTTCCTTATGATCGGCAAACAAGCCGTGCATATGCAGTTTGCTGGGACCGGTCATATGATACAGGCTGGTCACATATGGCTCGTTCTCCAGAGTGTCCGCCACCTGCTGCAAATATTTGGGCTCAACCTCCACATTGAAAAAAGCGGACACCGAAATCCCCACTTTCTCCGGATTAATGACGGCCGCGAAGCGCTCAATGACGCCGTCATCGATCAGGGCATTGACCCTGGCCTGCGCGGCCACGCGGGACAAACCGATCTCCTTGGCCAAATCCGTGTACGAGATTCGTCCGTTTTTTCCGAGAATCGCAATGATTTTACGGTCCGTATCATCAATCAGGGGAGATGAGTTCTCGCCGGCAGCGTGAATATTCATGGAATGCAGCTCCTTTAGTTTTACTTATATGTAAGACTAACCGCGTGTGGATATTACAAAACGTAATTAAGATTAAAGTTACACTTACGATACGTTTAAATATATAAGTTCTTTATATTGTTTTCAATATGATTTGCAAAATTTGAAACTTTTTCTCCGCATTTCAAGTCTAAGACTATGGATAGAAAAAGATAGATTTGAATGATTTGGATGTTGACATGCCTCAATGGAGAAGGCGGAATGATTCCGGAGAAGCGAAGCGGTCCCCTTTGACCCTGGATTTTCACCACTTGTAATCTGTTGGAAAATAATTTGGGGGCAACAGGGATTGGAAGAATAATCCGCATGCGTAGTGCTGAAAGGGCTACTGGTTAGAATCCATTTCACAATTCTATTAAATGGTTCCTTTTATATAATTACCCTTTTATATCAATTTATGATAGGATAAACGAGGTGAATAACTAGCTTCTCAGGATTTTCATTTGGAAAGGCGGCATGGATATGAAGAAATTATTTTGCCTCATTCTGGTTATCGTTATGCTGATCCCGGCGAGCATCGTCTCGGCGGCGGGCACAACCACTCAAGCCAAGTCGAAGGACAAACCGATAAATCTTGTTTTTGCAGGTGACATTCTATTAGACGGATACGTGGGAAACCAGATTGATAGATTCGGTAACCTATATCCTTTTAAGAAGGTAACCCCCATCTTGAAAAAGGCGGATATGGCGTTTGCCAACCTGGAGACGCCGGTCTCCATTCGCGGCAAGGCTGCGGATAAAACCTTTGCTTTCCGTTCGAAGCCGGACACGCTCAAGGGCCTGGTATACGCGGGAATCGACGGCGTCACGCTGGCGAACAACCACATCCTGGACTATGGCCAGCAGGCCATGCTGGACACGATCACGCATCTGAAACGCCAGAAGATCGGGTATACGGGTGCCGGGCGAAATATAGACGAGGCCTTCAAGCCTTACGTGCAGAACATAAACGGGAAGAAAGTCGCGGTGCTGGGCGTCAGCCGGGTGCTGTCGGGCAATTCCTGGATTGCGGGCAAGAACCACCCGGGTGCTGCCTCCGCTTACACGATGGAACCGATGCTGACCCATATTAAGAAGTCGGCCAAAACCAACGATTATACGATCGTATACATCCATTGGAACCAGGAATTCGCCGACTATCCGGAAGAATATGCGCGCACGATGGCCAAGAAGATGATTGACGCCGGGGCCGACATCATTATCGGATCGCACAGCCATACGTTGATGGGCATCGAATATTACAAGAACAAGCCGATTTATTATTCGCTCGGCAACTTCGTGTTCAACCGCTCCACCCGGGGCGGAGACAAAACCCTGCTGTCGATGATGGTGCATGTTGAGATTCAGGGCTCCAAGATCACGAGCCGGATTACGCCGGTGAAGATTATTCAAGGCCAACCGAATCTGATGGACAAGAAGTATAATAAAGAGATCATCGCGAAACTGAACAAACTCTCCTACAATGCAAAAATTGATGCCAACGGCAACGTCAGCAAAAAATAACAGGGAATCTTAAAGACAACCGCGGCTGTAAGCTGCGGTTGTTTTTTTGTGCGCTTTTTGGAAGTTCGCCGTAAAAACAAGTCGGAAGCTGGCGGCTAGGCGTTTGTTTTCATTCCCCGCATTTCGACAAAAGCTGTGCTTACGCCACCCATCCGGAAATTCCTGCCGAAAAAATAAAATAAAATTTTACAAAATATATTGTAATTTAAAATAAAATTTCAATATGATGAAGGGAAGAAGACGGGTTATTTTCGTTCGTCGGAAGCGGTAAATACGAATCGGCAGCATACTTTTTTGCAGCCCTTCCAGCTAATGACTGAATGTAAAGCCGGTACCGGCAGAGTTAACCTCGTCTTAACACAGATTGGAGGTGGAATTAACAAGCGAGCGCTATACTCCCGAGTAGGTCTTTCGTTCATGAGCGGACTTACAACCGAGAGGAACCAGAGTCCAAGCATAGAGAAGGAGGAATTCATGTACATGTTAAGGAGCAAAAAGAGAATATCATCGCTGCTCAGCGGTGTGATGTTTCTATCGCTGCTGTTTCCCGCAGGACAAGCTGCTGCCGGCACAGCGGCCGCCGCTGCATCGGTCATTGATATGCGGCAGATGGAGATCGGGCCGGGGGCTACATACACGTGGGCGAATATGCAAAAAGGCAGCGGCGAGCAGAAGGTCCATATGGTGGAATTTGATCCATCGCAAGGAAATCTGGAGCTTCAGCCGGGTCTCACCGATGGCAAGGTATACGGCATGCAGGGAGTCAGCAAAATGGCGTCGGATGCCGATAAGGCAGGCAATCGCGTCATCGCGGCGGTGAACGGAGATTTCTACGATATGTCCACCGGAATTCCGCTCGGATTGTTCATGGGGGACGGAGAGCTGTTGACGGATCCGCCCAGCGGCCGGAACGCCTTTGGCATTAAACAGGACGGAACGAGCCTCTACGGCAGTCCGAAATTAACGAAAAACGTGACGATAGGCGGAACGGTCAGCAGCCTGTCCTCTATCAACCGTCTAAGAGGGACGGACGCACTTGTGCTTTATACCGAAAAATTCAATGCCACCACGATGACCAATAATCTGGGAGACGAAGTGATTCTGGATATCGTGAGCGGCAGGGCCGCCAGCGGGGAGACCTTGACGATGAAGGTGGTCTCGGTTGTTAAGGATCAGGGAAATTCGCCGATCGGCCAAGGTCAAGTGGTTCTGTCCGCATCGGGCTCGCAGCGGAGCAAGCTTGCCGGGCTGAAGGCAGGGGATGAAGTGACGGCGGGTTTTCAGCTGGATAACGAGTGGCAGGACGTCACGATGGCGATTGGCGGTACCGTGATGCTGGTCAAGGATGGGGTCGTGCAGCAGCATACCGATCCGGCTGTACACCCCAGAACGGTGGTGGGAACCAAAGCGGACGGCTCCGTCGTGCTGTTCGAGGTTGATGGCCGCCAGCCGGGGTTCAGTGAAGGGCTTAACTACATCGAGCTTGGCGAAATGCTGCAGGAACTTGGCGTGGTTAACGCACTGAATCTGGACGGAGGCGGTTCGGCTACCTTCGTTGCCCGCCTGCCGGGAGAAACGGAGCGCAAGGTGCTCAACTCGCCTTCTGACGGCGGGGAACGCAAAACGGCCAACGGCATTTTGCTGGTGAACAAAGCGCCTGAAGGAGCGGCGGATAAACTTGTCGTTGCACCGACGCTGGAAAGAGTGCTGACCGGTTCATCCGCTACCTTCAAAACGGCGGCCGTGGACCAGAATCTGCATCCGGCGAAAATGACGGAGGCCGCGGTTTGGGGCGTTGACCCAGCCTATGGGACGATCGACGCCAGCGGCACGTTTACGGCAGGCAACCAACCTGGATTGATCGAGGTATCCGTACAATCCGGTAATCTGACAGGGAAAGCCGCATTGGAAGTCGTTGATGAGCTGACTGAGCTCAAGTTCTCCGACGCCGTGAAGACCTTCTCTTCCGGCTCGACCGAGACGCTCAAGGTCACGGCGCTTCGCAATGGTCAAGTGATCCAGGCCGACAATAGCCGTTTGGAGTGGCGTACCGAAGGCGATATCGGGACGATTGACGGCAACGGAACGTTTACCGCTACGGACAAGCAGGACGTCAGCGGCAAAATCTTCGTGAAGTACGGTCAAATCGAGAACTCAATCGAAGTGAACGTCGGTCTTCCGCCGGTCATGCTCGAAGATTTCGAGAACGGCCTTAGCCGTTATAAACCAAGCGCCGGTGCGCAGTTCAAGTCGACCCAGGTATCCATTGAAACCGACGAGACCTATATTCGTTCCGGGAATGGCGCCTTGAAGCTGGAGTACGATTTTACCGGAATGACCGGTACCTCCGGTGCTTATCTGCAGACGAACGGCACCGCGGACAATATCGAAATTCCGGGCTATCCGGAGAAAATCAGCATGTGGGTCTACGGAGACGGCAACGCGCACTGGCTCCGTGCCCAAATTCGTGACAGCAAGGGTGCGATCCCGCTCGATTTCACCGATCAGACGGTCGGCGTCGATTTCAAGGGATGGAAGTATCTCGAAGCGTCCGTGCCCAAAGGAAGAACCCTTCCGCTGGTGATGGACATGCCGGTTCGATATATGGAAACACAGGCCGCGAAAAAAGACGCCGGTGCCATCTACGTGGACGAAATTCGGGCATTGTACGGTCCTGCCAACGACGATATCGACCCGCCGGTTCTGAAGAAATTCTCCCCGGCCGACGGTGCGGAGATTACAGAGAACACGCCGACCATTACCGTGTATGCCGAGGATGCCGGCTATGATCCTGTCGCGCACCCGGGAACGACGCTGATCGATCCGGACAAAATCCGATTCTATCTGGATGGCAGTCTGGTGCAGCATACCCTGTATCCGCCGGAAGGAAGAATCCATTACACGCCGAGCGTCCCGCTCGCCGATGGCGTTCATCAAGCCAAAGTCACCGTCCGTGATCTGTCGGGCAACCAAACGACCGAGGAATGGAACTTCACCGTAAATACCGGTGCAGCCAAGGTGGTGTACGATACGCCGGATACGATCTATGTTGGCGGCAGTTATACGCTGGATATCGGGGGCGTGAAGACATCCCAAATCCGCAGCGGCCATGTCGATTTCCAATTCGATCCCACCAAAGTGGAGAATTTGGAGCTCATACCGGGGGACAAGCTGACTGCATCCCAGGTTAGCGCAAGCATCGACGGTACAACAGGAAAGGTAAGAGTGACCTGGAAGGACATCCATACCGCATCCCTGCGGGATACGGATTGGATCGGCCAAATCCGGTACGACGTGAAAAAGAACGCAACCGGCAGCAGCATCATAGCGCTCACGTCCGGGGCGGTATCCTTCACCGATACGGGCAATACCGAATTTTCGTTCTATGGTCTTCCGATCGAATCGCAGATCGCAACGCATTATGCGCTGAGCTGGAATGAGGAAGGAATCGTAGAGGGATACGAAACGGTGTTCGAAGTTGCCGATGCCCAAGGGCAGCCTGTGGAAGGCGTACAGATCTTGGCAGACTCGGCAGCGGTGGGAACAACGGAGGCGGCGGGTATCCTGAAGACCGGGGCGCTGACGTCCCAGGTCAAGACGTATACCGTGCAGGCCGTCAAAGGCAATCAATACAGTCCGGCATTGGAGTTCAAGGTTTCGCCACTGGCTGGAAGCCCGACTCCTTTCAACATCAGCGTGGGCATGGGAGAAGATCCGGCCACGTCGCGGATGTTGAACTGGCACACGGACCCGGCGACGGAGGGGACCGTCGTGGAACTAGCGAAGCAATCCGAATTCACGGATTTCGATGCGCCGAACGTCCAGAAGTTCAATGGTGCCAGCGAGCTGTACCATACCTTGGATCTGGGGACGGTCCGCGTCCATAAAGCGACGGCGGCCGGTCTTGACCCAGGGACAGAGTATGTGTACCGTGTCGGTGACGGCCAAGGCCATTACAGTGTACAAGGCTCGTTTAAAACGACAGAGCTTGCGGGAGATACAACGAAATTCTTATACTTTGCGGATTCCCAGGCATCCACCGCCAAAGAGTTCGAGCTGTGGGGGAATACGATCGACAAGGCGGCAGCCGAGCATCCGGACGCCGAATTCATGGTCCATGCCGGGGATATGGTGGACAAGGGTTTCCTGGAGGAGCAGTGGAACTATTGGTTCGACGAAGCCCAGAAGCATTTCCTGAATACGACGTTAGTGTCGGCCATCGGCAACCATGAAGTGATGGGGACGAAGGAAAACGGAGACTTCCTGGCTCACTTTAACCAGCCGGGCAATGGCTTGGACAGCCTGAAGGGAACGAACTTCTCTTTTGATTACAAGGACGTTCATTTCATTATGCTGAACAGCGAGTATCAGCTGGAGGAGCAGAAGAAGTGGCTCCAGCAGGATCTGGCTAGCAATGACAAGGATTGGACCATCGCGATGTTCCACCGCGGTCCATACGGCAGCATCTACGATTCCGCCGAGGTACGCAGCCTGTGGGCGCCGGTGCTGGAGGAATTCGGCGTGGATCTCGTGTTAAACGGACATGATCATATTTATATTCGTTCCTACCCGATGATGAACAACCAGATCGCCGCGGACGGGAAGGGCACGACCTACGTCGTGGCGGGATCGTCAGGTCCTAAATTCTACTCCCACACGGAGCGGGGCTGGCATGAGGTGGTCGACGATGAACCAACACAGATGTATGCTTCTATCGAAGTGGAGGGAGACGAGCTTTATTACGTAACCAAAACGGTTGACGGACGCGTCGTGGATGAGTTTACTTTGGCGAAATCGGATACGAAGCCGGAGCCGCAGCGGATTGAAGTAACTCCAAACCAGCTGACGCTAGCTGTAGGCGAGAGCCAAAAGTTGCTGGCTCAAGTGAAACCACGCAGAGCAGAACAAACCGTTGTATGGTCCGTCTACCATTCCGAACCGTTGGATGACGTCATCAGCGTATCCGCAGACGGCATCGTGACGGCTCAAGGGCTGGGCAATGCCGTCGTCAGAGCGACCAGCACGGCGGCACCGGACGTTTATACAGACGTGAGTATTACGGTAGACCGAATCCCGAACGGCAGCATCGAATCGATCCTCTTAAGCGGCAAATCCGAGCTGAAGGTCGGGGATACCGATAAGACGGTAACCGAGGCGGTATATACCGACGGCAGCCGTATCCGTTTAATCGAAGGCATAACCTATGCGAGCAGTAAGCCGGACGTAGCTTCCATTGATGAACAGGGCTCGGTACGGGCTTTGGCAGAAGGGGCAACCGTTATTTCGGCAACCTATGAAGGGTTTAAGTCGGAATATGATTTGAAGGTGATCACCCGTAGTGGAGGGAATCCCGATCCGGGACCGGAGCCGCCGGTAGACCCGCCCGTGCAGCCGCCGGTAACGCCACCGGTTACGCCTCCCGTGACACCGCCGTCATCAGGCAGCATCACCTTATCCGCCAACGAGCTTGCAGCTAAACTGTCGAATGGGCAAGTGAGCTTGTCGGTAGATGGAAACTTTACGGATATCACGCTGCCAGGGAATGCAGCAGACATCCTCAAGGATGGTTCGATCCATCTTGAAGGGAAGAATTTGTCCCTAACGATCCCGGCCGAAGTGCTTCGCCAGCTGGGCGCCCTTGCAGATGCCGGCCAGCTTGAGAAGGGCACGATAAAACTGAGTGCCGTCACATTAACGGAGGCCGAGATGAAGCAGCGGATCGCGCAAGCTGCCCGCGTCTCCGGCGCTAAGCTGACAGCAGCCGGAGCCATGCTGGAGTTCGAGCTTAAACTGACGACAGCGGACGGCAAAGTCTACAGCTTAACCGAATTCGATCATCCAATTATGCTAGAACTGCCTTTATCTTCAGATGCTCATGGCAAAAGAATTTCCATGTACTATGTATCCGGCAGCGGAGAGCTGGAGTATATAGGCGGTGTAAACAAAGACGGCCGCATGGCCGCGGGAATCCGCCATTTCAGTGCTTACGGCTTGCTGGATTACGAGAAAACCTTTGCGGATGTGCCATCCTCGTTCTGGGCAGCGGAGGTGATCGGAGATTTGGCCGCGAAGCAGCTCATCGAAGGCGTCAGCGCGGACCGCTTCGCACCGGCGCAGCAAGTGACCCGGGCCGAGTTTGCCGCGATGCTGGTTCGTCTGCTGGATCTTAAGGCAGAAGGACCTGCGCCGTTCGCCGATGTAGCTTCAGGCAAATGGTACGCCGAGGCCGTGTCGGCGGCCGCCCAGTCCGGCATCGTGAACGGAACTGCCAAAGACCGTTTTGCACCGGACGCCCCGATCAAACGCCAGGAAATGGCGGCGATGCTGGTGCGCGCTTATGCCCACGCGATGAAACAACAGCAGGAGAACATCAGCGCGGGAAGCGGATTTGCCGATCTCGCCGAGTCTCCGGACTGGGTTCGCGAAGCGGTAGAAACCGCGCATGCCCTCGGATTTGTTCAGGGCCATGCGCCGAGCCGTTTTGCACCGGAAGGTTTGACCACGCGTGCGGAAAGCGCGCAGGTCATCCATAATCTGTTGAATAAGCTGAAGTAAAGCTTAGGCGAATATCGCCTCTCTCCACTGTAGAACTTCGCAGAGGAGAGAGGCTTTTTTTAGGTTAAAGTATGGCGGAAGTTCCGATATAATGATATACAAGGTCAATGAACGAACGTTAGCCGAAGTTACACCTATTGAGTAACCGGAAAGGGGGAAGAGGATGACGGAATACGCGAATACGCCGAAGCCGCCTTATTATGCTTGCATTTTTGTGTCCAAACGAACGGAGGGCGACCGGGGTTACGGAGCGATGTCCGATAAAATGGCGGAGCTCGCTGCGCAGCAGCCCGGTTATCTCGGGGTGGAATCCGCTCGGGACGAGGGTCTCGGGATCACGGTTTCGTATTGGGACTCCCTGGAGTCCATACGTTTATGGAAGGAGAACGCGGCTCATCAGGTAGCCCAGGAACGGGGCAAGAACGAGTGGTATGAAAGCTTTGGCTTGCGAATTTGCAAGGTGGAGCGGGACAGCTTCTATAAGCTTTAGGCAAGGCCAGATCATGGAGAGGAAGAGGAGGAGTTTTATGGTGCAGAATCCGGGCAAGGTCAAATGGGGAATTATGGGGACGGGCTGGATTGCGGAGCAGTTTGCAGCCGATTTGGCGTATGTGGACAATGCTCAGTTTCTGGCGGTCGGTTCCCGTACGGCCAGCAGTGCAGGCGAGTTTGCGTCGAAATACGATATACCGCGGGCGTATGGCAGTTACGAGGAGCTCGTGTCGGATCCTGATGTCGACGTTGTGTACATAGCGACTCCGCATCCGATGCACAGGGACCATGCGCTGATGTGTCTCCAAGCAGGCAAATCCGTTCTGTGCGAAAAGCCCTTTACGATCAACGGGGATGAGCTGGAGGAGTTAGTCGCAGCAGCACGGGAGCATAAGCTGTTCCTGATGGAGGCCATGTGGACGCGTTTCCTTCCGCCGATCCGGCAGGTGCGCGAATGGCTGAAGGACGGTCTTATCGGCGACGTCCGGCTGGTGAAGGCCGATTTCGGTTTCCGGAGCGGCTGGAATCCGCAGGGCCGTTTGCTGAATTTGGAGCTCGGCGGGGGCGCGCTGCTGGATGCGGGCATTTATCCGGTGTCGTTTGCGGCCATGATCTTTGGAGCCGAGCCCGAGAAGATATGGAGTACGGCGCATATCGGCGAGACGGGCGTAGATGAGCAGTTCTCCGTTATTCTATCCTATGAATCAGGCAAGACGGCATCGTTAAACGGGGCGATCCGGCTGGGATTGACGAATGAAGCTTATATTTATGGCACCAACGGGCATATCCACATTCCGTCCTTCTTGAACGCGACATCCGCTGCGCTTCATGTCGATGGCGAGGAACCGGTGGTTGTGAAGGATGATCGTCAAGAGAAGGGATATAGCTTCGAGGCTTACGAAGTGGGACGCTGCCTGCTGGAAGGGCGGCTCGAGAGCGATGTGATGCCGCTGGACGAATCGCTTGCGATTATGAGGCTGCTGGATCAGATCCGGGGGCAGTGGGGATTGAAGTATCCTTCGGAAGGTTAAGCCGTGACGCTTATGATCGGGCTTCTTGAGTATACGAAATAAAAGAATGGTTTGAAGCAGCCAATACGGGCTTTGCCTCGTATTGGCTTTTTTTGGTCATTGTACGTCATGCGGACTAAAATTCCTGCCGGAGATTTAAAATTATATTTTACAAAAACTATTGAAATTTGAAATAAAATTTCAATATGATAGTGATAGAGATGAATACAGGTACATCAGCATGACGTCATCTACTTCAGTCGCATGATCGGAGGTGAGCGGCAGCGATTTCGCTGGAAATCGGGCTTCGGTTCGGATAGCAAGCACTCATACCATAGGGAGTGAATTGATGAATGATAACCAAAAGGCGTGTCTATCGAAGCAGTAAGTCCATTCTGTCCATGACGTTGGCATTCGCCGTGATGCTCAGCTCGGCCGTGTCTGTTTGGGGCAATTCCGTTGAAACGAACGCAAGCGCAGGACAGCCGGAAGCAGCGGTGCTGGAGGATTTCGAATCGGTAACGAATTTATTTGCGTCTTCCGCAAGGGGGAAGGCCCAGCTGGATTTGGCGGGGAGGCCGGAGCCGATTTATTACGGACATCACGCTGCAGCCTTAAGCTATGATTTTGTGGGCAGCGAATCCGGCACCTCGGCGGCTTATCTCAATTTCAGAGACCCGGATGGATCAACAGGCAGGAGCGTTCCCGGATCACCGAAGGCACTCGGCTTGTGGGTTTACGGCGACGGCGGCAACCACTGGCTCCGTGCACAGCTTCAGGATTCTTCCGGCGGCAAGCATACCGTTGATTTTACAGCCACCTCCGGTCTTAACTGGAAGGGCTGGAAATACGTCAAATTAAACATTCCCTCTACCATTCAGGCTCCTCTCAAAGTGAATCAAATCTACGTAGCCGAATTAAAAGACACGAATAAAAACAAAGGTGCCTTATACTTCGACAGGCTGTCCGCCTTCTATACGGCTTCTCCGGTATATGGGCTCGACATCGGCGGACTGACGCCTATGGGCGTCGGTGAAGCGGTCAAACCGCAAGTGTATGCAACCTATGAAGGACAGTCGGAGCCAACGTTGCTGACATCCGGTGTGAAACTGACCAGCAGCGACGAATCCGTTGCCACCGTGACAGGCGCTACATACGACACCATTGAAGCATTGGCACCGGGAACGGTGACCATCACGGCCGAGTACGGCGATGCGCCAAAAGCCCAGCTGGAGCTGCATGTGGCGGCGGATGCCCCGGCTCCCCATGAATTGCTGGTGTCCGGGCCGCTTCATATGGAGACTAGCGTTACCGACAACATGAGAACCAGCGTGGTTTACTCCGTCTACGGAAACCAGACGGATCCGGTGTGGATGACCGAAGGCATTAGCTATACAAGCGATCAGCCTGGCGTTGTATCGGTCGATCAAGCGGGTCGACTGACCGCGGTTTCCGAAGGGACGGCTGCCATTACGGCGTCTTACCGGGGAGCATCCGCTCATCATACCATTACCGTAACGGATCCGGTTCCTGTTTTGCAAAGCATTAAACTTCAGGGGCTTACGTCCGTGACGGTTGGAGATTCTTTTGAAACGGTGGTATCCGCCACGTACTCATGGATGGCTGAACCGCAGACCATAGAGGAGGGCGTTACGTTTACCAGCAGCAACCCGGACGTCGCTTCGGTTTCTGATCAAGGGGTGGTGAGCGGTTTGAAGGTAGGCTCCGCTAGAATAACAGCCGCGTTCCAAGGAAAGACCGATTCGCTCTATATCACCGTGAATGAAGCTTCACGGCATCCGAAAAGCGAGATGAGGGCGGCATGGATCGCCACCGTCGATAATATCGACTGGCCGGCTAAAGGGGTTACCGATCCGGAGCAGCAGAAGCAGCAATTCATTCAGCTGCTCGATCAACTGGAGGATGCCGGAATGAACGCGGTCATCATGCAGATCAAACCGACGGCGGATGCTTTTTACCCGTCCCAATACGGGCCTTGGTCCGAGTGGCTGACAGGTGAACAAGGCAAGGATCCGGGTTACGATCCGCTGGCATTCCTGCTCGAGGAAGTGCATAAGCGAAACATGGAGTTCCACGCCTGGTTCAATCCGTATCGCATCAGCCTGCAGGGAGACATCAACAAGCTGGTGGCGGATCACCCGGCCAGACAGCATCCCGAATGGGTCGAGGAATACGGCGGCAAGCTGTATTTCAATCCGGGGGTGCCGGAGGCGCAGCAGTTCATTATTGACGGCATCATGGAGGTCGTTCGGAATTACGATATCGACGCCGTGCATTTTGACGATTATTTCTACCCGTATCCCGTAACGGGCGTGGATTTCCCGGATACGGATACGTTTAATCAGTACAAGGGCTCCTTTACGAACAAGAGCGATTGGAGAAGAAATAACGTCAATACCTTCATTCAAAACGTGAAGGAAGCCATCAAGGCGGAGAAGGGCTACGTGAAATTCGGCATCAGCCCGTTTGGTATTTGGAAAAACAAATCCAGCGATCCGTCCGGCTCCGAAACGACGGGACTCGAGAGTTATCATGCGATTTACGCGGATTCGAAGAAATGGGTCGAAGAAGAGTGGATCGACTATATCACGCCGCAGATTTATTGGAACATCGGGTACTCCGCAGCGGCTTACGATAAGCTGATCGATTGGTGGAGCGGGATCGTGTCCGGCAAGAACGTTCATCTGTACAGCGGACAAGCCGTATATAGAATCGGGTCGAATGCCGACTGGTCCAATCCCGACGAAATGCCGAACCAGATCCAATACAATCGAAACTTCGAGGAAGTTCGGGGCAGCATGTATTTCAGCTCCAAATGGTTTAAGGACAACGCGCTTGGATTTACGGACAGACTGAAAAACGATTTGTACCGATACCCGGCGCTCATCCCGGCCATGCCTTGGATTGAATCGGAGGCACCGGCTGCGACCAAGAAGCCAAAGGCCGACCAAGTACAGGAAGGCGTGAAGCTCAGCTGGTCTTCGTCTGACGACGAGACGTATTACGCGGTTTATCGCTTTAACGGTCGGGAAACCGGCAGCGTTCAGTTACCGGCGAATTTAATAGGGACTTTCAGGAAAAACGCCGGAATGACGCAGTTCTTTGTTGATCGTACCGTTGTAAAGGGACAAACCTACACGTATGTGGTGACGGCTGTCGATCGTTTGCATAACGAGAGCGCCCCGAGCCCTTCCGTAACGATTAAAGCGGGGGACCACGGCCAGCCGCCGGTTGACCCGCCGGGGAATCCGAACCCGCCGGTGACACCGCCGGTCACTCCGCCTGGGAAACCGAATCCACCGGTAACACCGCCGGTGACTCCACCCGTAACGCCTCCGGTGACACCGCCGGTCAACCCGCCGACGCCGCCGAAACCTCCGGTGTTCCGCGATGTGGACGGCGTTGGCTGGGCAAAAGCGGCGATTGAGGAACTGGCGGCGCTTGGCATCGTAGAGGGGGTGGGACAGGATTCGTTCCGGCCGATGAAATCGGTGACAAGAGCCGAATTCCTGGCCATGCTTGTCCGGGCTTTCCAGCTGACGGGGGCGGCCGACCTGGAATTTACTGACGTGAAGCCGACCGATTGGCATTATACCGTCATCGCATCTGCGGTAGATGCCGGCCTAGCTCAAGGAATCGGTGGCGGCAAATTCGATCCGAACCGGCCGATCACCCGCCAGGAAATGGCGATCATGAGCGCCAACGCGCTGACATTATTCACCGATATGAAGGCAGAGGATGAGAACGGCACCTTGGCGAAGTTTAAAGACGGCAGCAGCATTGCAGGCTATGCAAGGAACGCGGTTGCCCTCTTGGCCGAGAAAGGCGTGATACAAGGCACCGGCAATGACCGGTTTATGCCGAAAGGAATCGCCAATCGCGCTCAGGCAGCGGTCATCATCCACAACCTGTTGAAATTGTAGAACCTGTAAAAAAGGGACATCCTTAGGCATAATGCCTTAGGACGTCCCTTTTGCTGCTTGTTCCAATCGACATGCTCCATGGTACAATAGAGGCATTATGTCTTGAAGTGTGGTGCATGGTCAAAAAATTAGGAATGGCACTTGTCTACGTTGCCGTGGGTGGTCTTATTTACTATAAAGGCGAGTTCATATTGGCATGGATTCGATCGACAGACAGCATCATGCTGATCATGCTCGTCGCTGTCGCCATGGCTCTGTTCCCGGTGATCCCTTATCCCGTTGTCGGCGGCGTAATCGGGGCGGCCCTGGGTCCGGTTATCGGCGGGATGGTTACTTGGGTCGGCTCCACAGCTGCTTCCATCCTGATGTTCATGTTCATCCGCTACGGTTATCAGGAATGGGGCAACCGGGCGCTTCACCGTTACAACAGCCTGGGAAAAGTGACCACGATGTTTGAACGGAACGCCTTTTTGACCATCCTGTTTACCCGGTTGATCCCGTTTATTCCTTCCATTGTCATCAATGTGTACGCAGCGCTCAGCAAGGTAACGTTCGTATCGTACAGCTTGGCGTCCGCATTGGGCAAAATTCCCGCCATGCTGCTGTTCTCGATGGTAGGAGACAATTTGATGTCCAATCCTTCCCATATCCTAATAACCATAGGCGTATATGGCGTATTTCTTGCCGTAACCCTTCTGGTTTACCGCTTGTCGGGCTTTGGCCGTTCGGGAAGAACGGAGGCCAAACGCTTATAGGCGTTCGATCGATGAGGTGGGACCGCTTCGCTCCGGAGGTGCTAAGGTCTCGCCTTTTTTCTGTTGGAACCATGCCCGTACGGCTTCGATCTCTTGCTGTTCCATTCCGCTTAAACTCTCGTTGATTTCGCTGAATATCATCTTCACTTGAAGGGACAGAAGCCCCTTTCTACGCTGCCTGCGGGTACCGCTGACCTCCATGGCAATGATCTGCGGCCGGCGTATGTACCTGGTGGACATTGCTATGAAGCGGCTGCGGATCGTAAGCTGTTTACCCGTGAGGTTCAGTCCGGAATCCCGGTGCGACAGAAGTCCCCAGGCCAACGAGAGCGGAAGCAGCAGGAGCGACAATAAACCGAGCCTGTCAAAATACCAAATGCATGCGGCGCTGACCGCTGCGGCAAAAGCCAGCTTCCAGCGGACGTACATCCATCTGGCGCGGGGCGGCGGCGAAGCCGAAATGGCCTGAGCGCTGAATTGAGGCGTAACCCGCTTCAGCAGCGCCGGGATATCCCCGGTCCTCAGCAGAGGATGCAGCATGAAATGTTTCTCGGACTCTGACGTAAGCACATGAACCTTCACTTCGGCGTAACCGAACCATCGCCGGAATACGCCTTCCTTTACGGTTATGGCCAATACGCGTTCCGGGGAGAATAGCAGTCTTTTTCTCTCCAGCAGGCCGCAGCTGACCGAGATTTGTTTCCCGAAACGCTCGACGGTAAATCCGGCATATTTGATCGTGTAGAGCACGGCCGAGAGCAGCCAGGACACGATGAGCGCCAATGCCGCGATGCTGATCCAGCTGCCGGGCAGCAGCTTCCCTGCCGATTGAAACAGCGATTGGTACATCCGATCCGGCAGCAGGTCGTCGGCAAAAGACACGATACCGCCCACAAAGGCTAAAGCCAATGACAGGTTGGGCGAGGATAGAGCGGCAATGAGCAGACGGCCCGAGGATAGCTGGAGCAGCGTGCTGCGTTCTTCCTCGGCCGGGATGGGACGGCTTGCCTTTTCTCTGCCGGCGGCGTCGGATTCGGAATCCATCAACGGAACGCTCTCGAAGTCCCGGTTATGATACGACGGGTGGTGAACGGATTCATAAGCCTCCGGGGTCCCCGGAGAAGGAACGGACGATCTCTCCGTCTCTGAGGAAAGGCTCTGACCGGATCGGCCGGAGTTTTCCGCAGCTGGGTGAACCTCGCGATCCGCCTGCCTGGTTTGGGTTTGCTCGCGCAGCCAGCGCTGCAGCCGTTCGCCTTCGCTATTGGTGACGGCCGGCAGGATGCCGCCGCCGCCTTCCTTTTTGCCCGGCGTTTCGATCCGGACCTGGGTAAGCCCCAATAAACGCTGCAGCAAGGGCTGCTCCATATTCATGGAATGGATGCGGCCCGTATAAATGGACATTTCCTCCCGGAACAGCACGCCGCGGCGGATGAGGATTTTGTCTTCTTCCAGCGTATAGACGAAGCGTTTCCACTTCAGATACCCGTACAGGAGCAGAAGGGAGACCAGGATGACGATGGCGGCGGACAGCCAATACCAAGGGATGTCGCGCAGCGATTTTCCGTTAAGGAATTTGATGGATACCAGGGCTGCGATCGGAATGAGCGATTTTACGCTGCCTACGAGCGGGAACAGGATGAACAGCCGGTGCAGTCTTGTCGGTTCATTCATCATGATCCACCACTCTGGCCAGCTCGCCGATCTGTTTCTTTAACTCCTCCGCTTCTTCCAGCTTGAGCGCTTGAATGACATGGGTCGTTGCGGCCGTGACGACCTTGACCTTGGCTAAGCCGTATTTGCGAAGAAGCGGCCCCCGTTCCAGCTCGACATGCTGCACCCGCGTCATGGGAACGAGGGTGTCGCTGAGCCAGATCCAGCCGGAGCGAAGCTCCAATTCCTCCTCGCTGACTTTAAAGCCGAATTGTTTGTAAGTGAAAGAGGGCACGGCCCAAGTAAACCAGGCTCCGAGAACCAGGAGTCCGATGGTGATCCACCCGGGAATGAGGGTCCATCCGAATATAGCCGCGATGATCAGATAAGCTGCTGCAGCGAGCATAATAATTCCGTCCGTGATGAAGCCCGTTATGCGGGAGATCGTGACGGAGTCCGGGTGGCACTTGCGCATGGCGTCAAGCCGATGGTCCATATGTAGGTTCCTCCTTGATGTTAAAGATTCGATCATTCCTTACCTATATGTATGTCTACGTTGCTAGGGAAAACCGCGTTTCATTCCGCCCCTGTTTGCTTGCCGTGCTTATCATTGTAGCATAACAGATTAACGATCATCTGAACCAGACCTAACGGTTGCATGAACACATCCCGATTCTGTTAAGCTTGAGTTAAGAAAGCTGATGAAATGATCGAGAAGAAAGGATGGCTGATCATGAAAATAGACCGGCTGTTAGCCATAACCGTCCTGCTTCTTAACCGTGGGAGACTGAGCGCCAAAGAACTGGCGGATCGGTTCGAGGTATCCAGCAAGACAATATACCGAGATATGGATACGCTGTGCAAAGCCGGCATTCCGATTGTTGCCCACCAGGGGATCACCGGCGGATTTGAGATCATGGAGCATTATATGATCGATAAGTACTGGCTGTCCGCCGAGGAGATGAGCACCTTGGTTACAGCCGTTAAGGGGCTGAGCAGCGCACTGGAGGATCCGCAGATGGGCATGCTGCTGGAGAAGATCAAAGCGCTGCTGCGCAGGGTAGAGCAGGGACTTGGCGATGAATATCGGAAGGAGCCCGTAGTCATGGACTTTCAGCCTTGGGGACAGCGTCAGGGACTGAAACCCGCCGTGGGCTTGCTCAAACAAGCCATTCATGACAAGCGCAGGGTGCAGATGGAATATATCGATGCGGAAGGCAGCGCGGAGCGAAGAACCATTGAACCGGCATCCTTGTTTCTGAAGGGCAATGTTTGGTATGTGCAGGCCTTTTGCCTGGAGCGGGAAGATTTTCGCCTCTTCCGGTTGTCGCGCATGCAGGATATCAAGATGCTGAGCGAAGCGTATGAGCCAAGGCCATGGCCCGGCAAGGAACGTTTGGAATGGGACTCCTCCTGGTCCAATGTTCGGGAGCAGGAGACCGTGCTGCTATTCGAGGCTGCCGCGCGTCAGCGGGTGGCGGATATGTTTCCGCCGGAACAAGTGACCGTCAACCCGGACGGATCTTTGCGCGTTCATGTGTTATACAAGCTGGACGAGTGGTTTTACGGCATGATTCTGAGCTTCGGGGATCAAGTGCTGGTTGAGCTTCCGGGCGAAGCAGCCGAGGAAGTGAAGCGAAGGGCGAAACGGATGCTGCTGCGTTACGATAACCCGGACAGATAGATGTCCACGTTACCTCTTTAGAATAGAGATATATTCATCTCAAGGAGGAAACAACTATGAGTCATAGTCAACAGCAGAATCAAAGTGAACGATGGATCGAAACTAGACCCGCCATGTCCATTCAGGGCGTCGGCGTCCGAACGACAAACGAAGCGGAGGCAGGACCGCAAGGCAAAATACCGCAGTTATGGGATCGGTATTTCCAAAGCGGCTTGCAGGCACGATTATCTGATAAGGATCAAGCCATCTATGGGTTGTACACGGATTACGAAAGCGACGCATCCGGGTCGTATACCTTAATAATCGGCAACAGGATAGATGAAGACGTGGCTGCCGAAACCTCCAGTGAACTTCAGCAAGCCTCCGTCCCTGCATCCAGGTATTTGGTATTCCGGACAAGACGCGGCCCCTTAATGGAGATCGTGCCTGAGGTATGGCATGAAATTTGGAGCTACTTCGACCAAGCGGCGGAAAAAAGAACCTATACGGGCGATTACGAACGCTATGACATGCAGCAGTTTGATCCTGCGAATACTGTGGTGAACGTATATATCGCAATTGAATAGCCGCGAAGCATCGGAAGACCGGTTCGGGTGCCTGGAGCTGATAAGACGATCCAAAGGGAATACGATCCGATCCGGGCCAACCGATGGTTGTCAACATCAAATAGAGGGTGTCTCAAAAGATCCTGGATCTTGCGAGATGCCCTTCTTGCTGTTTGAAGATGCCCCGGGCTTTTTGACCATCGTCATGAAGGAGGTGCCGCCCTTATCGAACGTTGCAGCCTCCGAGAAGCCAAGCTTGGCATACAGGCGAATGGCTCGTTCGTTGAATCGGGCTACGGTCAGCCGAAACGATTTGCGTTGGTGAAGTTCTCCCATGGATGCCAGCACGCAGTAGAGGAACTTGTGTCCCAAGCCTTTTCCCGTCAGCTCCGGTTTCATGCCGAGTCCGATATCGAGCAGATCCTCATCGTATGCCCCTAACGGGATCGCAATCGGTATTTGGGCTGATGAACCCGTGCAGCAAAAACCGATCAATTGCTGCTCATCGTCCAGTATGGCGTAATACGAACATTCCAGAAGCTCTCTTCGAAACTCCTCATCCTGTCCGCTGTCGTAGAAGTCATAGGGAGGTTCATAGTTCCAAGACATGATTTGATCGGCAAACGCCTCCGTCATGGCAGTGATATGATAAGTCATTAATCTCATCCTTTATGTCTATTGATATCGTTTCTTCATCGTTTATTTCTGCACGATCAGCACAAAAACCTCCTCTTCCATATTCGCAGCGGGCCTGATCGGCCTAACTGCCATGGAAGAGAAGGTTTCATTCAACCCATTATTTAAACCCGGTCAACGCCGATCCCGATTTCATGAAATACTTCTGTCCGAAGAAATAGATCAGGATCATGGGAATCGCCATGATGGTGGATGCCGCCATCAGTTTCTCCCACTGCGCCCCGTGGTCCTGCTGAAAGCTTTGCAGGCCGACGGTGATGGTCCATTTGGCCGAATCGTTCAGATAGATGAGCGGTCCCATGAAATCCACGTACGACCACACAAAAGAGAATAAAGCAACGGTGGCCAGTGCCGGCTTCAGGATCGGCATAATGATCTTGATATAGATCCGCAGCTCCGAAGCCCCGTCGATCTTTGCTGCCTCGGACAATTCGGTCGGCACGCCAAGCAGAAACTGCCGAAGCAAAAAGATGAAGAACGGCGCCCCGAAGAATGCGCCGATGGTAAGCGGCATGATCGTATTGACCCAGCCGAGCTTGGTGAAGATGATGTACTGCGGAATCATCTGCACTTGAGCCGGCAGAATCATGGTTGCCACGACGATGGTAAAGATGATGTTCCGGCCCCTCCAGGGGATGCGGGAAATCGAGTAGGCTACCAGCGGTGCAGAGAATAGCTGGCCGATGATATTCACCATACAAATCAGAAACGTGTTCATCATGTAGCGGGTAAACGGAATGGCAGAAAGCGCCTCTTTATAATTGGACCACTGGAACGTCTCCGGGAAAATGCTCGGCGGGAACTCGAGTATCTCCTCCGGCGTTTTCAGCGAGGTCATCACCAGCCATACAAATGGAAACAGGAAGATCACAGCGAATAGAAGAAGGACTACATGCGGCAAGATAACCCGCAACCTGACAGCCATGTTACTCACCTCCGTAATAGACCCAGCGGCCCGACGTTTTTAACAGGATGAACGTAATCAGCAGCACGATGATGAACAGAATCCAGGCGAGCGCCGAGGCATAACCCATCTTCAGAAAGACAAAGGCTTCCTGATACAAATTGACCGCATAGAACAGCAGCGATTGCTCCGGCCCGCCCAATGAGCCGCTTCCATCCACCTTGCCGCCAGCCAAAATATACGATTCCGTAAAGATTTGAAAGGCGCCGATCAACCCCATGATGAGCTGAAAAAGAATGATGGGGGACAGGGCAGGGACCGTGATCTTCCAGAAGCGGTACCACCAGTTCGCTCCGTCCACCTGAGCCGCTTCATAATATTGCCTTGGCACGCCCTGGAGGGCGGCCAGGAAGATTAAAGCGCCGGCACCCGAGCCCCACAGGCTCATCAGGATAAGGGACGGCTTCGTATAACGCGGATCCAGCAGCCACGCCGGGTCTGTTAAACCCAGGGTGCGAAGTGCCATGTTAACCAACCCGAAGTCGGGGTTCAGCATCCATGTCCACAATAGAGCGCTTGCAACGATCGGTATGACGGACGGAAGGTAGAAGATGGTGCGGTAATAATTGATCCCCTTCACTTTGAAATTGAGCATCACGGCAATCAGCAGTGAGACGGCCAGCGTGATCGGCACGGATATGAACGCCATGAAAAAGGTGTTACCGAGCGACTTATAGAAGCGGTCATCCGCGAGGATTTGCTCGTAATTCTGCAGCCCCACCCACTGGGGAGGGCTGAATAAATCGTACTCGGTCAGACTCAGATAGAGCGAACCGAAGAACGGATAGACGGTAAAAGCCAGAAACCCGATGATCCAAGGAGAGGCGAACGCCAGGCCAAGATACACATAATGACGCTCCTTCCTGGACCAGCCTGATACGGGCTTTCGTTGATTTGCTGTGGAGACTCTCATCTTCGCGATTCTCCTTCCGCTTCAAAATATTTAGGCAGCGGCCCCGCCCAACCCATCGCTGCATTGGACAGAGCCTGCTTGGTTCATCATTTCACCAGCGGCTGAATCTTGGCCTTCACCTTGTCCAAGCCTTCTTCCATGCTGACGGTGCCTCGGAGAATAGCGTCATATTGCGCGCTGAACTCCGTCATGTACTCGTTCGCGTAGGAAGAAGCCGGGAAGGACTTCAGGTTTTCGCTCCCCGAATAGTCGAGGAATTCCTTAAACCCTGGCACATCCTCGTAGAGTGGGTTGGAGAAGGCCGAATTTCGCGTCGGGAGATTCCCGAGGGCAGCCGTAAACTCGGCCATTTGCTCCGGCTCGGTCATCCATTTGATGAATTTCCAGGAAGCGTCCGGGTTTTTGACGCCTTTCGGAATATAGAATACGCTGGTAGTTACATTTCCGGAGTTTTTAAGTTCCGGGTTGCTCTCATCATAAGGAATGGGAGCTATGCCGTAGTTCAGATCAGGCGAGTATTGCTTGATGAAGGTGGGCAGCCATTCTCCGTCAATCGTCATCGCGTATTTGCCCGAGAAGAAGGGATTCTGTGCCGACATGTATTGGCCGAGCCCGGAGGAGAATCGGTCCAGATTATCGGAACCGTATTGATCCCAGATCTCCTTCGAGAGCTTGATGGCCGATTGGATCCCCGGATGATCAGGCGTCACCTGCTGCGTTGCTTCATCATAAAACGATCCGTTAAAGGCATAACTGAACGTATACGCATCCATGCCCGGCCACAATCCAAGCCGCTGGAGGCGGCCGTCATCCTGAGCGACGCTCAGCTTCTTGATATACTCTTTCAAATCGCTTATCGTTTCCGGCGGACCGTCATAACCGGCTTCCTGCAAAATATCCTTGTTGTAGAACAGCATGGACACGTGCATGGCCGTCGGGATTGCATACGTCTTGCCTTCATGCTGGGACGTGCTTAGGGCAGCCGGCACGAAGTCCTTAAGATCGACGACGTCCTTCGCTATATAATCATCCAGCGGCATCATGGCGCCACGGAGTCCCCACGGCACGACATTTTGTCCGAATTGGGATGCGATGTCCGGAGGATTGCCCCCGGTGATCGCGGTAAGCTGTTTCTGGTAATCGCTTTGGGATAAGCCCTTCACTTGAATGTCGGGATTGGCGCTGTTCCACTTGGCAATCAACGCTTCCAACGCCTCCGCTTCCGGTCCGGTCCATCCGTACCAGAAGTCGAGCGTTACGGCATCCTGGGCAGGCGGATTATCGGATGGCTCGTCACCAGCATCACTGCCTGCTTGGGGCGCATTACCGCCCGAGCATCCTGTTACGATAGAGAATAATAGAATAAGGCTCCAGATCCATGATTTCTTCTTCATTCCTCTTCCTCCCCTTGAGCAATCGTGTACAATCGTGCAACGTCATTCATTGAAGTTCTATCAATTCCCTCCCCAACACAGTTGACTAAACAACCGGCCCTGATCCAGTTATTTGTAAGAATTATGGATATCGTAGCATGTAAAAAAATCATTTCATTTCACTATCGTGTTCAAAAATAGGATTATCGTATGGCATTGAACACTCTATTTCATCGCTTGCTTACGAAAGTCGGTGGGAGAGATGCCCGTATACTTTTTGAAGATTCTGCAAAAATAGGAGAGTTCATTAAATCCGGTGGAGTAGCAAACATCCGTTACGGATAACTCCGGCTGCTTCAGCATCATCATGGCCTGCAGAATCCGCAGGTCGGTGAGATAACGGTTGAATGTTTTGCCTGTCCATTCTTTGAAGAGGATGCAGAACGTGGACCTTGATAAATTCGATAGGCTGCATAGATCATTCAAATTCATATCTTCCTGGTAGTGGTTATGGATGTGATCAACGACTCTTGTCATGATTTCCCGGTATTTCTCCGATTTCTCGAATCCTTCACGCAGCAGCTCGCCGTTAACCTGCCGTGCCAGAATCGAGAGAAGCACAAGCAGCTTGGCCTTGAGCGAGATTTGAAAAAAAGGGGTGCGTCTCTCGTATTCGATCAGCATATCCTTCAGGACATTTCGAACCGTTACGTCGGTAACGCTGTCCAGCGTGATTTGGGATTGGGCATTCGTTTCCTTGCGCAGAAAGTATTCCAGAAAGGCCACATCGAAAAAGGCATGGTCTGTCGGCTGTTCCTGAAATCTCTCGTTCACGAAGGAGGGCATGAATTCGCATCCGTAAATTTCGATGTCCTCATCGGGTGAAATGCTTACGCTGTGCAGGGTAAATGGAGGAATAACAAAAATATCGCCTTTGCGTATCTCGTATACCTGTTGTTGGACGGTGTGCAGGAAAGCGCCTTTTGCCACATACCATATCTGAAAATAATCATGGCAATGCGTCCACAGGCTCTGCTGATAGGTCAATTTATACATTTTGCATGGAAGACCTTCCAACATCTCCATCTTTGAGTTAAAATAAACGACACCTGATCCCGTTAGCTCTTCAATATCGACCTGACTCCAATAAATACTCAAATAAATTCCCTCCCCTGTTGATTTCCTTTAGTTTAAGAAAACGCTTTCATTTTAGGTGACAGCCATTTTCTTAAACATGATTATCCCTAAAACATCCGGATCGTGTACAGAATTCCTCCTCCTCCCTGAGAAATATAGGTCACATTATCAGCCTATTTCATAGGGGAACGCGGGGTTGTTTATGAAAATCGTATATTTGGACGGCTTGAGAGGGCTCGCTGCCTTGATCGTGGTGGTATCTCATTTTTTTCAAGTGTTTGCACCGTCGGTTTTTGAGGGGAGGGAGGAGATCGAGCATTTCGCTTTTGAGGGGATTGCGGCGCGAACGCCGTTCAATCTGCTGTTTAACGGCAACTTCTCCGTCTGCCTGTTTTTTGTGCTCAGCGGATACGTGCTCAGCTATCGTTTTTTTGGAACAGGGGACAGGTTCATCGTTTATTCTTCCGCCATCCGCCGCTATTTTCGTCTGGCCGTGCCGGCTTTGGCATCCGTTTTCCTTGCATATCTGATCCTCGTATGGGATCTCGGGGCTTATGACAATATACGCGGGATGACGTTATCTTCGATGCCCGATCCGTTTGCCGCGGACGCCAATCTGCTGGTTATGCTGAAGGAAAGCTTGTTCCATACCTTTTTTACTTATGGCTCGCAGTACAATCCCGTGCTATGGACGATGACGTACGAGCTGTTCGGTTCGTTCATGATCTTCGTTTTTCTGATTGTTTGCGGCCGCCATTGGATTCGTTATGCTGTGTATGCAATCCTCATCTGTTTATTCATCGATTCCTACTATTTGGGATTCGTCCTGGGTATGCTGTTAAGCGATGTAAAGAACAGCGGGAGGGAGCGGCCGGCATTTATTCATCGGTCCTGGATCCAGCTTCTGCTGCTCTGCGCCGGTGTTTACTTAGGCTCCTATCCCTACGTCGCACCGCAAGGAACGGTATATTCGATCCTCCAGTGGGGAACTGCCGATTTCGATTTCTTTGTGTTTTACCATGTAATCGGATCATTCCTGATCCTGATGGTGCTGCTGCGTTCGAGCCGAATGCAGTCGATATTCAGCCATCGTTTTTTTGCTTATTTGGGTAAAATCTCGTTCTCGCTGTACCTCGTACACTTTACGGTGATTTGCTCGTTCGGAAGCTATGTATTTCTGCAACTCAGCCCGTTTCTGGGTTATGGTCCCCGCGTGCTGCTTACCACGATTCTCACGTTTGCGGTTATCGCCGCGGTGGCCCATTGGTTTTACCGGCTCGTGGATGCCCGGATTCTGCTCGGGTTATCCAGGTGGAACAAAGCGTTATTCGCGTCTGGGAAACTGAGAAGACGGGAGGACCAAATACAAACGGAACAGACCATAAAGGCCGACTAAATACAGATTCGGTTACCTCCATCTTGTGAGCGAACAATGAAACGCAAAGAAACCTTCTCTTCCGGGATACCGGCCGGGCTTACGCCCGGTCCATGCCGAGAAAGAGAAGGTTTTCTTTTTGTTTTTTCTTCAGGATCCGCTCGCATGGGTTTGCAACACATGCTGCCTGCGGTATGCGCCCGGCGTCATGCCGACGGCCTTCTTGAATGTTCGGTTGAAGGAGGTAATGTTGAGATAGCCGACGCGCTGGCTGATCTCATTGACGGTCAGGTCGGTGCACGCCAGCAGCTCCTTCGCTTTGTTCATGCGGATGCCGAGGAGGTGATCGCTGAAGTTGAGACCGGTCTTCTCCTTGATATAAACGGAGAGGTAGGCGCTCGACAGGTTCAGTTTGGCTGACAGATAGTCCAGGGACAGATCATCGGCATACTGGTTATGGACAATGTTCATGAACATGGCGATAAGCGGCTCTTCCCCGGTATCCTTTTTCTTGCGGATGAGGGCACAGGAGGCTTCGACGAGCTGACGGAATACCCCTTGGTAATCAGATAAACAATGGCATTCCGCCAATCTTGCGCTCCACTGCTTCAAGGATTGGACGGAGGTTTTGTCAATCTGGGCCATCTCCATATAACTTAGAATTTTGGAAGCCACCGAATCGGCGAAGAAACGGAATTGCGCGATGCCGGCCTCCTTGCGCTGCATGGCTTCAAGCGCTTGGTCGATGATCTGCAGGGAGCGGCCATGGCTGCCGGATTGCAGCGCGTCGAGCAGTCCTTTTTCCTGCGGCGGGCTCAGGTTGACGGTGGTAGGGAGTACCCGCTGCATGGTTACGATCTGCGATTCCTCGAGCAGCGGAGCCTGGGCAGTCAATCCTTTGACCTGATGGTAGGCTTGATTGAATTCGGACGAATCGCTTACCTGGGAGCTGACCGCAATCGTGACCAGGAACAATTCCTTCTCCTCGTTCAGCATATCCTTGATCTCCAGCAGCAATTCCTCCAGGCGGGCCGCTTCCTCCCGTTTGAAGATGGAGACGATCTCGTTCTTCTCGATCTGGAACGTATGGGAGCCCGGATAGCGCTCCGCCGTGATCAGATGAATATGCTCCAGCATATGACGGACGGCCTGATCGGTTTGGAGGGGAAGCTCATAGACCGGATTCATCCGGAACCGGATATGGTACAGAACCACGATGAAGCTTCCGTCATCCGACAGGAAATCCTCCCATTCGCTGATATCGGTATTGATGCTCTTCAACTGACTGATATAAGAGTAACTGGTCAGGACGGACTTGTGTTTGTTCATGCGGTCCCGAATCTCTTCCTTCTCCCGGAACAGCTCCTGAATGCGGTTCTGGATCAGGTCGTATTCCGTGACGCTGCCGGTTTCCGGCATCGCCGAGCTGCTGGCTCTGTTCAGCACGGTCGTCAGGATCTGCTTCACCGGCTTATGCAGCCGCCGGCTGAGGAAATAGGATGCAGCAAGCGCTACCCCGAGCGATAGGCAGAAAATAAGCAGCAATCCGCCGGTTAACCGGCTCAGCTGGGAAGAGACATGGCTGTAAGGTACGGCCGAGACATAGGTCAATCCGTCGGACCCGGCTTCCGCAAAATAGTAGGTCCCATCCTTCAGCACGGCTTTTTGACCGGCCTCGAACGGCGGCAGCTGATCCTGGTTCATGGAGCCCAGCGTGTACAGCACTTGGCCTTCGGCATTCAGAATGGCAAGCGCGCGATCGTTCGACTCGCCGAAGAAGGACTGGGCGGCCTTATCGATATCGATGAGGGCAATGACCTCATATGGACTGTCCGGCTGCTTGTAAACAAAAGGCATCAGCGTTTTCTCGGACAAATCGTTGTTGATTCGATAGGTTGACGCAGGGAGGAGCTTGAAGGATTCCGAATCGCCCGTATAACCGTTCCAGAACGAATAAGGGTACATCGGACTCGTATAGGAACGATTGAACATATAGGCAGCATCGCCGCTCCCGGATTTGCTGAGCACAAAATCAAACTCCCGAAGATAGATCAGGGTGTCCTCCAGAAAGAACAGCGGGTTATAGATATCGCTCCGCATCTGCATCATCACATCTCGGGCCTTCAAGTAATTGACTTCGTTTCCGGTCTGGTGGCGAAGCTGATTATTGAAGCCGATTAATTCGGACTGGTTATATATATCGAACATTAATACCTGCAGCCTGCTGAATTGGTTGTTGAACCGTTCTGCCGTATCGTGAACCGACCGTTGGCTGTTATCGATGATTTCTTTTTGCAGGCTGGTCTTGAAGAGCTGGAAGATAACCGCATAGAACAATCCGAATAACACGATGATGGCCAGAAAGCTCAGAAAAATTTTAAAGAATACACTGTGGCTTTTATGCCGGATCCAATTCACAGTCTTCCCCCCTTTGTATTTTTCTGACGTTCCAGGTTTCATAACATTATATAGGACAAGTATTAAGGAATGTGCCCGAATCGTGTTAATCTTTCGTAAAAATGGGATAGTCAATATTTTAGATTTTAAGCATTGCTTTAGGAAAACGCGGCTTCCGCCCTTCCATCCAATGAAAGGCAAGACATCATTAAAATGGTCAATACCCCTCATGCGTTCGGGTCGTTTATGATGCAGACGTGGACCTTGGGACACACGAAGACGCATAGACGAAAGAGAGGGGATTGCCGATTTTGCAACGTCAGCTAAGCAACGTGGAAGCGCATTCAAAAATTCAAAGGAAAAGTGTCTGGCGAAGAACCATGATGCAGATGCGCAGAAACTGGCAGCTATACGCTTTATTTGCACCGGTTCTGTTGTACTTCATTGTATTTCATTATGTACCCATGTATGGCGTCCAGATTGCATTCAAGGATTTTATGGCCAACAAAGGGATCATGGATAGCCCATGGGTGGGCTTCAAACATTTTGAACGCTTTTTTGACAGCTTTTATTTCTGGCGCATTATTAAAAATACGATGGGTATCGGGTTATATGAGCTGGCGGTCGGATTTCCGATTCCGATCATTCTGGCCTTGATGATCAACGAAGCCAGATCGGGCCGGTTCCGCCGATTCGTACAAACGGTAACTTATGCACCTCATTTCTTGTCCACGGTCGTTGTTGTCGGAATGATCATGATGTTCCTGTCGCCGGTAAGCGGCCTCGTCAATTTGATTATCACCTCCTTCGGCGGAGAGCCGATTGCATTCATGACGGAGCCCTCCTGGTTCAAGAGCATCTATGTGTGGTCCGGCGTGTGGCAGGGCATGGGCTGGAGCTCCATCATCTATTTGGCGGCACTCGCCGGGATCGACCCGCAGCTGCATGAGGCGGCCAAGGTGGATGGTGCGGGCTGGCTCCGGCGAATCTGGCATATCAATCTCCCGGGGATCGCGCCCACGATGACGATACTGCTCATTCTGAACATCGGTTCCGTTCTTGGCGTCGGCTTCGAGAAGATCTTCCTGATGCAAAATTCGCTGAATATGGAAGCGTCCGACGTCATCGCCACAAACGTATACCGGAGCGGTATACTGGGTGCCCAGTACAGCTTCTCGGCTGCGGTCGGCCTGTTTAACTCCATCGTCAACTTTATCATGCTGATTACCGTAAACCGGATTGCCCGAAAAGTCAGCGAGAACAGCCTATGGTAAGGAGGAGTGATGGCATATGCCGCAAAGCCGCAGTGAACGAATAGCCGGAGTATTTATTTACATTATACTATCATTTATTACGCTCCTTGTGCTCTATCCTTTATTTTTTGTTCTGATTGCTTCCATCAGCGCCCCGGAAACGGTGATGCGGGGGGAAGTATGGTTATGGCCGAAGGAATTGTCGTTTGTCGGCTACGAGCGGTTATTCGCCAATTCGGATCTCATGCGGGGATTCATGAACACGCTGCTGTATACGACGACGGGAACGGCCTTGAATGTACTGATGACGATCGCAGCTGCTTATCCGTTGTCCAGAGCCGATTTTAACGGCCGCGGCATTTTTACGGCGATCATCGTATTCACCATGTTTTTCAGCGGGGGAATGATCCCGAATTACTTGCTGGTGAAGGAACTGGGGATGCTCGATACGATTTGGGCGATCATTATCCCTTCGGCCGTATCCGTGTGGAACATCATTATTATGCGGACCTTCTTCCAGAGCTCCATTCCGAAGGAGATGCAGGAGGCGGCGTTTATCGATGGAGCTTCCAACATGCGGGTGCTATGGCGCATCGTCCTGCCGTTATCCGGTCCGATTCTGGCCGTAATGGTGCTGTTCTATGCCGTGGGCCACTGGAATTCGTATTTCAGCGCGCTGATCTACTTGTCCGACCGTGCGAATTATCCGATGCAGCTGTTCCTGCGCGAAATTCTGGTTCAGGGGCAAATGCAGGAGATGGTGGATATCAGCGACGATTCGCTGGCTCGCAGCCTGATGGATGCGGAGGCGATCAAATATGCGGCGGTCATCGTGACGAATCTGCCGATGCTGCTGCTGTATCCGTTCCTGCAAAAGTATTTTGTGAAGGGTGTTATGATTGGTGCAATTAAAGGTTGATTACGGACAATCGATGAGGGGGATATGAAATTTATGGTGATGAAAAAATGGACTTCGCTTACATTGGCAGCCGTGCTGGCCGCCGGATTGCTGGCCGGTTGTGGAAGCAAGAGCGGGGAGGGCGCAGCCGATAAGGGCGAAACGCCGCAGGCTAATTTTAACGAGACCGGAATGCCGATCGTGAACGAGCCCCTCGACCTTACGTTTTTCACAGGGAAGTCGCCAACGAACGGAAGCAAATTCGAGGAAACCCTTGTATGGAAAACCTACCAGGAAATGTCGAATGTAAATGTGACCTGGAACCTCATTCCATTCGATACGCTGACCGAGAAGCGGAACCTGGCGCTTGCAGGCGGGGATTATCCGGATGTGTTCTATTCCGCAAGGGTCAGCTCCGCCGAATTGACCCGCTATGGGGAACAAGGAGTATTTATACCGCTGAACGATCTGATCGATCAATATGCTCCGAATTTCAAAAAGCTGATGGAGCAGTACCCGGATATTCGAAAAGGATTGACGATGCCGGACGGCAATATCTATTCCCTGCCTTCTTTCTATGATCCTGAGCTGCTCTCCATGTTGATTGGCACCCCGATATGGATTAATCAGGAATGGCTCGATCAGCTTGGGATGAAAGAACCGCAGACGACCGAAGAATTCTATGCCTATTTGAAGGCGGTCAAGGAAACCGATCTGAACGGCAACGGACAGCATGACGAGATTCCTTTCTCCTCCACAGGCATTACCGGGATCATCGATCATTTGAAAGGCTCTTGGGGACTTGGGACGAGCGGACTTGGCCATAAATTAGTGGATGTCGATCCGGACACTGGGAAATTGCGTTTTACCAAGGCCTTGCCGGAGTACAAGGAAATGCTTCAATTCGTCAACAAGCTGCACCAGGAAGGACTGCTCGATAAAGAGATCTTCACGATTGAAGGCGGCGCGTTGAATGCAAAAGGGCAGGAGGGCCTGCTCGGTGCCACGATCGTGCCGAATCCGGAGATGGTCATGGGACGCAAAGAATACATCGGGCTCGGGGCGCTTAAGGGACCGCACGGAGACCAGCTCTATTCCCACGTCAAAGTACCGATGGTTCACGTGGGTGCATTTGCGATTACCGATAAGAACCCGAATCCGGAAGCAACGATCCGTTGGATGGATTATTTCTACGGGGATGAGGGAGCCCAATTCTATTTCATGGGTAAAGAAGGAGAGACTTACACGAAGAACGCGGACGGTCAGCTGGAATATGTGAAGGAGATAACGGAGAATCCAAACGGATTAACGCAGGATCAGGCATTGGCCAAGAATTTCACTTGGCTCGGGGGCAGCTATCCGGGCTTTGTGCGGGAGAAATGGTTCAAAGCTTCGGAGACGCGTCCTAACGCCATGGCCGCTGCCGAAAAAGCACAGCCGTATGCCGTGAAGGAGATCCTGTACAACTTTAACTTTACATTGGAGGAAACGGACGTCATGACCTCGATCGGTAAAGATATCGAGGATTACGTGAAGGAAATGGAAGCGAAATTCGTGAACGGCTCCGCCTCGTTCAGCCAATGGGAAGAGTATGTGAACACGCTCAACAAGATGGGATTGGACCGATACATGGAAGTTTACCAGGCCGCCTATGAGCGCTATCAGGCGGAATAAACGACAAATATATAAATCCAGGGCGCGATTCGGGGGATTCCCGGATCGCGTTTTTTTATTTAATTGGTGAAATCCCAAAAGGGTGAAGATAAAGCGTACAACAAGCTGGGGAAAGCGGCCCGTTCAAGGAAACATCCTTGCTAGCGGACCGCTTTTGTCGTGGTTTTAGTCGAGGTGAATCAGAGTTCTTCCACATGGATGGTACAGAACAGCAGGGCGCTCCTGCCGGGCCCCAGCACCTGCATGCCGGTGATTTCCGGATCCATCCCCAGGTTGAAGGCATTGGTGGCGCAAGTATAAGGCTCGGGACATAGATAACCGCTCGCCCCATCGCCATTGTGCAGCACCCAATGTTTGAAGGCGTCATCCGCGCGGTAGGTAACCCTGAGGCCAGCCCCCGGATCGGTTAATACGGCTTCGTTACGGTCTTCCGGCATGGCAAGGAACAGATCATCGAGCGGGAACTGACTGACGGAAATGCCGTCCCGCAGGCCTCTGCTGCGGAAGTCATGAGCGAGCTCCCCGGTCGGCAGCACCCGGTCGTTAAGAACCCATCGTTTCCCGACAGGCGCCCGCAGCGTGCAGCGCTCCTGAGCTTCCGCATCCCCGAAGGGAAAGCGGAAGGTGGTATGATACCCCAATCCCCATGGAAAAGAGTGTTTGCTTTTGTTGCGGATTTCTGCCGTCTGCCTGAACGAAGCGCCGTCAATGCTCATGCGCAGAAGGATCGAGAACTCATGCGGAAATTGCGACATGACCGCAGGGCGGCCTCTCGAAGAGAACACGGTTTCGATCACGGCCCGATTCCCCTTGGTCCAGCAGCGTCCGACTTCCCATGCTTCGTCATGAACAAGTCCGTGCGCATGATTGTGATGCTGCGGCTCATTGATGCAGAATTGATAGGGGCGGCCTTTAAAGGTAAAGCTGCCGTTCTCGATCCGGTTGGGCGGAAATAAGACAGGCATACCGTATAAGAAGGGTGTCCGCTCATATTCCGTCATGGATGGCGGCGTGCGCAGCAATTCGGTGTCCGATGGTTTCCAGCGCAGCGAGATGACTCTGCTCCCCCATCCCGGAACCACCGTCATGGATAAGCGATCATTTTCGGCCCTCACTGCAGGCATGTCAAGAAAAGTGCATGATTCAACCGCTGGGCATGCCTCCATGTCACACCTGCTCAACCTGTCCGCTTAAGACGGAGCGATGGATGGCATGTACCAGCTTGGTATTCAGCAAGCCGGCAGCTGCGCCCGATTCGGGCATCGTATCCAGGCGGATATGATCGACAAAGGAATGGAGCATATAATGGGGCGCCGCGGTATATTGGCCGTTGATGGGCGTGCCGAGCGTATGGACATGACTGTAGACGCTGCCGCCCTTACGGACCATTTGATCGGATAAGTCGACATACAATGCCCCGTCCTCGCCGATGATCTCGACTTTGAAGTCATAGATCAGCGGCATCGACTCGGGCAGCACCCAGCTGGTCGTGAATGCTGCATGCGTGCCATCGTCGAAGGATACGATCGTTTGCATGGAATCGTAGGTGTCGATCCCCATCCCGGCCAATTTCTTCTTCGTCCCTACCGCGTAGACGCTGACCGGCAGAACCCCGCTCTTCAGCCATAAGGCAATATCCGTCGCATGCGGGAATAGGAACCAGCCCGGCGTGGATTCCCCGGCCCATTTCAGCATTTTGGTAGGCACGTAGATGGTGTCATTCAAGCGGGTGTTGATGGTCAGAATATGGCCAATGTCCCCATTCCGGACGGCTTCCTTAACCGCAACGAAAGGAGAATTCCAGCGATTCTCGAATGCGACGAGGCATTTGATGCCCGCTTTCTCTACCGCGGCGTACATTTCCTCGGCCTCCTCGACGGAGGTGGAGAAGGGTTTTTCGACCATGATATGGATGCCTTGCTCAGCCGCGAGCATAACGGGCTTTTTATGCAGGAAATCCGGCGTGGCAATCACGATGGCATCCAAAGTCTCGCTTTCGAGCATATCCTCAACTTGCAAATAGCCGGGAACCCCGTATTTCTCTATGCTTGCGTTCAGGGTAGTTTCATAAGCGTCGCTGACCGCGGCCAGCTCCGCATAAGGATTTTGGCTGAGGGTATCGGCGAACATGCTGCCGCGAATCCCCATGCCTACGATTCCGAATTTGATCATTGTGACCCCTCCTTGAATGGTTAGCTTTATTTAACGGCTCCGGCGGTCATTCCGCTGACCAGATGCTTTTGCAGCAGCCAGAACGCAATCACGATCGGAAGCGTGGTTATGACGGAGCCCGCCATGAGGTAATCCCAGTTGACGACATACTGTCCCTGAAAGCTGGCGATGCCGACCGACAGCGTCCATTTGTCGTAATCGCTGATGAACGTCTGGGCGAACATAAACTCGTTCCAGCTGGTTAAGAAAGAGAAAATGCCGGTTACCACGAGCCCGGGAAGCGTGAGCGGGAGCAAAATCCGGATAAAGGTTGTGAAGCGGTTGGCACCGTCAACGCTGGCAGCTTCATCGATGGACTGGGATACGCTGTCGAAGTAGCCCTTCAGCATCCAGGTACAGAACGGTACCGCAAAAGTGGTATAGGCAATGACGAGACCCAGATGGGAGTTCAGCAGATTGTAATCCTTCATGATCAGGTACAGCGGAATAATGAGCAGCGAGCCGGGGAGCATCTGCGTCAACAAGATGATATATCCGAGCGACATCCGTCCCCGGAAACCGAACCGGGACATCGCATAGCCGCCAAAGGCGGAGATGATAAGAGAGAATACCGTCGTTAGCAGCGAGACAAACGCCGTATTGCCGAACCATTTCATAAAGTTGGCGCTGTCGTCCGCATGGGGATTCAGCATGCCCTTGTACCCCTCCCAATGAAGCTCTTGAGGAAGATACGTCAGCGGCGTACTGTAGATTTCGGCCTGAGGCTTCAACGAAGTCAGGATCATCCATAGGAAAGGGGATACGGCAAACAACGAAATGAGAACGGCGCATGCATATACGATGATTTTGCTGATCCCTTTGCTCATGACATCTCACCTGCCTTCGTAGCTTTCATGTACATCACGGTGAATACGATGGAGATGGCCAGCAGGATCATCCCCGCAGCGGAAGCCAAACCGAAGTCAAACGATTTGAACCCTGCCCTGTATATAAAAATGGTCAGTATTTCGGTTACCCGGCTTGGTCCGCCCCCGGTGAGGACGTAGACGATGCCGAAATCCTTGATGGTCCAGATGATCAGCAGCAGGAAGACGATGACGGATACGGGCTTTAACATCGGGAAGGTAATGCTGAGAAACTGGCGCCATTTCGAGGCACCGTCGATTTCCGCCGCTTCGTACAAGCTTTTGGATATGCTCTGCAGACCGGCGAGCAGCATGATGGCGGCGAACGGGAAGCCCTTCCATACATTGACGAACATGGCTGCCCAGAGCGCGGTGTCGGCTTCGCCGAGGAAAGCGACCGGATTGGACAACAGGTTGAGCTTCAGCAGGAGATCGTTGATCACGCCGAATTGGTAATCATACATCAGAATAAATACGAGACAAGCAACGACTTCAGGGACGGCCCATGGGATGATCACCAGCGCTCTTACGAGCCCTCGGCCCTTAAAGGGAATGTTCAGCAGGACGGCCGTACCGATTCCCAGCAGGAAACGCAGAACCACCGTCACGATAATGTATAGAAAGGTAATGCCCAACGATTTCAGGAAATGCCCCGACTGGATGGCTGCTGCATAGTTGTCCAAGCCTACGAAGGGATTGCCTTCGGCAATCGGCTTCGCAACCTTCCAGTACTGCACGCTCATGAGCGCCGATTTCAAAATCGGATAGAGGAGTACAAGAGCAACGGTAATGGCCAGCGGCGCAATAAATAAATAGGCGGCTGTATTTTTTTTGAAATGCCGTTTTTCCTCCAGCCATAATCGCTTGGCCTTCGAAGCTCTCTTCAACGGCAAGGGAGTTTGCCTGCTTGTCACATCCGTTCGCGTTGGATTCATTCCCCCACCTCCTTATGATGTAAGTGCCACCCGGCCGTGGGGCCGGGGCAGCTTCAATCGTTTGATGTTTTCGAATGCCTCTTAATGCATCGTGTCTTTCATCTGCTCAGCCGCGCTATCCAGCGCCGTCTTGGCGTCTTTCATGCCGACGAACATCTCCTGCGCGGCATTGATCAGGATTTGGGACAGGGAGCCGAGTTCAGGGATGGGCGGGTCCATCACGGCCGGGGCGTATACATTCTCCTGGAAATCGAAGAATTGGGCAGCCAGCGGATTCTCCGTTTTGTATTCTTCGGATTCGGCGTATTCCTTGCTGCTCGGAATCATGCCGGAACCGGCGATAATTTGCTGCGCTTCCCGGGAGGTCATCCATTCAAGGAATTCCCAAGCTTCGTCAGGATGCTTGCTGTCTTTGGAAATCATCGACACGATCGGATAATTGTGCGGGTTCGGTTTATAGGTTTGACCTTCGTATACGACGGAAGGCTGCGGCATGAGCCCCAGGTCGTCCATTAAAGCTTCATCGCGTTCTTTGGTCATGCCGATAAACCAGGGACCATCCATCATCATGCCGGCCTGGCCGTTCCAGAACATCTCGCGGCTGACCTTCTTGTCGCGGGTTCCCGGAGGCGTGGCCTGCGGGTTCTTGATCAGATCCTGCCACCACTCCGCCGCCCAAACGTTGGGTGCGGAATTGACGTTAATCCGGTCGGCCTCGTAAGGGCCAGCTTCGCCGTCCGGGAAGTAAATGCCTCCCGATACGGGACGAGCGAGCAGCCGGTACCATTCCGAGGCGATAAAGGGATGGGTGCCGATGACGCTGGAGAACCCGTATTGTCCGTCTTTAAAACCGCCAAGCTGTATGGCTGCTTCTTTGAAATCATCCATCGTTTGAATGGAGGCCGGATCGATTCCGGCGGCTTCGAACATCGATTTGCTGTAGAAAATGCCGGTTGATCCCCATGCGTAATTGGATAAGGCATAATAAGAGCCGTCCACCTTGCTCAGTTCCTGTCCGACAAGCTTGTCCTCAAGTCCGCTCGCTTGAATCTTCTCGTCGAGATTCACGAAGGTGCCCCCGCTCTGCAGCGCATTATAGGTGGCGATATTCTCCGGGTATACCTGAACGATGTCGCCCTGCGTACCTGCCAGAATCTCGGTGGTCAGTTTATCCCAGTAATTCTCGTAGTCTGTTCCATGAACTTTGATGGTGACGTTAGGGTGGGTTTCATTGTATTTGGCAATGAGTGCATCGATTGCCTTCTTATGAGGTTCTTCGGCGTATACCGACGTCTCGAACGAGATCGTAATTGGATCGCCGTCGGACGGGGCGTTGCTTGCGGAGGCCGGTTCCTTGCCACCCGAGCAGGCGCTTAATACGGTTGATAACGTAACGGCTGCAGCGATCAGCGCCGTCCATCCCTTTTTCTTTCTGTTTCTGTCTACCATTGCTAGTTCATCCCCTTCTGGTTTTTTGGATATGATGGAAAGCGCGGTGAGGCGCCGTTCCTTGCCCTTAATAAAAACACCTGCTGCCAGGCCAGACAACAAACACTTTTCACTTAACAAACCGAAAGGCGAATCTAGTGTTAGTGTAAACGTTACCGCGATGGCAATTTAAATAACACTGGAAAATGTATGTAATATAAATCACAAAAAACTTTTCTCTACCCGGAACTATTTTCTACTTTGCGCCCGATGGGAATGGCTGCGCGGGCAGGAGCCGCTACGGCATAAACGGGAAAAGGCCGAGGGACCATATGATGTCCTTCTCGGCCTTCGTTTGATGTTTAGGTTCTGTGCCGTTTTATTTGCCTTTGCGGTAATCCATCGGGGGGACGCCGGTAATTTTTTTGAAAGTCCTGGCAAATGAAATCGGGCTGCTGTAACCGACCCTCTCCGTAATTTCCTGTACAGACAATGCGCTTTCCGTTAGGAGCCGTTTCGCTTCCTGGATTCGTAAATCAATCAAAAAGTCCACGAATTTCAAGCCGTACTCTTCCTTGAACAATCTGCTCAAATATTTGCCGCTGATCCCGAACTTGTCCTGCAGGTAATCAAGGGATAGTTCCGCCTTCGTATAATGCTTTTCAATATAAGCCTTAACCTCTTGGACGAGGTTTCCCTGGCTTCGCAGATTCCGCTGCGTATCCAGCCGTTCGGCAAATTGCTCCAGAAGCTGAAGCACCATCTGCGTCCAATCCTCCGGCAGGTCGATTTCTTTTTGAACCCGGTCGAGTGCCGGCATCGTTTCTGTTTTCCAGAGCAGGTAGTATTCGTCGTTCATTCCGGAAGCCGTTTTGTTCAGGTGGTAGGTCAGGTAATGCAGCACGCTGCTTGCGCCCCGGCGCGATATGCCTTCTTCCAGCATGTTCTGAAAGAGCGCCTGCATTTCCGTCTTCCACTTGGCTTCTTGGAGTCGGAAGGCGTCAACGATCCGGTCAACCTTTTGAAAATAATGAAAACTATGATCCTTCGACAAGGGATCGGACGAATAAGGAATGATCATGGCACTTCGATTGACGGGCTTCGTTTGCAGGGCATCCAATGCCTCATGGTATGAATCATGCAGATTGTCCGGATGCTCGACCGGCTCCCCGAGGCCGACGGATAAGGTGAACGATAAGGCATCGGCAAATCGGCGCTGGCATTCTTCCGCGAAGGAGAGGGCCTCGAATGCCAGCTTCTCCGCTTCTGGCGATATGACCAGAATGCAAGCAAGCTGGTGCAAGGATACCCAGAGCAGCTTCACCTCGCAGGCATGATCCGACGCCGCTTCCAGGATGATGGTTTCGATGGCTTTTTGCTGAGTGCCATGCTGCATCTGACCGTAATTTGCGCTCCACTCGGAACGGTGATCCACTTCCAGGACAAAAACCAGCTGCTTGCCAAACAGCACGGGCAGGCCATGCTTGGCCGATTCCTTCTCCCATTCCTTCAAATCGAAGGAACGCGTCCCTTCCAGCAGCTCGTACACGAAAAAATTTTGCTGAGCCTTCAAATCCTCCTCGAACTGAAGCTGGAACCTTGCGTTCTGATCAATCATGTTTTGCAATTTAGAATTGATGAACGTAAATTCGTTTTTATGGATTTCCTCCGGGGCGTCCTCCTTGGAGGATAGCTGCTGCAGCTGGTTGACCAGGCGCTGAATGGGCCTGTAATTTTGCAGCGTCACGTAGACGATCCAGGCGACCGAAACGGCACAGAGAAGCAAACCGGCAATAAACCAAATATTCGATAGGCTGATGATGAAATTGAAGGTATCCGCTCCTTGAACGCTGCTAACGATGCGCCAGCCCGTATAGTCGGAATTCGCTTCCGACTGAAGGGCGCCGTTGCTGGCTCCGCTCCTGCTGACGGGAGTCTCCGATTTTGCCATATCGAACACGCTGTTCCCTTGTGTATCATATAGGCTTAGTATGCGGGAAGACGGGTCATGCATTTGAAGAAGCATTCCCTGCAGGGCGTCAGCGCTTACATTAACGACGATTAACCCATGATGCTTGGAGAAGATGGAAACGCTGCGCGTCAATGAGACGACGGGGACCCCTTTGTCGGACGGCAGCTCCTTGTACAGCCTGGTATCCGACCAATGGCTGTTGGGTGCTTCCAGCTTGGAGCGGATGAAGGCGTTATCGGCATATTGATCCAAGGAATAGCTTGTGCTTTCATTGAGGACTTGATTATGATCCGCTTGAACCATGTAAATGGAATGAATCAGAGGATTGGTCATTTTTAAATCGCGCAACAGATTCATCACGTCCACCTGAAGGGGCAGATCCTTTTCCGTGCTTCTGGAGAAAAAGGAGATGACCTTTCGATTGCGCAGCATTTCAAGCGAAATTTTCTGATCCAGGGAAGACAACGACGTATCGATCATCAGCATCGCTTGCTGGGTTACGTAAGCATTGGAACGCTCGGCATCCTTTCGGTTGCTTTCGCTCAATGATTGGAAAAAGACGAAAAATAAAAAGGCGGGGACGATCAGAAAAGCAGGGATATACAGCATAAGCATCCGCGTAAACCAGTTACGATTCATGTTGGTTCCTCTTTCCTAGGCAAACATAAATGATATGCACACGTTATGGCCTTCGAATAGTCATGAATAGATCTTCGGCTGTTTTTCTTGTGAAGTGTTTGTGTTACAAATAGCAATTCTTTATGTTAGTTTATCAGACATCATGTCGATTTGACTACAATATTGTCGGAAATGTGACAAGGAAACATGATGCATGGTGAATTTTTCCATTAAACATGATAAAATTCAAGAAACGTGTTCAACCGAAGACTTGCGTTGTATATCCGACATACTAATCGATAGAAAATGGAGGAGGACGCAGCCAATGGAGCCAAAGACAACTTTCAGCGATATTCCCAAAGGGTTCGCGGCGTGGTTTTTTAAGCAGAGGCGCAGATATACGTCAAACAAGAAGATCGAATGGATGGTTGAGCGGCTGTTCCAAGGTCTTCTTATCGTTTGGGGGATCATTCTCATTCGGTGGTTCATCCTGATCACGGTTGCAACGATGCGGCATTTCGGGGTTTTTGATTGAAGTATGAGATGATCCGAGGCTGGCGCATGTTATAAACAGGTACCGGAATACATATGGAAGAAAAGAATAAGCAAGCCGCCAGCTCGAATGCAGCTGCTGCTCTGGGAAGCCCGACTTGGAGGTCGAGGCTTTTTTTGTTGCATGGAGCCATTTTACATAAACCGCGACTGATATTGAGCATCCGTTAACACTTCCTCCTTACACTTGAATGTAAATAAGGTAGAAGAGGGGATATGGAGTTGAAGCATAAAAGCATGAAAGTAGTTTCGCTGTTGATGGCAGCGGAAATCACGATGGCCTCTCTGTTTTCGGGGGGCAGCGTGTATGCTGGCGAGGGGCAGGAATTGCTCCAGACCGCCAGCATGGAGACGACATCACAAGATGCAGCTATTGCTGCCGTGGATTTGGGCATGACCGATATGATCTTTCCGGATGCATATGCGGAAGAGCCGTATGCGGTCACCGTAGATGTGTATGGCGGACAAGCGCCTTATACGTTCTCGGCGACAGGTTTACCGGCAGGCTTGACCCTTGCATCCGATACGGGAGCCATTTCAGGTACGCCTGCGGCTGGACAAGAGGGCGAGCATACGGTTGAGGTAACGGTGCAGGATAGTGCAGCCTTACCTGCTACGGTCCAATCGGTTGTGAAATTGCAAATATTGGGCAAGCGTCCATCACCTGTGGCCGACAAGCTGGCCATGAAGATGATCGGACATTATTCCGTAGGTACTTCCAACAAGGATGGCGGCGTTGCGGAGATTGTAAAATACAACAAAGATAATGGGAAGCTCTATTTGGTTAACGGATCGACCCAGCCGGCCAGTCTCGAAATCGTGTCTCTAGGCGCCGATGGCAGCTTGGTTAAGGACAAGCAGATCCATGTAGAAGATTTGGCGAACACGGGCGGTTTCCTGTATGGAGACTTGACCAGCGTGGATATCAACACCAAGACGAAGCAGGTCGTGGTTGCCGTTCAGGAGCAGGATCATACGAAAGCCGGCAAGGTCCTGGTGCTCGACTATGACGGCGGCTTGACCGGATCCTATGAAACCGGCGTTCAGCCGGATATGGTCAAGTACACGTCCGATGGCCGTTATATCCTGACGGCGGATGAAGGCGAGCCCCGCACGGAGACCGCACCGGATCCGGAAGGAAGCATCACGATTATCGATACTTTGGCTGGCGAAGTAAGCCATTTGAAGTTCGATGACCCGTCGATCATTGACGATCGGGTGCATATTCGCGGGAATGTGGAAGCGGACGGGCAAATTCGCAGCACCGGAACGAAAAACGATGCCGTTCATGATCTGGAGCCCGAATACATCGCATTGTCGGAGGACGAGCTGACAGCGTATGTGGCCCTGCAGGAAAACAATGCGATAGCCGTGGTCGATATCGCCTCGAAGCGGATTCAATCGGTCCGGGGGCTCGGATATAAGGATTTGAGCCAGCCAGAGAATCAACTGGATCTGCTCAAGGATGGACAAATCAAGTTTGAGAATGTTCCTTTTTACGGCATGTATATGCCGGACGGAATTGCGACCTACAGCGTGAACGGGCAGCAGTATATTCTGTCCGCGAACGAAGGGGACGCTACCGGCTGGGATGACCGAAGCAATGAAAGCGACATCGGCAAAATGAAATCCAATCTGGATCCATCGTCGCCGGCAGCCCAATTCCTGGCTGGCAAAGGGACAACCTATGACAAGGTTGAAGTTGCGAGCGATATGGGCAGTGAAGGGCTGTATCTGTACGGGGGGCGTTCCTTCTCCATCTGGAATGCGGCGGATTTGTCCCAGGCATACGACAGCGGCAGTGATTTTGAGAAGATTACGGCGGAGCGCTTGCCGAATCATTTCAATGCAAGCAATGACAAAACCGATCTGGACAGCCGCAGCGCCAAGAAAGGCCCGGAGCCGGAATATGTTGCCGTGGGCAAGGTCGGACAGAAGACGCTGGCTTTTGTCGGACTGGAGCGCATTGGCGGCGTCATGACCTATGACGTAACGGATCCATCCGCTCCGGCGTTCCTGAACTACTTCAACTCGCGGGATTTCAACGGAGGCATCCAATCGGATTCCGGACCGGAGGGACTGGACTTTATTCCGGCTTCGGACAGCCAAACAGGACGCCCGCTGCTGCTGGTTGCGAATGAAGTTAGCGGAACGGTGGTGCTGCTGGAGCTTCAGGTGACCAAAATTACGGTGGATAAGCCATCGCTCACGTTGAAAACGGGCGGGTCCCCGGAACCGTTGCAAGCAAGCGTTGAGCCCGTTCAGGGCGGATCGGCCGAGCTGGCTTGGCGTTCCTCCGACGAAACGGTAGCCGTCGTGGACCAAAACGGCCTGGTTACGCCGGTATCCGCAGGTGAAGCCGTGATCACCGTCCTGAGCAAGGATGGCTACGGTTCGACGGAAGTATCGGTTAACGTAACGGACGGTTCGCCGGATGGAGAACCGTGGAAGTTAACGGTGATGCATACCAACGACACCCATGCGCATCTGGCGGAAGTGGCCAGACGTGCAACGCTGGTTCAGGAGATCCGCAGCGAAGGCGGAAACAGCCTGCTGCTGGATGCAGGGGACGTCTTTTCTGGCGATCTGTATTTCACCAAATGGTTTGGGCTGGCTGATCTGGCCTTCATGAACTATATGGGTTATGACGCGATGACGTTCGGTAATCATGAATTCGATCAAGGCACCAAGACGCTTGCGGATTTCGTGAGCAAGGCGCATTTCCCGCTCGTCAGCGCGAACGTGGATCTTAGCCGCGACGCTAACATTTCACATCTGATTAACAAGCCGGCGGTTATCGATACCGATCAGCCCAAGACGACGGCAAATAGCGGGGTATATCCATACGTGACACTGCTGGTTGACGGCCAGAAGGTCGGGGTGTTCGGCTTAACGACCGAAGATACCGCGGAAACCTCCAGCCCGGGTAAAGACGTGGTCTTCCGTGATGCGGTGACCTCGGCTCAGGCTACCGTTGAGGCGATGGAGAAGGAGGGGCTGGACAAGATCATCGCCCTGTCCCACCTGGGGTACGCCAAAGATCTGGCGCTGGCCGAAGCCGTCGAAGGCATCGACCTCATCGTCGGAGGTCATACCCATACGACGCTAAACGCGCCGGAAGTGGTGACGGACAGTCAGCATCATACCCCTACCGTCATCGTCCAAGCGAATGAGTGGGGCAAGTTCCTCGGCCGGGTAGATCTGCAGTTTGATAAAAACGGCGTCGTTCTCGTGGGAGACGGCGAACTTGGCGGGAAGCTGATCCCGGTAGACAACACGGTCCAGGAAGACACGCAAGCGAAGGATATGCTGGCTCCTTATAAAGCGGAATTGGAAGAACTGATGAAGCAGGTTATCGGCATTGCCGGAGTCGAGCTTGACGGCAAACGCGAGAATGTCCGCTCCAAGGAGACGAATCTGGGCAATCTGATTGCGGACGGCATGCTGGCTAAAGCCAAAGAGCTGAAAAACGCCGATATTGCCCTCACGAATGGCGGAGGCATCCGCGCCGCGATTGATGAAGGCGATATAACGATGGGCGAGCTGCGTACGGTGATGCCTTTCGGAAATACGCTGTTTGTTATGGACGTCACCGGACAGCAGCTGAAAGACGGGCTGGAAAACGGAATAAGCGGTGCCAAACTGGCGGATCTGCCAGGGAAGTTCCCGCAAATCGCCGGGATGAAATTCAAGTGGGATCCTAGCGCTCCGGCAGGAGATAAAGTGTTCGACGTACAGATCATGAAAGACGGCAGCTACAAACCTCTGGTATTGACCGAAACGTACCGGATGGCAACGAACAGCTTTGTAGCCAAGGGCGGAGATGGATATAAATCCTTTGCCGATGCGATTGCCGAAGGGAAATACAACGAGGATCTGGGTTACCCGGATTATGAAATTTTCATGGAGTATGTGAACAAGCTGGGCGGTAAGGTATCGCCGAAGGTCGAGGGCCGAATTACGGAGCAGAAGAAGCCGGCGAATCCTGGCGGCGGCTCTTCTCCCGGATCAGGATCAGGCGGTTCGGGAGGCGGCACGGTAACGCCGCCGACAACGCAGCCTAATCCTCCTGCTACTGGCGGAAATGCATCCGAGCCAAACGTGATGACAGGCAATAGTTTGAATATCAGCGCTGCTTCAGGCGGAACGATGGACCGCATTACGGTAAAGGAAGAGGCGTGGAAAAAGGCCGTAAGCGGCTTGTCCGCGAACGGGCAGCAGGAATTGATTATTCGGGCTCCTGAATTGAACCGTGCCGCGGAGCTGTCCCTTCCCGCAGCAGGCCTGAAGCAGGCCATGGAACGGAATCCGAAGGCAACCCTGGTGCTGGAGACCGCACTTGGAGCCTTCCGTCTTCCGATAACGGCTTTGCCTCTGGATGAGGCTCTGGAGACGGCACAAGGGTCGGGCGGCATCCAGGTGAAGGTGTCGGTGGCTCCCGCAGCAGGCAAGGTAGCGGACGCTATGACAAGCAAGGCCACTTCCATGGGCGCCTCGTTGGCAGCCAATGGAGGACTGCGGTTCGGCGCAGCGGTTGGAGCGCCTGGCGCAGAGCAGGAACTGAAGGATTTCGGGAAGCGCGTCATCAGCCGTATCATGCCGCTGCCGACAGGGATGAATCCGGATTCGCTTGCTGCCGTCATTTATGACGAAGCGGCAGGAACTTTCCGGTTTGTACCGGCCGTAAGGACGACATGGAACGGTAAAGCGGCGATCGAAGTCAAGCATGCCGGAAACGGCGTTTATGCGCTACTGCAATACAAGAAGACGTTTGCGGATCTTGACGGCCACTGGGCGCAATCGGAAATCGAATCCATGGCTTCCAAGCTGCTCGTGAACGGAGTCAACGCGGACTCCTATGCACCGGGCAAGGCGATCACGCGAGCTGAATTTACGGCCATGCTCGTCCGTGCGATGGGGCTCAGCCCGGTCATCGAGAGCGGTGCATTCAAGGATGTTCAGGATCATTCCGCGTATGCCGGCGAGATTGGCGCAGCCTCGCGCTACGGCTTGATCGAGGGCGGCAACGGCGGTGCCTTCTCGCCGAATGCCAGCATGACCCGATCGGAAATGGCTGTAATGATCACCCGGGCCATGGAGGCGGTGAATCCGGCAGACCTATCCAACCAGGGTGCGAATGCCGCTGCCGGATTCAAGGATCAGGCATCCATCCCGGCATGGGCGGCTGCCCATGTGGCCAGTCTTACTAAGCAAGGCATCGTACAGGGTGACAACAACGGCAATTTCGGAGCACTCGATTCGGTCACGCGTGCGCAAGCAGCACTCGTGCTGAAGCGTACTTTGGCAGCGTTGGAGTTTATGAGCTAATCGAAGCAGGATAGCATTTCATGCGATTAGACCGTTCTTAAGGTGGATTGAAACCTTGAGGGCGGTCTTTTTGCATACTCAGGCAGATGACGATCGGTTAAAGCCAAGCGATCAGGCATCCATACATTTAATAAGGGTTAGAAATAACAACCTGTTAACGATCTGATAAGGATCTGATAAGGATGGAGTTCATGCGCATTGAATCTGAATATACATATTGGAAGTGGAACAAAGCCTTGCTGAGTGAGACGAAGCAATCGGAGGAAACAGCTGCGGAGAGTGTTCTCGGTTGTTATCTAAGCCTTATGGGAGCGGAATGAGCCTTAATACCGAGGAAGCGCTGGAGCTGCTGAATCTTCAGGCAGGAGCGGCTGCTGTTCAAGTCAGAAGGTATTCGAGATAAACGCGCGAAGATGGTAAAAAATCATGCTGGTAACAAATTGATACTTGCTGTATAATTCTCAGTAAGTATTGGATGAACGTGAGATTTTTCATTGTATTCAAGTCTAATTTCGTTTATTTTGAAAATAGATGTATTTACATGAAAGGATTCATGTTATAATTTCAATATAACAACTAAGTTTATAGGAATTATCGGTTAATTAGTGATTAAGGCATTACAAAATAAAACATGAATATGGATCTTCGGGGTAAGGTGAAATTCCTGACCGGCGGTGATGGTTCGTTCCTTCGCGAACGAACCCAAGCCCGCGACTCTCTGCGTTCTGTATCCAACATGAATGCAGCGACTGACTTGGTGCAATTCCAAGGCCGACGGTAAAGTCCGGATGGGAGAAGATCAAAGATGAGTTTGCCGTGAATGCGAATATTCCATTCGGCGCAGGCTTATTTGATCAGCCCCCGTATACGTCGGCCATGCCGATGACGGGGGCTTTCTGCTAGTAAGACCTCCGTATTCAAGACAGGAGAGGGCAAGATGAGTAATATGAATACCGGGATCAAGGTGAAACCTTATGGTTCCGACACACAGGCAAGTCGACGTTTTAAAGGAGGGTTCTGGCTCGTTGTTTTGGGGGCCGCCCTGTGGGGCGTTGACCCGTTATTTCGGGTCATTCTGCTCAAGAATCTGACTTCGGCTCAGATCGTTTTGCTCGAACATATCATTATTTCCTTGATTGCGATTCCTGTATTGTGGAAGAACCGGGAGGAACTTAAGAGCCTGGGCTGGAATCATGTCGGCGCGCTGCTGTTTATATCCTGGGGCGGTTCGGCATTGGCTACCGTATTGTTCACGATGGGGCTGTCGAGCGGCAATCTGAATGCCGTCCTGCTGCTGCAGAAGCTGCAGCCGCTGTTTGCCATCATTCTGGCCAGCCTGCTTCTGAAAGAGAAGCTTCCGCGCCATTTCGGGATCCTGCTTATCATCGCTTTGGCAGGCACGTATTTGCTCACCTTCGGCTTAACCCTGCCGATCGGCCATTGGAACGAGTTTGTTCAAGTCGGCAGCCTCCTGTCCTTAGGCGCAGCAGCCTTATGGGGCGGCTCAACGGTCATGGGACGCTTGATGGTAGGCAAACTGAAGTATGAGACGGTAACCTCGCTTCGTTTCGTGCTCGCGCTGCCGCTCCTGACCGTCATTACTTGGAGCGAAGGGGCAGCTTGGAATATGCCGGCATGGGGCACAGGCGCCTTTGCCTTGGTATCGCTGAACCTGATCGGGCAGGCACTGCTGCCGGGTCTGCTGAGCTTGCTGGTGTACTATAAAGGGCTGACCACGACCAAAGCCTCTGTCGCAACGCTGGCTGAATTGAGTTTTCCCATGGTGGGCGTGCTCATCAACTGGATTGTATTCCAGCAAATCGTGACAGGGCCTCAGCTCCTAGGATTCCTGCTGATTTGGATCGTGCTGTTCATTATATCGAGACAGCAATCCGAGGCTTCTCCGCAATTGCAATAAAATCATACGTTTGTAGAAAAAGCCGATCCGAAGGGGTCGGCTTTTTTTGCCGTTACTCCAAGCAAAGCTACTCCAATCCGTTTGCATGGCGAAACGATTATTTTTTCAAAAGATGTGTAGGGTTTCCGGAATTAAAGGTGTCTTATATAGTAGCACGGGATTTGTGGCTTGGTTCTACCAACAGAGATGATTATATAAGAGGGGGAGGATCCCATGGAGGATCAGACATTGCTGGATGGGCTAGCGAGGAAAGATCCGCGATGTTTTGAAACATTGGTTGACCGCTATTCACGCTACATAGCCGCGGTGGTTGCTAAGGTGGCAGGAGGGCGGTTTAATTCCTTCGATGTGGAGGAGATCACCGGGGACGTGCTGGTCAAGCTGTGGACAGACGGGACAAAAATCATGCTGCGCGGAGATAGTCTCAAGCCTTATCTGGCGATAGCCGCGCGTAATCATACCTTGAATGCATTGCGAAAGAGGCAGCGGGTCATTGAATCCGAATTGGAAGATGACGCCGTTTCTTGTCCCTCTGCGGAGGCACTGGCTATTCTGCGGCAGGAGAAGGAAACGATAAGCGGCATGGTACAGGGGATGGGCGAACCGGATCGCGAAATATTCATCCGCAGGTACTTTTATTTAGAGAAAGTCCGCGATATTGCAAGCCGGCTGAATATGCAGGAGAAAGCCGTCACCGCCCGGATCCGCCGGGCAAGGGACAAACTGCGCATACATTATGAAACCGAGAATCCGTAGGATTTCTATAAAGACCGTGTCTATAGGAGTGAAGCTTCAAATCGATTGCGAAAGGGGATGGATGCAAGTGAAGCGGCGAATTGTAGATATCATGGCCAATATCGACAATCAGGAGCTGGACAATCTCCTCCTTACGGAGGAAGAGGAACGCGAGTTGACGCAGCAGATCAGTATGGAACGGATCAAGAGCCGAGCGATGAACCGTATTCAAGAGGAGGAAACGATGGTGTTTAAAAACAGGAAAGTGAAAAAATATAAAGCCAGTATCGTTATCGCTGCCGCGATGATTATGATACTTAGCACGACCGCTTTTGCGAGCCAATACATGGATAGCTTGAAGCAGTTCTTCGGTCAATCCGCGTCCATTGCGGAAGACGAACGGTCACCTATACAAGGGACGGATACAGCATCCGGGGTAACCATGAATGTTGAAGAAGGGGTTTATGTCGGCAACAGCGGTTATTTGGTGGTCAGTTTCATGAAAGAGGACGGCATGCCATTCCCCGAGGGTGCTTCGATCCCCCTACTTGAACTGAAAACGGAGCAGAGTGTGAATTATATGGTGGGGCAGCAGCTTCTTGACGACAACAAAAAGCTTGTCGGCGTGTTTGAGATGGATGCGATGAATGACCTCGAGGGACTGAAGGCACGGATCACAGCCGATCGAATCATGTCAGCGGACAACGCCCAAGCCGTTGAAGGCCCTTGGAATGTGCAATTCACCATTTCTCCGGGCAAGCAAAGAGAACAGAGTTTGAATCTGGCAATTGATGAGGGTAAGGAAGCACTGTCTCTCCACACCATTAGTGTTTCATCCATCGGTGTAGCCATCGAAGGCAAGCGTACCGACGGTGAGCTGGATAAACTGCCGGACTATACGCCGGAGGTTAAGGTCATCGCCGCGGACGGATCGGAATTGAAGCTTCACGCCAGCTCGACAAGCACCACGAAGAGCGGATTTCAGTGGCTGTATAATCTGGACAGCAAGAATAACCTCGTATTTCTGGGGGATATGGACATCAAAAGCGTCAGCATTGACGGCAACGTGACGGAGCTGAAATAAATATAAAGCCGGCATGGGGAAATCATAAAGGGGCAGAAACGAAGGCTTCTGCCCCTTATCCATGATGAATACCTCGGGCAGCAATGGAACCCGAAAACCGTGAAGCAGCAGGCCATAGCCTGAATGCTCACGGTTTTTTTGCAGCTTGGGATCCGAATTTTATACATGAGAAAAAAATGTATTGAAATTGAAGAAAACGTCCATTACAATGAAACCAACTACCATACTAATTATACTAGTATACAAAATTACGACTCTCTACATAAGTGGAAGCAGCAGCGGAATCTTTTAAATCTAACGCTCCAAATGAGGGAGTCTATTCTTTAAGCCAAATATGTAAGCGCTTAATTGCACAAGCTGGTGGACGAAGGACTGCTGGACAAAGAGAGTTTTACCCAGGATGACGATCAGGCCGTGCAAAAATTCGTGACCGGCAAATCCTTCATCATCAACGGCAACTCCCAGACCGTGGTCCAGCACCGCACCGATATGGACAAAACGCTGGGCGAAGGCAAGTATGCCATCAGCAAAATCACGGTTCCCGGCGGCACGACCGAGCTGCTGCAATCCATGTTTAGCGAGGAAGAGCAGCAGTTCCAGAAGAGCATGAGCGAAACAAAAACGGTTGTGAAGCCGGAACCGCCGATTCCATACTCGGTAGAAGAGCGCGAGCGAGTGACGCTTTTGAGCACGCCGCTGAAGGACTACACGGATCAGAACACGCTGAAGTTCATTCTGGGGACCGCGATCTCGCCGAGTACGACAAGTTCGTGCAAGAGCTGGATAGCCAGGGCGTGGGGCAATACCTGGAGATTGCGAATAAAACGTATAAAAAATATAAAGAGCAACCATAACCAACGGATCGACAGGCTGCCGTTTCTTGATGGAAGGGCAGCCTGTTTTTCGGTTCGGCCGTTTGCGTTGGTTCCCAAGGAGGGCATTCCAGATTGCGAGTCACCGTTCAAGACATCATCAACCGCTTAACAGAGCCCGCAGCATTTCTTGAATCCAAGGTGGACAGGGTTACGGCAGGAAGCGCCGAAGCGGTGGTCCACGGCATTGCCGTCACGTTTACGGCATCGTATTCGGTTCTGCAGAGAGCGGTCCAAGTTGGGGCCAACCTTGTCATTACCCATGAAGGGGCGTTTTACAGCCATCAGGAGGAGGGATATGAGGGGGTGGAGGCGAGTCCTGTCTTTCAGGATAAACTCCGCTTGATGGAGTCCGGGGATCTGACGATTTACCGGTTCCATGATGCGCCTCACCGATACGTTCCCGATATCATGACGCAAGGACTGGTTCAGGCGCTGGATTGGGAAGTTTATGTCGATAAGCATCTTAAGGCAGCGGCCATTGTCACGCTGCCGGAAGAGATGAGCCTGCCGGATATTGCGGAGCATGTAAAAAGAAAGCTGAATCTTCCTTACCTTCGTTATGTCGGTAATCGAAGCAGCATATGCTCCAGAATCGGCATAACCGTGGGCTATCGCGGCGGCGGCGCGCATGCCATTCCCCTCTGCCTGAAGGAGTCGCTGGATCTTCTCATCGCAGGGGAAGGTCCGGAATGGGAGACGCCTGAATACATGGGCGATGCGGCGGCGCAGGGGAGGGGCCCGTCCCTGCTTCTGCTCGGCCATGCTGCCAGCGAGGAGCCCGGCATGGCCTGCGTGGCCGATAGGCTGCGGGAGTTTTTTCCGGGGATTCCTATACATTATATACCGTCCGGGCCTTTGATTCGGGTAATATAGAGGGAAGGGTAACATTAAGCAAAGAGAACATAGAGCATTTAAGAAAGAGGTAGCGATATATATGTCAACAGAGCAAAAGATTAAAGGCTCTACCAGAGAGTATTCTTATCAGCTATTGAAGGATCGGATATTTCATCTGGAGCTGGAGCCGGGTACGAAAATCTCGGAAAAAGAAATTGCGGATGAATTGAACGTCAGCCGGACACCGGTCCGGGAAGCGTTCATGAAGCTTGCGGAGGAAGAGCTGCTGGACATCATTCCGCAAAGCGGGACGATCGTATCCCGTATTAATCTTCGGCATGTTGAGGAAGGCCGATTTATCAGGGAGAAGATCGAGAAGGAAATCGTGGCCCTCGCCTGCGGTTCTTTTCCCGAAGAGTTCCGCTTCCGCCTGGAAACCAATATTGCGCTGCAGGACGTGTGCGCAGGCAACCATAACTTCTATAAGCTGTTTGAGCTGGACGAGGAGTTCCACCAAATTCTGTTTGAGGGGACGGGCAAAGAACGGACCTGGAAGATGCTGCAGCAATTGAACATCCATTTCAACCGTCTGCGGCTGCTTCGCCTGTCCAAGGACTCCAACTGGGAGAATATCATCTCCCAGCATAAAGAAATGTATCAGTTGATCGTCAATCGGCAGGCGGAGCAAGCCATGAACGTGATGGAGCGTCACCTGCGCCTCGTCGTTGTGGAGCAGGATATTTTGCGAGAGAAGTATCCGCATTATTTCATCTAACCATCGATATACATTCATCATTCAAAAATAATGGCCCGCAGGAGAGTCGCACGGGAATCAAGCGACCTGCCTTGCGGGCCATTTTTCATTAAATCGATCTGCGGATGACACGGTCCAGAATTTGGGCCACGTGGGATGGCCCCTGGGCCAGATCCTGCTTGTCGAGGGTTACCCAGGAGTGCTGTTCATCCATATCGAGCGAACGCTGGAGCCAGCCTGAAACGCCTCTGCCTCTCCGGTCGACTTCGACCAGGATGGAAATCCCCTCCTGCTCCGGATAGAGAATCAATTCAAGCTCTTTGATATGACCGGCATAGGAGGAGCCGGGATAAAATTCAATTTCCTGCACGAATGGAACACCCTGGCCGAGCCGCGGATGATATTCGCATGTTGCTATTTTGAAGCTGAAGCCAAGCGCTTCGACGGCATCGAACACAATGGATGCGTCCTCGTTCGGTTCGACGTCGATGAAATCGCGGTCCTTCGGATCGATGGCATTATCGATATCGAGTCCGGTGTGGATCCAGACCGGCTGCCGCGAAATGGTGAGCGGCGTTTCCAGCGGCAAAGGAAAGGCGAACGGAATTTCCTGCTGATCGCCAGGCTTCAACGTGAGGCGGCTTGAGACGTTGACTTTTGCAATGGTATAGGATTCTATGTATTTCTTGTCGTCGCTTTCCCTGGTATATTCCGTCATCAATTTCAAATAGATGCGGTCGACCGTCTGCTCTACGTTGCCTCCCTTAATGTGAATGATTCCGCGTACTTCTTCACCCGGATAATAGGAGGATTTTTCGAGGTGCGTATCGATCTGGGCGGCTCCAATTCCTACACTGGCTAGCATTTTGTTAAAAAACGACATAAAAGATACCTCCATAAGAGAATGTATGATAATGGAATTATACGCTGGAGGATCGTCTCTGGTTTCCATATCGAAAAAATATTTTTTGCGGTTTTTTGCGGATCCAAGATGTTGGCGCCAATGAAGCGAAAGAATCCCCGTACGACACCGGGAAAAAGTACATGGCTCGTTCGCATTCGCGGGTCCGGCATGGTATATTGGACACGATACCATTAAGGATGGAGCAATCAAGGCATGAGTGAACAACGGCGTTCCGGACAAGGAACCAACAACAGCAAATCAGCGGCATACGGGAAGAAGCCTGGTGAGCGGACTGCAGCGAACAAAGCAGGGGCAAAGCCGATTTTTCAACGTGACCGTATGAAGAACAGCAATTCGTCGTCGGCATCCCCGCATGCGAAGGGGAGACGAGCGGATCAATATAAGCAAGGGGTACGCGGACCGAAGCCGTCATCCGGGCGCGAGCATGCGGATGAGCTGCAGGCCGGGGACGTGATTGTCGTTACGATCAAACGCCTCGGCATTAACGGCGAGGGAGTGGGTTACTACCGCCGCAAGGCAGTGTTTATCGATGGAGCGATCACGAATGAGGTGGTCAAAGCCGAGGTGAGGGAGGTTCAGCCTAAATTTATCAAGGCGCAGCTGCTGGAAGTGGAGAAGCGTTCGCCTCACCGGATAGAGCCCCCTTGCCCGGTATTCGACATTTGCGGCGGATGCCAAATTCAGCATATTTCCTATGAGGGACAGCTGCAGGCGAAGACGGATATCGTGCGCGAAGCGTTCAGCCGCTACGCGGAATTGGACGATGTCAAGTTTAAGCCGATTCTCGGGATGGAGCATCCATGGGACTACCGGAACAAAGCGCAGCTGCAGCTGAGACGGAAGGGCCATGAAGTGATCGCAGGGCTCTATGAAGCGGACAGCCATACGATTGTGGATATCAGCGGCTGCCCGATTCAGCATCCGAAGGTCAATGAAGCGGTGGAGAAGGTCAAATCCGTACTCGAGGAATTGCGGATACCGCTTTATAAGGAGAATGGTGCCAAGGATGGCGTACGGACGATCGTAGTCCGTCACGGCTTCCAATCCGGGGAATTGCAGGTGACGCTGATCACGGCTGGAAGCAAGCTGCCAAGGCAGGACGATCTCGTTCGTATGCTGCGCCTTACCATTCCTGAGGTAAGCGGAATTTCACTCAATATCAATCCGAAGAAAACCTCGCTCATCTTCGGAGACCGGACAATCTCGCTATGGGGCACCGAGAGCATGCAGGAATCGCTGAGCGACCTGCAGTTCTCGCTGTCGCCGAGAGCGTTCTTCCAGCTGAATCCGCAGCAGACCGTCAAGCTGTACGAGTCGGTCCGGGCGGCAGCGGGGCTGACCGGGAAGGAAACCGTCATCGACGCCTACTGCGGCACCGGCACGATCGGCTTGTGGCTTGCGCCGTATGCCAAGGAGGTGCGCGGAATCGAGACGATTCCTGAAGCCGTCGAGGACGCCAAGGCGAATGCACAGCGGAACGGAAGGGCTAACGCCAGCTTCCACGTCGGCCAAGCCGAAGAGCTGCTGCCGCGCTGGGTCAAGGAAGGCATGAAGCCGGACGTCATCATTGCCGACCCGCCGCGCACCGGCCTGGACCCGCGCTTCCTGGAAACGGTGCTCCGCACCAAGCCGAAGCGGTTTGTATACGTATCCTGCAACCCTTCGACCTTAGCCAAAGATTGCAAGGTGCTTCTGGACGGCGGCTACGAGCTTGAATGGGCGCAGCCGGTCGATATGTTCCCGCAAACCAGCCATGTGGAGGCAGTCCTATTGATGAAGCTGAAATCATAGAAGCCATATGATGGCTTCATGTAAGCGAGTTTCCATTTTCGCTTTGGTCGACAACGCCCCCTTTCTATGATATGGTAGCAAGTAATTAGGCATTTCGTTCCCATGGAACGAGGTGCCTTCTCGCATATATAAAAGGTTTTTACATTAAATGTCTATCTGGAGGTGATGCAATGGTGCTCCTGATTTCCCCGCTACGGGGGGAGAAATCCGTAGTTCATAACGGACGATCGATGGAGAGTGCACCCAAATAACGATAATCTGAGGAGTGTTGTTGAGATGAGAGTAAATTTACGAGCAGAAACGCGCGCTGCGATGAACAAAACCGGACTGAAGCAGCTTCGTCTTTCGGGACGAATTCCGGCGGTTGTATTTGGCACAGGGGAAAACAATATGATGATTCAACTGTCCGCCAAAGAGTTCGGCAAATGGGCACGGAACGGCAAAGGAGGGATCCTTGAGCTTCATTTTGAAGATCGGGAGCCGATTCCGGTTTTGCTGGAGTCCGTTCAGCGTGATCCGGTAACTCGTGAATACATTCATGTCGACTTTTTACGTATCAATATAAATGAAGTTGTGCGGACGAGAGTGAATCTCGATTACATCGGCACCGCAAAAGGAGCCAAATTGGGAGGAGTCGTCCAAATCCAAAGCACGTTCATCGAGATCGAGTCCTTCCCGGACCAAATTCCTGCCACGATTCCCGTTGAAATCAGCAGACTAGAGATCGGGAATTCGTTGCATGTCGGGGATCTCAAACTGCCCGACGGCGTCGTGCCGATTTCTTCGGCCAACGAGCTGCTTGTATCGGTGGTAACGCCGAAAGTCCAGTCGGAACAACCGGAGGCTATGTAGCTTCTGCTGCCGGCAATTGCTTCCCGAATATCGGGAAGCAATTGCCGTTTTTTTCGTTAAAGCCCTTGATCGGAATCCGCGCTGGCAGAGGAAAGCTCTTTACCCGTCGATTTCTTCCATAATTCCCCTGGTAAGTAGGTAGAAAGACCCCTGACCTTTTCAAGGCGGAACCCTATAATGGAATTGCGGGAAGTCGGACATCGGAATCCCGGTTAAGCATGAATCGATCAGGAGCTTGCCCTAAGGAGGACGAGATGGATATAACCCAGGATTTCATAGATGAACGTTTCAAAGCTTATGTGCTCGAAACCTATTGCGGGAACCGTGAACGGATTCAGGCGGGCGATGTAGAACATATTATATCGCTGCAGCTTTCAAATCATGGATACTCAAGCCTGAATGGGATCGAGCATTTCACGTCGCTTGAAGAGCTGGATTGCTCGTCCAATAGCCTGACGGAGCTAGATCTCAGCAAGAATAGCAACTTGAAAACGCTGAATTGCGGATTTAACCGAATTCGAGATTTGGATGTCAGTCACAACGCCATGCTGACGAAGCTGGTCTGTTACTGGAATATCCTATCCGAGCTGCGGCTCGAGCAGAACGTGGATTTAACGGAGCTGGATTGCAGCTACAACTCCCTGTTTGCTTTGGAGCTGTATCAGAACCCCCGGATAACCTATCTCCATTGCGCAAACAATTATTTAATGAGCTTACACCTGGAGGAATGTCCGGACTTGATCGAAATCCGCTGCAACCATAATCATCTGACAAAGCTGGACGTAACCGGAAATCCTTCGCTGCAAAGCTTGAGATGCTTCAATAATCACATCACCGAATTGGATCTCACTCGCAATGTGCTATTAACGGAGCTCTACTGCTCGGAGAACAAAATCTCCAAACTGGATACGCATCGTAATCCCAAGCTGGAGCGGCTGGACCATTCCAACAATCTCATCATGGAGCCGGACCATACCGTTAAGGGCGTTGGGACCTTCGAATACGACGTCTCGCTGTCTTTCTACGGGGCCAGGCTTCAATGGAAGGAGACGGAGCTCTCCGTCAGCACGGTGGCCTCTGCCGAAGCGGATATGAACCGGCTGTCCCCGGTCATCCGGAATGCCTGGGCGAATTTTGGGGAGCTGAACGACCGGGCGCTGGATCTGATTGCCGGGATGCACCCCGGCTAAGACGTGAACGAGTTGGTTCTATCCGAGCTTGCCTTCGACAAGGACGGCACGTTTCGGCTAGGGTATGATGCAGGCGATACGCCGGCCGGACTACTATACATATACGTCCTGTTTAACGACAAGCTTGAAATGAACGGGGATCTCGTTTATGAAACGTATTAACCTGCGAAAGGGCTGTTATATCTGATGAAAGACGATAAAATCGTATACGGGTCGATCGACGATTACATTTCCGGCTTTGCTCCGGAGGTCCAGGATATCCTGCAGACATTAAGGCATGTGATTCAGGAAACAGCCCCGGAAGCCGAGGAAAAAATCAGCTACCAGATGCCAACCTTCGACCTCCACGGGAACCTCGTGCATTTTGCGGCATTCAAGAAACATATCGGCTTTTACCCCGCGCCCAGCGGGATCGAGGCGTTCCAAGATGAGCTGAAGGTATATCATGCGTCCAAGGGAACCTTGAAATTTCCGATCGATCAGCCGCTGCCTTATGACCTGATACGCCGAATCGTCCAATATCGGGTTCAGCAAAACCTGGAGAAGGCAGAAAGCAAAGCGAAAAAGAAGAGGTAGGCGAAGTGCTCGGGAGGGGAAGGCAGCCTTGCTGCCTTCTTTTATCTTATAGAGTTTTCTTCATATAGTAGTGGGTATGCCGCCCGGCGTTCTCGATTTTGCCATACACTTCGTAACCCTGCTTAAGGTAAAAATCCAAGGCTTGAAAGCCCAGCGTATCCAATTTAACGAACTCGCATTGCTTCTCCTTTGCGATGTCTTCGGCCTTGTTTAACAGTTTGGCGCCGTACCCCGATTGACGGAAGGGTTCATCCACGAACAAATAGTGGATCTCCAGCCAGTTCCAGCATATTTCCCCAACGACTCCGCCCAAAATCTGACCGTCCTCCTTCCTTAACAACAAGTTGATTTCCTGGTAACGGCCTTTTAAATCGTCAGGGAAATGCTTCAGATTATACGCAATCATTTGGTTTCTTACGTAATGTTTGTCCACGCTATCGGTTTCGTTTGATTCATTCGTGAAATAGATATTCATATCGTTTTACTCCTTCCGGTATGCCGGATGCGAGGTGTTTGCAGGATTCGGATACGGGTTATGCTAGCTCTCCTCCTCAACATACCATATGTGTTGCATGTACCGGCGGTAAAAAATCCTTTTAACAGAATGTACCCGTGAGCCCGCGGGGGAGCTATGTTATACTGTCAGTGTTATTTTATCCGTTTCATCTAAGGAGGATTGTCCTGACATGTGCTGCATCGCATTCATACGTATTCGTTAATGAGGGTACAGAACATCTACATCCATCCATTTTCATGTAAAAATGCGAAGGATTATTTGTGCTGTGCCTTTTTCATTACTATACGAATGAATGAGGTGCTTTTTTGTGTCCAAATATCATAAAACCCATCGTGAAAAGCTGAAGAAACCATCCAACTTTTCCGCGCAGCATCTATTAATCAGCAAAAGGCTGATTCATGATATGATCGACTTGGCCCGGATTCGCTCCACCGATACCGTTCTTGATATCGGCGCGGGTACAGGGGCGTTAACCTTTCCGCTTGCAGAGAAAGCGGCACGCGTGCTCGCAATCGAGGCGGATCCGGCATTTGTGGATAAACTGCTGGGCAAGATGAAGGATAGCAGCAACATTCTCGTCAAGCAGTCGGATTTTCTGGAAATCCCGCTGCCGAGAAATCCATTTGCCGTCGTGGCCAATATTCCGTATTCGATCACCACGCCGATCATGGGGAAGCTTTTGGAGTGCCCCGGCCTCCCTCTGCAGCGGGCCGTACTGCTTGTGGAGATGGGGGCAGCCAAACGTTTTACGGCCGTTCCCATTCAAGATCCGCGAATTCTCAGCTGGAGGATGCAGTACGACATTCGGCTCGTGCGGACCGTTTCGCCCCGTCATTTTGCGCCGCCTCCCCAAGTGGATTCAGCCATTCTGACTATTCATCGGAGGAAGAAGCCGCTCATTGCCGCATCGCATCAGCCCAAGTTTACGGCGCTGGCCGCCTATGGGCTGCGGGATGCCCGGCTGCCGTTATTTGCGGCTCTATCCGGCGTGTTTACGCCTCCCCAGATGGCGAAGCTCGTTAAAGTGCTTAGAGTGGACCGAGAGCTCCCCGTCGGTCGGCTGAACGAAGAGCAGTGGGGGACCGTTTTTCATACGATGCTCCAGCATGTGCCGGCGAATCGCTGGCCGAAGCTTCGCAAGGGTGCCGGTAACAAGTCCAAGAAAAGAAAGCGACTTTGAAGCGTTACCCAACACATCGAATTCTCTCTTTTTGAAAAAAATCGCGAAATCCTCTTGACCCTGACACTAGTGTCAGGGTTTACAATGAAATCGAATCGTTCGTCCAGGAGGTGTGAAAGCATGAAAATCGGAGAACTCGCGGCCCGTACCGGCGTCAGCATTCGTTCGCTGCGGTACTACGAGCAGCAAGGATTGCTGACGCCTGTCCGAAACGAGAACGGTTATCGGGAATATTCGATGCTTGCGGAAGAGCAGGTGCGTACCATCCAGTTATATCTAAACCTTGGATTGACCACCGAGCAGATCGCCGGTTTCCTGCATTGCGTCCTGAAAAACAAAGAGGCGTTTTGCGCGGAGGTGTTCCCGATTTTTCGTCAAAAAATCGCAGAGATCGAAGCGCAGATTCACCAGTTGAATCATATCAAGATGAATCTGGAGGAACGCATGCAATCGATTCTGGATGAACGGGAATCGGAGGAAGCGGAGGAATGCAAATGAGTTTACCACGATTAGACGCAGGGAGCTTTCAAAGCTCGATCAACCAGAACGGGGTCACGCTTGTTGAATTCGGAGCGGCATGGTGTCCGCCCTGCAAAGTGCTGCTTCCCATTCTGGAAGAGCTGAGCCGGGAGGAGGCGGGTCGCCTGGACATCTATCAGGTGGATTGTGACGAATCCCCCGAGCTTGCCGCCCAATTCGGCATCATGTCCATGCCGACGGTGATTGTGTTTCATAACGGAGAACCGGCAGATAAACTGATAGGGCTGCGGCCGAAGAGTGTATACCAAGCGGCGCTGGGCCGTTATGTATCATAAAATGAATGAATAGCGAGAACGCCTCTGATGTCGTGATGTCAGGGGCGTTTTCTTTTGGAGTAGAGGGCATTACGCCCGGCGTATCGAACTCTAATATATGGAAGATGTATGGATGTAACCAGTTTAAAGGAGATACTTTCAATGAGATCAAGAAGGAAAATCGTTTCTCTTATGGCCATCATCGTATTTAGCTGTCTAGCCATGAGCTTGGTCGACGCGGTGATCCGTCCGGATTACGCCGTCAAATCCGCCATCAAAATCATCCTCTTTCTGACATTGCCGATTGGCTACGCCATCTTCGCGGGCGGGGTTCCGTTTCCCAGGCTGTTCGCGTTCGAGAGAAGGGGTCTCCGAACCTCCCTGCTGCTGGGACTCGGCGTATTCGCCTTCATACTCGGCGCCTATTTTGGGCTGGGGCCTTTATTCGACTTTACCAAGGTGACAGGGGCATTGGAGGATAATATGGGTGTCAATGCAGGCAATTTCGTATTGGTCGCCCTTTACATATCCATCGTGAATTCATTGCTGGAAGAGTTCTTTTTCCGCGGTTTTGCTTTTTTCGCGCTGAAGGAGCAGGTCGGGCGGAGGTTTGCATATGTATTCAGTGCCGGGGCTTTTGCCGCGTATCATGTTGCGATGATGTCCAGCTGGTTCTCGGTAGGACTGTTCCTCTTGTTAATCGCGGGACTGGTTGTGGCGGGACTGCTGTTTAACTGGCTGAATGAGCGAAACGGCAATATTTACGCGTCCTGGATGGTGCATATGTTTGCCAATTTTGCGATCAATGCGATCGGTTTGATGCTATTCGGGATGATTTGAGTGTAGGGCGTCGGGCTCCCGGGATAGCCTTGTAAAATGACGGATTGACCCTCACATGATGTGATGCTTTAAAATGCGGATAACCGATGAAAAAGGAGCTGCTTGGCGTGCATATTAGTGAATTGTCACGAAAAACGGGCGTAAGTCTGCGTTCCTTGCGTTATTACGAGGAGAAGGAACTGCTGTGCCCCGAGCGTCTGAATAATGGCTATCGCGAATACAGGGAAACGGATATCGAGCGGGTCCGCTTGATCCAGATGTATTTTAGCCTGGGATTGACGGTGAAGGAAATTATGAGTTTTTTTCAATGCGCGTTCGATGAGCATATCAAAATCGAATGTCTTCCTAACGCCATTGAGGTGGGAAGGCGGAAGCTGGATGACATCCAGCTGCAGATGGAGATGCTGAAACAGGCGGAACTCCATTTGGAGAAGAGCATTGCGGCATGGGAGGCTATTTTGCATAAGGGGGACGGGCGTCGTGAACAAGGCTAGCGGGGAAGAGGTACAGCGAGTGGCCGTTGTGACGGGAGGCAACCGCGGGATTGGAAAAGAGATAGCAAGACAACTCGCTGCCAAAGGGCTTCAGGTGCTGATTACATCCCGTGACGAAGAGAAGGGAAGGCTGGCAGTCCAAGAACTGCTTAACGAGGGGCTCCGTGTGAAACTGCATGTAGCGGATGTCCATGAGGTCCGCGATGTGGCAGGGATGATGAATCGAATACAGTCTGACTATGGGCGCCTTGACGTGCTGGTGAACAATGCCGGGGTGATTTTGGATCGGGGAGTATCTGTGCTCGATGTAGAGGAGACGGTCGTGCGCGCAACGCTGGAGACGAATTTTTTCGGTGCTCTGCGAATGACGCAGGCTGCAATACCTTTGATGAAGCAGCATCACTACGGGCGTATCGTAAACATCTCGTCGGGTCTCGGAGCCTTCGAAATCATGCAGGGCGGTTACGGTTTACAAGGGGCATCCGCGGCATACCGCATCTCCAAAACGATGCTGAACGCGTTAACCTGTCTCGTCTCGCAGGATGTAGCCAATACCGGAATAAAGGTGAATGCGGTGTGCCCGGGCCGGGTTCAGACCGATATGGGAGGAGCAGACGCTCCGTTAACCGTTGCCGAAGGGGCCGATACGGCGGTATGGCTGGCGACGATGGAGGATGATGGACCCAGCGGGAGTTTTTTTCGTGAACGGCAACGAATCGCTTGGTAATGCGGAAAGTATTTCCGCTAACAAGGGATTAAATCTATCATATGGTATACCGATGACTCTACTAATGATTAGCAATATAAAATTACTCTGAAAAAACTCCTATTTTGAAGACGCTGATGTATAATAAGCGGTATCAGGAGGTGCAGAGTATGAGTGATATCAACATTTTCGGCCATCAGGCTCTGTTTGAACATGTCTACAAAAGTGCTCCAATTGGCATTGCCCTGGTTACGATAGAAGGAAGCTGGATCAGCGTAAATCCTGCGGCGTGCAAAATGTTTGGCTACACGGACGAAGAATTGATGGCACAGCCGGCAACCGATTATATTTATTCTGAATGCATTAACAATAAAGACAAGCTTTTACGGTCCCTGGATGAGGCGTCCTCAACCATTGCGGTGGAGAAACAACTCGTACATAAGGACGGCAATGTCATCTGGGCGTCGATACATGTTTCTCTGGTTCGCGACGATCAGGATCAAACTCCCTTGTTCTTCATTTCGCAAATTGTTGATATTACCGACAGCAAGGTAGCCGAGCAGAAGCTCCAGGAGAGCATTGAGCGATACACCTCGCTGAAGAAGTATAACCATGATGCGATTATTTCTTTCAATCTGGAAGGCAGGATTATTAACGGGAACCAGATGGCGGAGCAGCTGACGGGTTTTAAGATTCCGGAGTTAATTGGAACTAAAATCTCGAATTTGATCGGCGAACGCAATCTCGCCCGAGTGCTCTCTTCTGCGGCCGATTATGTTGCCGCCGAGAAGGGGATCAACTGTATCCATCACAAGGACGGGCATCAGGTTGAAGTGCTCGCGACGCTTGCCCCCATTGTCATTCATGGCAAGAATGTGGGGTTCTACATTATAGCCAAGGATATGACGGAGCAGAAAAGGCTTATCATCGAGAAGGAAGCGGCCGAGAAGACGAATAAAGCCAAAAGCGAGTTTCTGGCGATGATGAGCCATGAGATCCGTACGCCGATGAACGGCGTAATCGGGATGACGGATTTGATACTGGAAACCGAGCTTGATGAGGAGCAGCGGGAGTACGTGCAGATCATCAAGAAGAGCGGGACAACCCTGCTGAACATCATAAATGATATTTTGGATTTCTCGAAGATCGAATCGGGCAGAACGGAGCTGGTGGAGGAAACATTCAGCCTAAGAACGGCCCTGTCCGAGACATTGAATATGATTCTTCCGAAGGCGCTGGACAAAAATATTGAGGTGACCACCTCTGTAGCGTCCGACGTGCCGAATCAAGTTTATGGGGACGTGACGAAGCTGCGGCAGGTATTAATGAACCTGCTCAGCAATGCCATTAAATTTACGCCGAACGGTGCCGTTTCGATCTCGGTTCAGTGTGTCAGGAACCAAGTTAACTCGAAGCTTATACAATTCTCCGTTACGGATACGGGCATAGGGGTGCCAAGCGAGAAGATTGCGCAGCTGTTCGAACCCTTCTATCAGGTGGATCATTATATGACGCGGCAGGTGGAAGGAACGGGACTCGGGCTGGCCATATGCAAAAAACTCGTTCAGTTGATGGGCGGGGATATCTGGTATGAGCGAAATCCGAATCAGCAGGGGTCCGTCTTTACGTTTACGGTCGATTTTTCGTTTAATGCAAACGCGGGCAACATGCCGGAGGCCGGGACGGTTCACGAGAATCACTCCGACGGCAGCGATCTGAAAATTTTGATTGCTGAGGATAATGAGGTGAACCAATTAGTCCTCAAGAAGATGATTGAGAAGCTGGGGTACAATTCGACTACCGTTCTCAATGGGCTTGAGGCGGTAGAGGCCTTTAAGCGATATCCGTATGACATGGTGTTCATGGATATACAGATGCCCTTCATGGATGGCATGGAAGCGGTCCAGCTCATTAAGGAATCGGCCCCGCCCGATCATCAGCCTTATATCGTGGCCGTGACGGCCCATGCGATCAAGGGGGATCGCGAGAAATATTTAGGAATGGGCATGGATGAGTATGTCAGCAAGCCTGTCAGCTTGAATGTCATCTCGGCCATTATCGATAGGTTTCTGGCTGAACGAAATATTGCGCAAGCCTAAATAGACAAAAGCTCAAGTGATTTCACTTGAGCTTTTGTTATTCCCATGCAGCATAACCTATGAGGTGCTGCCGGTCACGCTGCTGCCGTTCTTCGTTAGGTTGTAGGTAATGACCTCGCCGCTCCAGAAATGAAACTTGAGGATGACTTCTCCGTCTCTGACCTCGTTAAAAAAGACAGGTTTAAGCTTGATTTCATGGCTTGCGTAGGATGGGGAAAACGTGTATTCAAATTCCTTGAAGGAGGTCCAGTCCTGCGGCCCTGCATTGCCTCCCGATGCGTAAACAGCCTCCATCGTGGCCAGCTGATCCCCGTTAAACGTCGCGGGAATGCTGAACGAATCAGTGGTTCCCTGCGTGCTGCGCAGCACAGGCGTATCATGATAAACAACCCTGAAGTTCCAGTCCGCGCCTCGGTTGAACTTGGCCGTCAGTACGGCATTCACTCCGAATTGTCCGGATAAAGTCAGCCTGGACAGCAGGCTGGATGTAAACGTAATCTCATTTCCGTTCAGGGTATAATCCTGCCCGGCGACTAACCGCTGTCCGTTTGAGCGGATTTCGGCCAATGCGTTGCCGTTCAAGTTCAATGGGATGCTTTGATCCTGGACCGCCGCTCCTTTTTTCACAAAAATCAGATCGGTATCAGCCGTGGAAGAACGCCCGCTCCAACCAGCCTTCATGATATTGTACAGCTCCGGATCGGACCAGGTGAAGGCGGTTCGCTTAAAGTGCTGGCCGTTGTCCCATAACATATGGGTAATGTTCTTCTGTTTGAGATAATGGGTCAGATATTCGAAGAACTTCAGTTTCTCGCCCTGCTCAATGACCCCTGTGCTTTGATCGAAGCCAAGCAGCCCGTATTCGCCAAGGATAACGGGAATCCCTCTAGCGATAAAGATGTCATATACATGGTTGAACGTCTGATCGATATCGTTTCGGGTATCCGTCTCAAAACGGGTATACCCCGCGATGTTCACGCTGAATGGCCAAAACCCATAATAATGGACGGTGGCGATGAGATTGGCATCATTCAGCTTGGTCATGGTGTTGTACAGCTCGTTCATTCTAGCTTGAGTCGGGGATGCCTCAAGGGTAGAGAGCACAAGCGGCCGGGTTGCATTGCGTGCTCCAGATCCGCGGACGATCCGATGGAACGACGTTTGAAGCTCATCCAGCATCTGAAAGGCTTTGGACTCGTCGGTGGTCCCGCCATCCGAGAAGCGGGGTTCGTTGACGCTTTCAAACATCAGCTTGTTCGAATGGGTGCGGAAGCGCTGGGCAACTTGAGTCCATACGGCGTTGTACTTGGCAACGACTTCGTTGCGGTTGTTCTCCATATGGCTGATCCACAGCCACGAATCGTGATGGACATTGATCATGACGTACAGATCGGCGTCCAGCGCCCAATCGACAACCTCCTCGACCCGGTCCATGTAAGAGGCGTCGATGGCATAACTCGGTGCACTGCCGATGTGATGGTTCCAGGTTACCGGAATGCGGATGCTCTTATATCCCTGTGCCGCAATTTGGTCGATCAGCGCTTCGGTGATGCGCGGATTTCCCCATGCCGTCTCGTCAGCTCCCACGGCATCCAGCGAATTGCCCAGGTTCCAGCCGGGCTGCATATCATTGACGTAGGCTTGGGGATTTTTCTTTGGATGCTTTGGATGTTCGTGTTTCGCTGCGGATGCGTATGAAGGGAACAATGAGATGACCAGAGAAACGATGAGAGCCAAGGAACAGATGGATTTCTTATTGAGGTTTATCATTAGCATCTCCTTTGTCATGAAGTTGTGAAGCGGTATTTTCACTAGATTCATTCAATGACCGTTATCCGTTGTTGAGGACCTAGCTGCAACAATGGCTTTTAAGGTCAGGCTTCACCTCCAAATGATATTTTTGAAAGCGCTTTCTGATTATAAGTTATCATATTTTTCCATGAGGGAGTACCCGGATAATTCATCTTAAAATCATGTGGAAATTAGTTATGAGATGCAAGGAGTTTTGAAAATGGGGGCTTGATGGAAGAAGCGGATAAAAAAGAGCCGTACCTCATCGTCTTAGTGATGAGGTACGGCTCTACATGTTAAAGCTTATTTTGATGCACTTTGGATTAAGGTGTTTTCTTTAATACAACAAGCGTTTTGGACGCTTCGGATAAAGGCGTTGCGGATTGAGTGCTCGACACAGATTTCTTATCTTTGGCCAGTACGGACAGGACATAAACGGCGTACTCCGCATTGTCTTTAATGTTTTGACCCAGGGCATCCTCGGCAGGGATATCGATGAGGGTTGAGACATCTTTGCCATCCGGTTTTATTGTTGCATTCTTATCTTCTTTGGCAGCGGCGTCCGTTGCTGCTTTAAGATTGAAGGTCTTCATGTTATTTTTCTCTACAAACAACAGGCGGTAAGCCGTAATGCCTCGCTCATCAATCGCCCTCTTGAAATCGACTTGAAGCTTCTTTCCACTCGCATCCAGCTTGGCTGTAACGCCCGTTGTTTGGGTGAGGTTAGGGATTTCGAATTCTTCCGACATGTCAGAGATGCTGTTCTTAGTTGACACGGTGCCATCAGCAACGGCAAGAATATAAACTCTGTACTTGACTCCAGCCACGACAGCTGCGCCGGTTACATCCGATAATCCTGCAGAAAGCTTCTGTTCAATTCTGACGGTAGATGGAGCAACCGTCGTATATAATTGTCCGTTGGTGATTTTGTTCGCATCATCCAATCCGAAACTTCTGCTCGATGGTACGATCAGAATTCGGTATTCTCCCACAGTACCGGAAGAAGGATTGAATTTAACCATAATATCACTGCTGTTCCCGTTGGTGCTTTCAATCCCGGCATACACATCAGAAGGAACCGTGACGGCTGTACCCGAAAGCTTGATAGGCGCCGATGGTGCTGACAGGGCATTGCCTATTGAACCATTGTTGCTTACGGACAGTACGAATACTTGATAATCCACCGAATTGCGAATCGGCTGACCTTCGACGTCGTTGATTCCCGATCTCAGAACGTCACCGAAAATGGTGCCAACCGGTACACTATCGTAGTTGCCCGGACGCACATTGATAGCTTGATCCACTTTAAAGTTACCAGCGTTGGTTTGCTTTACGACCATGATTCGGTATTCTTTGATGTTGGCATCATTAGCTGGATTGGTGAATGATACTTTCAAGTCGCTTGCGTTATTATTGTCTCCCACATCCGCTGCTGTAACGTTCGTTACTGCCGCTACCTGGGTCACGCCTTGAATCGTAACCGCATTAGAGACCGCCGAAAGCGCGTTGCTGTAATTCGAATAGCTGTTGCCTACAGACAGGACATACACGCGGTAGCTTGAACCTCTTTGAATGAGGGCTCCATCGCTATCCTTGGTCGTGTTAACCAAATCCCGAGTGATGGTACCGCCGGTTTTGTTAACCAACGTGTAATACCCGTTGCTGTAAGCTTGCGACACGTTCAGGCTTTGGTTTGACTTTACGACAATCACCCGGTAATGGTCGATGTAGCTTTCGCCATAAGCAGGACTGAAGGTGACTCTCAGGTCGCTTCCGTTTCCGTTATTGCCGTTTAGCGTCAGGGACGGCGTGGAAACAGGGTTAACGTTCTGATTGGCGTTCCCAAGCGTAATGGAAGCATAGTCAGATAATGCATTGTTACTGGTCGAATATCCTACGGACAGGACATAAACGCGATAGCTGACGCCATTGCGAATCAGTTCTCCGTCAATATCGCGGCTGCCTGAATTCAGCACCTGCGACATGTAGTTGCTGCTGCTGTTGTTCTTGCTGATTTGCGTATAATAATAGCTGCTTAAATTGGTTGCCCTGTACAGATCAAAATAACTATTCGATGATTTAACAACGAAGACCTGATAATGGCTAATATTCGATTGATCGGACGGGCGATAGAATGACACCTGCAGGTCGCGACCGTCATTGTAGTTGTTCACGTCGGTGACGGACAGGCTGGTAACCGCGCCCACATTGTAGCTGGAACTCAAGATGATGGAGCTTGATGGAGCGGACAGCACGTTGTTATTGGCGTTATTGTTGTCCACCGCCATGACGAATACGCGATAGTACACGCCGTTGCGAATCGTTGCTCCATCCACGTCTCTGGCGCCCGATGACAGCGTCAGGTTCGTGATGTTATTGCCGGTTTTGTTGACATGGGTATAGTAGTTGTAGCTGGAAGCCGTGTTGGCTCTGCTTAGGTTAAAGCTGCTATAATTGCTGTCCTTTACGACAAACACGCGATAAGAATGAATGCTGGATTCGTTGGACACCTTGTTGAAGCTTACGCGAAGATCGCGGCCATCACCGGCATCGCCGATATCCGTTACCTGCGTGATGAAAGGAACCGTTGTATTCCCCGTGCTGAGGGTGATGCTGGCCGAACCGGACGAGAGGTTGCTTGCAAGCACGCTCTCGTTGCTGCTGACAGACTGAACGAATGCGGTGTAAGCGACTCCGCTGCGAATGAGCTCGCCTGAAGTATCGCGGGCGGAAGAACTCAGCGTCGTGGACAGCGTTGTATTCGTCGTACTGGATTTGCTCACCGTCGTATAATTCTGGCTAGCTACAGACTTAGCTGCTGCCAAGTTGAAGTTAGCTGCATCCTTCGTTTTTACGACAAACACGCGGTAGTTGCTTACATTGCTCTCGTTTTGGGCGCGCGTAAAGCTGACCTGAAGATCACGGCCATCGCCGTAGTCGCTCACATCGCTCGCTTTTACGTTGGTTGCGCCGTTCACCGAATTGGTGTTGGTCAGCGTCAACGACGGGGAAGCCGAGGAAAGGGCATACGTTCCGCCTGTTTTGCTGACTGCCAATACATAAGCCTTATAAGCCTGGTTATCGCGGATAAGGTCACCGTCCACATCCTTTGAGCCGGATGTAAGGGTCAGCGTCGGATCCGAGCCGGATGGATATACCGTGGCGTAAGCAGCGGAGGATACGCGCTGTGCCTCGGTTTGGTTTAACGTCTTGGACTGCTTCACAATCATGACGCGGTAATGCGAGATTAAAGGTTCGGTCGACGATTTGGAGAAGCTGACCTGCAGATCGCGGCCGTCTCCGGCATTGCCGATATCCCGAAGGGTTACGTAATTCACCGGTGCGATCCCGGTATTGTTCCCGCCGGAATTGTTCGTCGTGGTGACGGTAACGGTTTTCGTTTTGGAATTCCAGCCGATTTTTTGGCCAAGGGCTTCGCTTACGAAGCGGACCGGCACCATGGTGTTGCCTTTTAAGTTCTTCGCCGGTACATCCAGCGCCACCGTCTTGTTATTGATGGTGGCCGTCTTGGAGTTGATTTTTAGGATGACGGTCGTGCCATCCTTGACCGCCGTGACGGTTTTCGTTTTTTGATTCCATTTGACCGATGCATCCAAGGCTTCGAAGATGGATCGCATCGGAAGCATGACGCGTCCCTGGATCATGACAGGCGCTTGAGGCGTATACAGCTTGACGCCGTCAATCAAGACGCTGATGTTCACTGCCGCCTGGGCCTGCGATTGGAATGTCATGGGAATTAACAGTATAGCTGCTAGCAAGGCAGTCCATATTCTTTTCACACACTCAACCTCCTGAATTTGCTTTGTTATTATTTTCCTCTACAATATGACGCATTCGTTCAGAATAAAGTTTCAACTATTACATCGGCATTCCGAAAATATTTTTTAGTACCAGATCATAAATAAGGGAAGAAACAGTGCATATTCGCCGTTTCTTCCCTCGTTATTGTTGATCAATATTGGGTAATGGGTTCGGTGCCGCCTGCGATCGACCGGGTTACCGCATCATAGATATTCGGCGGGTGCTCGGCGATTCGGTGGCACAAGTACAGGAACCACTCCTCGCCGTATGTCAGGTAGATTCGGACGGGGAAGCCTTCCTCCTTCAGTTGCTTGGCAAAGTCCGTTCGTATGCCATACAGCATTTCAATTTCGACGGCTGCGCCGCGATACACTTCGTTGCGGGTCATATGCCGCAGGATAGGTTCATCATGAGTGGCGACCGATACCGCCCTGCCTGCCTGAACGCATAAATCCACCATTTGAATATACCTAGTGGTAAGCGTCTCGGAACGAGGAATATACTGTCCCTCTTGTTCCTGATAGGCGCCTTTTACGATGCGGATCGTGCCGGAACCGTAGGTAAGAACTTGTTCGAGATCTTCCAGGGTTCGGGGGAGCTGGGCTTGCAGCGTGATGCCGACATTCGCGAACCGGGCCGATATTTTGCGATGCAGCGCAAGGATGGCATCCGTTTTGGCGGACTCCTCCATGCTGATGACCAGCTCCAAATCGGCCGCCTCCGCTTGGCTGGCAAGCCCTTCAAGATGCCGGTAAGCCAAATTCTCGTCTACCGATAATCCGATATGGGACAGGTCGAGCGAAATACGGGTGCCCGGCCGGCCATTCGAGCAGGCTTCGATTAACCGGGAGAACTCCAGGAAAGCCTGCGTACATTCGGCTTCGGTCAGGGTGTTCTCCCCGATATATTCCAGCGAAGTCCGATAACCTCGTGCATCCAGTGCATCCCGGCAGAACAAACCTCGATCCAGCACGTCTCCCGCGACAAAACGCTCCGCTGCACGCAGCAGGATCGGATACCATTCGGCGGATTGCCGGACGTATTGTTTGAGCTGCAGGTTACGGGCAACTGACTTCAGAGCGTCGGCAAAAGCCTGTTCAGATAAAGAATCAGATAAAGAATCGTTCAAGTTAAACACCTCGCAACATTGGGATCTTCATGATTCTATCAGCGTCTGCGCGAGGCGATATTGTATAAAATTGCGGTTAGTTTAAGATGACGCTGCTTTCGCATACCGAAGAGGCGTTGTCCCCACGCACCCGGCAAAAGCTCTCGTGAAATGGCTCTGATCGTAAAACCCGGACTCGGCAGCAACGTCGGCGATGGTCTTCCCCTGTAACAGCTGCTCTTTCGCATAATTGATGCGCAATAAATTTTGGTAGGCATGCGGAGCAAGATGATAGGTTTCCGTAAACATCCGAATGAGGTGGAATTTGCTGATCCCGGATATGTCCTGCAGGGTATCGAGTGTAATGCGGTCTTTGTAATGATGATCCAAATACTTCTTCGCTCGAAGCATAGCCCGGGATTCATGCACATTGCCGCCAGGCACCGAGGCGCTTTCCTCCTGAAGCAGGCCGGTTTCCCGCATTAATGCCATCAGCATGGATTCAATCTCCAATGGAGTGGCTTTTTGCTGAAGCCCAATTCTGCAGGAATGAACCAGATTTCGGCAGCGATCGTTTTGATATTTCGGCAGCAGGATGGGCATATCGGATTGGGAGGGATGATAGCGGGCAGGCGCAGGGTCGAGCCACCGGGGATGGATAAAAACCATCGTGTATTTCCAGTCGGCGGGATTCTCGGGATGGCAAGCATGAGGGAGCAGCGGCGGGAAATGCACAATATGTCCCTGAGCAGCCTCATACCGTTTCCCGGCAGACCATATGCGGGTAGCCCCTTGCTCAATGAGACCAATGGAGATTTCTTCGTGAAAATGCTTTTTATAGGCCAGATGATCCAAAGCATCGCATTGTTTGATTTCCAAAAACGGCAGAGCAGGGTCGCGCAAAAATATAATATCGGGCATTTTCGTCACTCCTCCTTTTTGACTGGGGCATTCCCGTATTACCGTGTTAAAACCGGACATCAATAGCTACATTATAAAGAAGGCGTTATGTTTGTTCAAAGACGGCGTGAGCCTATTATATAACTTTACGGAAATATAACTGTATAGTAATATAATAAACATGTTGAACGACAACCTTTTTGAAGTATTGGCAGAGCCGAACCGCAGGACGATATTGGACTACCTGCGCGTGAAAGAGTGTACGGTGGGGGAGATTGTAGATCTCATGCAGCTCAGCCAACCCGGCGTGTCCAAACATCTGCGCATTTTGCGGGACGCTGGCCTTGTCTCGCTGCGGAAAGAAGCACAGAGGCATGTGTACAGCCTGAATGCCAAGCCTCTGGAGGAGATCCACGACTGGCTGGAGCCCTATCGGCAGTTCTGGACGAACAAGCTGGATGATCTGGAGAGGCTGCTGGATGAGGATGAAGCTCCGTAATCTTCCTAAGGCCGCCGGATTGGATGATCCATTTTTGAATCAAACATTCCATGAGGAGGATGAGTGATGCTGGCTGTTGTACGGCAAGACGAGTTCGGAACGACCGTCCGATTTGAACGCCGCCTGAAGCATTCGGTTGAGAAGGTGTGGTCCTATCTGACGGATAATGACAAGCTGAAGCAGTGGTTTTCGGAGCTGAAGGTGGAGGATTTGCGCCAAGGCGGAAGAATTACCTTTGACATGCAGGACGGAACGTTCGAGGAGTTTGAGATTACGGACTATCGGGAGTTATCGGTACTGGAGTATACGTGGGGAGAGGACCGGGTGCGTTTTGAGCTGCATCCCGAGGCCGAAGGCTGCCGTCTGGTGTTGATCGAGACGATAACGAACATCACGGATCATACGCCGAAGGATATTGCCGGTTGGGACGTATGCCTGGACGTCATTGAGGCACTGCTGGATGGCAGGACGCTTGAATCGCGCAAAGACGCCTGGTCCGAAAAATACGAGCAATACGTTCACGTATTTGAACAATTGCCCCGAGCATAAATTTTGCTCCTTCCCAGCATGCAAACATGCGGGGTTGGAGCTTTTTTTATTGGAAGGAGGGTGAATTCCATCTATAATCGGATGAGGGATATATTCCCATATGGAATACGTCTGGGTGGAGGGATCAAAATGCCGGATTACAAGGTAAACATCTTGCAGCTTAGAGAAGATAACTATCATAACGGGCTTAAGCTGGGCCGCAGCCTGCGAAATCAGCCCATATTGAAAGCTTTCGAAGCGGCCACCAAACCGGAGATCGACACGGAACAGTTGAAGAGCATCTATAACGAGTTTGCCCCGCAGCTGCTAACGGAGCTTGAAGGACTGGCGGAAGGTTTGGAAATGTCCTTTCCCAAAGCCGCGGCGCTTTTGGGCGGATACGACGTCCCGAAAATCGCGGCCATGGGCTGCTCGGCGATGATCACGGCCTCGTATTACGTAAGAAATTACGATTTTACGCCTGCGTTTTACGATGGTTATTTTACTGTGGCTCAAGCCGATCAAGGCCTGGCAACCGCGGGCTATAATTTGCAGGCCATAGGCAGGCATGACGGGGTGAATGAGCAAGGGCTTGCCGCCGGGCTGCATTTTGTCAGCTTTGACGGATACGAGGCGGGACTGTCGCCTTGGGTCGGCGTTCGGATGATACTGGAATCGTGCAGTACGGCAGAAGAAGCGTCTTATATGCTGCGCCATATTCCCCATGCGGCTTGTTATAACTTTTCAATAGGAGATGCACGGGGCAACATGGCCGTTGTCGAGGCAAGCCCGGACCAAGTGATTTCCCGTGCGGGCGGGGAGGCGGCAATTGCCTGCGTTAACCATTATGAGGCGTTGACGGGCAAAAACAGGCCTGCCATCGAGCATTCCCTGCGGCGTAAACGTTACCTCGACAGCCTGGATGCGGAACGGTTAACCCAAACCGAGGCTTTCGGTTTGTTTAAGGATCCAAAGTCCCCGTTGTTTTTTACGGATTACGACGATTTGTTCGGAACGCTGCATACCTTTTCGTACGCCTTCGAAGATGGAAGGGTCATGACCTCGCTTGCTCAGGGCGGCGTGCTTGATTTTTCGTTCAGGGAGTGGATCCGGGGACAAGATATCCCCGAAGCGGCGTTGACGGGACATATCGATGGATATGAGGACGGACAGCGTGTTTAAAGCTCGGGCAGCAGGATTGCGCTTGGGTGCAATCGCGGCATTGTTAGTCCTCCTGCTGCTTTGTGCCGGAAAAGCCGATGAGGATATTACGCTTCAGAACGAGATCAACATTCCTTTTTTATATCGATTGCTAATGTCGTATGCCCCGGATTCATATACAGTAGAAAGCCAATACGGCAAACCGGATATCGTAAGAAAAGAACGGGACTATACGTATGAAATTCACGAAATGGCGGATGGCAGCAAGCTGGTTTCGTTCTTTTATCCCAGAGGTGGACATCTCACGGATCAATGGCGGCTTAGCCGCCTCCCGGAGCGGAGCGAGTTTGAAGCTTTGGTTCCAGGAGAAGCCCTTGCTCAAGAAGTCAAACGGATCGATCCCTATTTTAAGCTCATGACCGACGCGAGCCATGAGACGGGAACCAGCGAGCATCGTCTCCGAGATACCGGATTGGCCACGATTCAATACAAGCACGCAGGGGGCAGATGGATCGTGGATTCGATCGAGTACACGGCTCAGGACCCTTCCGGTTTCGTAACGAAGCTTCGTGCGGAGGACCGGGCAATCTTCTGGAAATCATAGGATGTTTATCATGGCTTTATTATGAGCGCTTCTTCCGGGTGAAGGAGCGTTTTTTGTGCCGTTCGTGCATGCCGAATTTGGAACATTCTGTGACTTAGCCGTCTGGGGCGGTTCAGCGTTTTCATTGGCGGATTTGTTTATGCTACACTGATTTTAAGGATGGATTCACGGATCAGGACAAGCCAAACAAGTGAATCTAACAACGAAGAACACGCAAATAGAATAGTCCGCTGCACAGGTTTAGGCAGACGCCGTATCCGTATAGACATTGACCATCTGCAGCTGACGCGCTTATAGACCGCTTGGGTTACCTAATTTTCTACATAACGTTCCAGGCCGATAAGGCAACGATGAGTTGGGAGTGGAGTGACATGGCTTTTGTGAGCATTAAGGATGGATATAAGCGCTATCGGATGGGCGAGACCACCATTGTAGCCAACGACGGAATCAACCTGGAGATCGAAAAGGGCGAGTTCGCGATTATCGTCGGTCCCAGCGGGGCAGGAAAATCCACGGTGCTGAACATATTGGGCGGCATGGACACCGCCGATGAGGGGCAAGTGCTGGTGGATGGAACGGACATAGCAAAGTTCAACAGCAAGGAGCTGACGGGATATCGGCGCAATGACGTCGGATTTGTGTTCCAATTTTACAACCTGGTTCCCAATCTGACGACAAAAGAAAACGTGGAATTAGCCTCGCAGATTTCGCCCCGAGCTCTGGATGCCGAGCAAGTGCTGCGGGATGTCGGCCTGGAGCAGCGCCTGAACAATTTTCCGGCACAGCTGTCCGGCGGCGAACAGCAGCGGGTGGCGATTGCCAGGGCGCTTGCCAAGCAGCCGAAGCTGCTTCTCTGCGATGAACCCACGGGTGCGCTTGATTACCATACCGGGAAGCAGGTGCTCAAGCTGCTCCAGGATACCTGCCGCCACACGGGAACGACCGTTATCGTCATTACGCATAATTCTGCCCTGGCACCGATGGCCGATCGAATCATCGAGATCAACAATGCCAAGGTTCGGAAGACGGTGGTGAATCCGAATCCCGTTTCCGTAGACAGCATTGAGTGGTAGGGAGACATCGATGATGAAGAAGAAAGCGTTATGGACTGATATTTTCCGGGAAATATCGCGGACAAAGGCACGGTTTCTGTCCATTTTTGCGATTATTATGCTCGGCGTTGGCTTTTTCGCGGGGATCAAGGCCACCGGGCCTGATATGCTGGATACGGCGGATCACTACTATAAGGATTTAAAACTGATGGACCTTAAGGTTCAATCGACCTTGGGTCTCGAACCAAGCGATATTGAAAAGCTGAAACGGGTTGCCGGCGTGGATGCGGTTCAACCGGGCTACGGCGCGGACGTATTTCTCGGCGACAGCGGGCGGATCGCGAAGGTGCTCTCCTATGACCCAGGTAATAATCTGAATCAATATGTGCTTACAGAGGGTCGAATGCCAGAGGCAGCAGGCGAAATCGTCATCGATGCAGGAGAGAGAGGAAACGAATTTAAAATAGGGGATCAGGTCACCTTTACCAATCCGGATCAGGAAGTGGATTTGGGGGAAACGTTTGATCATCTGACGTATACAGTCGTTGGAAGAGCGAAAAGCCCGCTGTTCATAAGCAGCATGAGCCGGGGAACGAGCGGTATCGGCAAAGGAACGGCGGATGTATTTGCCGTTATTCCGGAGAAGGATTTTAAACTGCCTGTTTATACGGAAGTCTACTTGACCTTTCATGACACGGCGGAACCTGCTCCTTATACAGCCGAGTATGACGAGAAAATCAGCCGGCACAAAGAAGCAGTTGAACTGGCGCTGGAGGCCATGCCGCAGGAGCGGCTGGCGGAAATCCGTGCAGAAGGTCAGAAGAAGCTGGACGAGGCGACGCACAAAATCGAGGATGCCAAGAGGCAGCTTGCCGATGCGGAGCAGGAGTTAACGGATGCGAGGCTCAAGCTGAATGAAGGCGAGCAAGCGTACCGCGATGGGGTGAACAAGCTTCAGGCCGAGCTGGCCCAAGGGCAGGCTAAACTCGATGCGGCGGAACAAGAACTTTCGCATGGCAGAGCGGAACTGAAACGCAATCAGCAGAAGCTGGAACAGGGCCGGAATCAGCTCAAGACGGGTCAGAGCCAATTGGATCAGCAAAAGGCGGAGCTTGCGCCGAAGCTGGCACAAGGACAGCAATTGGCGAAGGCGCTGCAGCAAATCTCCGGCTTGGACCCGGAGGTCATTCCTGACGAGCAGAGGCAAGAGCTGCTCTCGGCAGCTCAGTCAGCCGATCCGAAACTAGCGGTCGCCGTCGGCGGCTTCATGGACGGCGCATTGGACGGCGCTGCTTTGCGACAGGCGGCTTCCGCGTTCCAGCGTGGCCTGGGCGAGGCTTCGCTGCAGCTGGATCAGGCTGAGCAGAAGCTGGATGCAAGCGAAGCAGAGCTGAAGGACGGGCAGGCTAAGCTTCGGGAAGCCGAGCGTCAGCTCGCGCAGGGCGAGGCTTCGTTGAAGCAAGGAACCGAAGAGCTTGCAGCCGCCAGACGGGAGGGGGAAGCCAAGCTCGCGAATGCGAAAGCGGAGCTTGCCCAAGGACAGGCGGACTACCGGGAAGGTCAGGAGAAATTCAAAGAGGAAAAAGCAAAGGCTATGCGGGAGATCGCCGACGGCGAGAAGGAAGTGGCCGAGGGCCGGAAGGAGCTGGATCAGCTTGAGCTTCCCAAGGTCTATGTCATGGACCGCAGCGTCAACCCGGGATATACCGAGTACAGCGATAACGCGGACCGCTTATCTTCCATTGCGACCGCGTTCCCGGTTTTCTTTTTCCTGATCGCGGCCCTCGTCAGTCTGACGACGATGACCCGGATGGTTGAGGAGCAGCGGCTGCAGATCGGAACCCTGAAAGCCCTCGGTTACAGCAACCGGGACGTGATGAAAAAGTTTCTGGTCTATTCGACGCTGGCGAGCGTTGCCGCATCGGCTGCCGGACTGGCCGTCGGCTTTACCCTGTTTCCCGCCATCATCTATGATGCTTACGGCGCTTTGTATAATCTGCCCGATGTAAGAACCAGCTTCTATCTCAGCTATAGCATCGTCTCGGTTGTCGTGGCTGTGCTCTGTACCACCATGACGGCTTATGTGGCCGTGCGGGTGGAGCTTCGAAGCAACGCCTCGGTCCTGATGCGTCCAAGGGCGCCCAAAAACGGATCCCGCATATGGCTGGAGCGAGTGCCATGGGTGTGGAACCGGCTCGGCTTTATTGGAAAAGTAACCGCGCGAAATCTCTTCCGCTACAAGCAGCGGATGTTCATGACGGTCTGCGGCGTGGCCGGGTGCACGGCCCTCATTCTGACCGGTTTCGGTCTTAAGGACTCCATCGGGGATATCGCGCCGATGCAATACGGCAAAATCATGCAGCACCAGGCGACCGTGGTATTCCAAGAAGATAACGGCGAGAGCGGCGGGCTGGAGGACTATAACAAGCGCCTAGCGGGAGTTCCGGAGATTACGGGAATCCTGAACGTGACCCAGGAGGCGATGACCGCGGCGGCCCCCGGCGTGAACGGCCAGGATGTGAATTTGTTCGTGCCGCAATCGCCGGAGAAGATCGATTCGTTTATCGTGCTGAAGCCCCGCGAACAGGAGCAGACGCTGTCGCTGACGGATGACGGCGCGATCATTACCGAGAAGCTGGCCAAGCTGTTCGATCTCGGCATTGGCAGCACATTCACGGCTCAGAACAGCGATAATGAACCCTTTGAAATGCGCGTGGCGGGGATTACGGAGAACTATGCCTTGCACTACGTGTACATGACGCCGAAATACTACGAAGACATTTTTGACGCAGCGCCCGAAGCGAACAGCCAGCTGCTGACTTATGACCGTAAGGATCCGGGGTGGGAGGATCGGCTCGGGGAATCGCTAACCGCAAGCGAACGGGTCGCCATGGTGAGTTTCACGAGCGGCGTGAGCGACGCCTTCAGCGATACGATGGGCAGCATGAACGTCGTGGTGGTCGTCCTCATTGTGTCCGCTGCGGCCCTCGCATTTGTCGTGCTGTACAATCTGACGAATATCAACGTATCCGAACGGATACGCGAGCTGTCGACAATTAAGGTGCTTGGCTTCTACGACAAGGAAGTAACCATGTACATTTATCGCGAAAACATGATCCTGACCGTGCTCGGGATCATAGCGGGCAATCTGGCAGGCATATTCCTGCACCGCTTCGTGCTACTGACCGCAGAAGTGGATGCGATGATGTTCAGTCCCACCATCCATGAAATCAGTTATGGCTACGCGGCGCTGCTGACGCTACTGTTCTCGGCCATCGTCATGGCTTCCATGCATTACAAGCTGAAGCGGATCGACATGATCGAAGCGCTGAAGTCGTGGAATAACATATAGTTCGGCATGAGAGCCATTTTCGCGGGAGACGATCCTTGTGAACGGGCTCTCTTTTTCGCTGCCTGTTCATCCTGGTTTTTATGTTGCCGCCATGCGTGAAGAGGTATTGGAATGCGATTTCCGGCGATAATTTTCATCCGCCGGCAAGATCTAGGAGAAAATATATTATAATAGACATATCCAGCCATTGTACGAACTAATATTGCTACTACATGAAGACCTGTGGGTAAATGATGTAAGAAATAGGATAAGGGTCTTCGACACTCGGAGGAATGCATATGGGAATTGTCTTCTCGATCTTGAAAAAGTACCGCGTTGCAGCGATTGCGGCACTTGCCATGATGCTGATCGAGCTCACCGTCGAGCTGATTCAGCCGCTGCTTATCTCCAAAATCATCGACGACGGCATACAGAAGCAGGACATGTCCGTCGTATGGATGTGGGGAGCCGTTTTGACTGGAAGCGCTATTATAGCCTTCATCGCCGGGATATCCAGCTCTTTTTTTGCGGCGCATACGAGTCAGGGGCTCGGTTATGATCTTCGCGATCAATTGTATGACAAGGTGCAGTCTTTCTCTTATTCGATATTTAACCGGTTCGCCACTTCATCGTTGATTACCAGGCTTACGGGTGACGTCACCCAGATTCAGGACACGGTGTTCATGGGCTTGCGGTTCATGACGCGCGTTCCGCTGGTGGTGCTCGGCAGCATTATCATGGCACTGGTCGTGAATGTGAAGCTGGGCTTGCTGCTTGTGCTGACCGTGCCCGTATTGTTTATTTTCATCGCTTGGATCATGAAGCGGGCTGCCGATGCGTTCCGCAGCGTCCAGCAGCGGCTGGATGCGGTGAACGGCGTCATCCAGGAGAATCTGACCGGGATTCGATTGATCCGCGTATTCGTGCGCATGGGCCATGAAATTGAGCGCTTTGCCCGTACCTCCGGCAAGCTGATGAGCACCACCGTCTCGACCTTGCGATTAACGGAGACAACGATGCCGTTTATTCTCCTCGTCATGAACGCCGGGATCATGGCGGTCCTGTGGTTCGGCCGCAAAGATATTGCGTCCGGCAGTGCCAGCGTCGGCGAGGTGGTCGCCGTCGTCAACTATTCCCTGCGCTGCATCGGCGCCATGTCAGCCCTGTCTTGGGTCGTCGTTGCCTTTTCCCGCGGACGGGCTTCCGCCCAGCGTGCGCAGGAGGTGCTGGGCACGGAGGATATGGCGGCTGGCGCAAACAAGGACATAACCGGAAAAGTGGATATTCAGGGGGGCGTCAAATTCGAGCAAGTGAGCTTCAGTTATCCGGGCAGCGACATCGACGTCCTGACGGATATTTCCTTTGAAGCGAAGCCCGGTGAGCGCATCGCCATCATGGGAGCCACGGGTTCCGGCAAATCCTCGCTGGTCCAGCTGATTCCGCGGCTTTACGAGGAAGAGAAGGGGACCGTGCTCGTAGACGGCGTGGACGCCGCGTCGATCGATGAGGTGAACCTGCGCAGCAGCATCGGCTATGTGCCGCAGGAAGTGCTGCTCTTCTCCGGGACGGTGCGGGAGAATATTGCTTGGGGACGCGAGGATGCAACGATGGAAGAAATTCAGGAGGCGGCTCGCCGAGCTCAGATTCATGATACCATTGAGCATCTGCCTAACGGGTATGACACGATGCTGGGCCAGCGCGGGGTCAATTTGTCCGGCGGACAGAAGCAGCGCCTGTCGATTGCGCGGGCGCTCGTGCGAAAGCCCGCCATCCTCATTCTGGACGACAGCACCAGCGCTCTTGACGTCCGAACGGAAGGCGCCCTGCTGGATGCCCTCAAGGATTTATCCTGCACGACGTTTTTGATTACGCAGAAGATCAGCTCGACCACTTCTGCGGATTTGATTTTGCTGCTGGATGACGGGCGTTTGATCGGAAAAGGGAATCATGACGCTTTGATGAAAAGCTCCGCTCTGTATCGACGCATCTATGAATCCCAGTATGGAGAGGAGGCGCAGCATCATGCTCAAGGCATTCACTGAACCGTTTCGTCATCCGAAACCGAAGCTGGATCTTGACAAGAACAAGGATGGCGGCAGCCGTGGCGGCAAGCCGAAAGCCAAGGCGAAAAACTGGTCGGGCACCCTCTCCAGGATATGGACCTATCTTGCCCGGCGCAAAGGGAAACTCGCGCTCGTGCTGCTGATGGTGATGTTCAGCTCGGGCCTGGCGCTGCTGGGTCCCTATCTGCTCGGCGTCGGGGTGGACAAATTTCTGGATGATGTAAGAAATCCCGACAGCTCCATCGATTCCGCCTGGCTGTACTTTCTGGTTGGCCTGGCCGTCGTATATGTCCTCCAGGCCTTAACCACCTGGCTGCACAACGTCTGGATGATCGGCATCGCCCAAGAGACCGTGTACCGGATGCGGATGGATCTGTTCACGCATCTGCACCGGCTGCCGATTCCGTTCTACGGCAAGCGCCAGCAGGGCGAAATCATGAGCCGTCTGACGAATGACATCGAGAACGTGAGCTCGACGCTCAACAGCTCGGCCATTCAAATCTTCTCGAGCGTGCTGACCTTAATCGGCACGTTAACCGTCATGTTATGGCTTAGCCCGCTGCTTACGCTGCTGACGTTCCTGGTCGTGCCCCTGATGATGATGGGGATGCGCTGGATTACCCGCCGAACCGGCCCGCTGTTTAAAGAGCGTCAGCGCAATCTGGGGGATCTGAACGGTTACATTGAAGAAACGCTGTCCGGGCAGCGAATCATCAAGGCTTTTTCCCAGGAGGAACGGGTGGTCCGCGAATTCGATGAGCGCAATCAACGGATTCGTCTATCGGGCTTCTGGGCGCAGAGCATATCGGGCTTCATTCCGAAGCTGATGAACGGGCTCAACAATTTGAGCTTTGCGATCGTAGCAGGCATTGGCGGCATTCTGGCGATTCAGGGCCATATTACGATCGGCGTCATCATTATATTCGAAAGTTACGCGCGGCAGTTTACGAGACCGCTGAACGATCTGGCGAACCAATGGAATACGCTGCTCTCCGCCATTGCAGGTGCGGAACGCGTATTCGAAGTGCTGGACGAAGAGGTGGAAGCGAAGGATGAAGGAGCGGCTGTCACGCTGAAGAGCGTAGAGGGGGCGGTCAAGTTCGACAAAGTCTCGTTCTCTTACGATAAAGACGGGGACACCTTAGAAGGCATCAGCTTTGAAGCAAAGCCCGGCGAGATGATTGCGCTGGTCGGTCCGACCGGTGCGGGAAAAACCACCTTGATCCAGCTACTCTCCAGGTTCTACGATCCGGACAGCGGAAGCATTACCCTGGACGGCCGGGACATTTCTTCGATCCGCAGGGAAAGCCTGCGTTCGCAGATGGCTTTCGTGCTTCAGGATTCGTTCCTGTTTCAGGGCACCATCCGTGAGAATATCCGTTTCGGCCGGCTGGATGCGACCGACGAAGAAGTGGAGGAAGCCGCAAAATTGGCTAACGCCCACTCGTTCATCGTGCGCATGAAGGATGGTTACGACAAAATGCTCAAGCCTGACGGAAGCGGCATCAGCCAAGGGCAGAAGCAGCTGCTTGCGATCGCAAGGGCGATTCTGGCCAACCCCTCCATGCTGGTGCTGGATGAAGCGACAAGCAGCATCGATACCGTAACGGAGATCAAGATCCAGGAAGGGCTGCAGCGATTGATGAAAGGCAGGACGAGCTTCGTGATAGCCCATCGTCTGAATACCATCCGCTCCGCCGACCGCATCCTGGTGCTGAAAGACGGACGCCTGCTGGAGCAGGGCTCCCATGAGGAGCTGCTGAAGCAGGGAGGGTTCTACAGCGACTTATATCATGGACAGCTGAAGCGCGCCGCCATGTAATCTTAGAGTGGCACCATGAGGAAGAAGCGCATGTTCTTCTCTGCCCGCAGCCGCGTTTGGACGTATAAGGGTTACCAGGTATGGGCAGGCACCATAGTATCCACAGCATCGCCATCGCATTTAACAAATTAAAAGCATCAGGACATCATCAAAACCACCGGAGCGGCTTACAGCCAAGCGTTGCTCCGGTGGTTTTTGTGTCGGCATGCGCGGATCTGCGCAGCCTGTATGCGAATAGCCCCGATCATAATCGGATGGGCAGGCATATTTTCATCAAATGCCCCCGCATTGGCTGCCGTTCCTTATTTGGATCCGGTAGTTTGAACCTGCAGCTTATGCTGTGCCGTCCTGCCAAATTGCAGCATAAACAGCAGAAGGATTCCTGCTTGCAACGCCACCAAGACGATATAGATGTTGCTGTAGGTCGAAGCTCCCTGTACCATGTTCAGCGGGTTCCAGCGGGTGCCGGCGCCAAGGTCGACGGCTTTGCCGTAAACCCCGGTGGCAATCGCGCCGGACAGGAAGTTAAGCAGCGAGAACAGTCCCATGCCGACGCCGGTTTGCTCTTTGGGCAGCGATAAGGAGATCGTCTTGGAGAGCGAGATTTGCATAAACATGATACCGACATTGCCGAAGATCAGGAACAGTGCAATCAGGAGCGGCGATACGCCAGCAAAGGTGGACAACAGGGCAAAGCACAGCAGCAGCAGGGTGGAAGCCGCATAGAATAAATAGCGGGTTCCCTTGGTATCCGCGAGCTTGCCGCCTCTTCCGCCGAGCATGGCCGTGACGACGGCTCCGGGCACCATGACAAATCCGATCCATCCCGGTGCCAGACCGTTCAAATCCGACAGCAGCTGCGGAGTAAGAAAGGGCAGCGCATAGCCGACGCTCATGATGAACATGCCGAGGACAAGTCCGACCGTATAGCTTGGGTTGCGGAATAACCGGGGCTGGACAAAAGGCGCTTTAGCCGAACGAATGCGCAGAAGGAACGCAAGGAACAGGATCAGGCTGCCTAAACCGAATATCCAGCCGCCTTGGGTCACCGCCAGAAGCAGCAGCGCGACCGTTCCGGCCAGAAGGCCGCCGCCGAGCCAATCGATCCGTGCGCCCTGGCCCTGTTCATTGCCCAGATATTTGCGATAGAGAGGGAGGGTGACCAGGATGAGCAGCGGAATGAAAAAGAGCCATCTCCAATGGAACGTGCTAACGACCAATGCGGAAACCACCGGCCCGACCGCGTTGCCTATGGCGAGCCCGGTCGCCGTTATGCCGAGTGCGCGGCCCCGGTTTTCGGCAGGGAAGTAACGGACCGGAATGATCATGGCGATTGCCGGAATGACGGCTGCCCCCGCTGCCTGAAGGATCCGTCCCAGCAGCACCATCCAGTAGGCCTGTGCGGCCAAGCCCGTGATGGAACCGACAAAGAAGAGAAGCAATCCGAAGGTGACCAGATTTTTGAGTTTATAGGTGTCGGCCAATTTTCCGTACAGGACGGAGCCTATGGCATAGATGAGCATGTAAATCGACGATACCCAGCTGACCTGGGCGAAGGAAAGTCGGAATTCCTGGCTGATTTCCGGAAGCACGATATTAAACATGGTTGCGCTCATCGACGAGAGAATCATCGTAAACGCCAGAATGCGTATTAATTTTTCAGCCGGCGGCTGTTGCGGTTGTTGATGTTCGTTCATGTGATTTCCCCCTTTCCTTTGGTTACGATTTATTCTACAATCGATAGTTAATAAATAAAAATATATATTATGACATGCATTCATATACTCAAGGATATCAATGAAGGAGGAAGAACCCCCATGGAACTGCTTCAGCTGCATTATTTTCAGACGGTGGCCCGAATGGAGCACATGACCAAGGCCGCGAAGGAACTTCGTATTGCCCAGCCTGCGCTCAGCAAGACGATTGCCCGCTTGGAGGAAGATTTGGGCGTGCCTCTGTTTGATCGGCAGAGCCGGCAAATTAAGCTCAATTCATTCGGGAAGGCTTTTCTGAAAAGCGTCGATACGGCGTTATCGGCCCTAGAGGAAGGCAGGAGGGAAGTGTCCGATTTGGCAGGCATGGAGCGGGGGAGCATCCGCATAGCAACGACGGCATTGCCCCGGCTGTCCAAAGCCCTGGGCGCTTTCCGCGCGCGATATCCTGACGTGAATTTTCGCATCATTCAGATTCCGCCCGACTCCACGATGGAGATGGTGCAGATGCTGGAAAACGGAGAAATCGATCTGTGCTTTACCGCGGCGGCCCTGGACGAAGACCACATTCGGGAGATTCCGGTCCTCCATGCGGAGGTGTTCCTGGCGGTGCCTCACGGCCATCGATTGGCGGGACGGTCCCGCATTTCCCTTCAGGAGGTGGCGGGGGAGGCCTTCATCGAGTACAAGGCAGGCCATCCGTTTCGTAAAATGAACGAAGAGTTTTGCCGATTGGCCGGGATCAGCCGGGAAGTCGTATGTGAAGTAGATGAGCCGGCGGCATTGTCCAGCCTCGTATCGGCCGGGCTTGGAGCCGCATTTGTACCCGGATGCAAAGGGGACGACATGCCCCCGTACGCGATGGTGCGCATCGAGAAGCCTTCCTGCTACCGCACCTTTACCATAGCTTGGCTGGAGCGGCGCTACTTGTCCAAGGCCGCAACGGAGTTCCAGTCATTCCTGGTAGACTATTTCGGCGAGTTTCAGGAGCCGATGAAGCATAAAGACGTGATCTGACAAATCACGTCTTTTTTCTGTCCCGGCCGCCTCCCTTCTACATAAGGGGAGCATCCCCTTCATATGGTTACTCTTTATGACAATGAGGTCTTCGCACACCCATGACGGTTGTTCTCAACAGGCTTAGGGAGAAGAAGGCTTTATTTCATGCCGGATTTTCGGCCCGATGTTCACCCGATGTTCCTTGCGAAAAAATCCTTGCCTGAAATGGAACGTTCTGGTATGCTATTGTCCTTCTCTCATTTTCGCCTTGTCTGAAGTGGATGGGTCCGCCATCTAAAATGCTTATCGGAGGTGCTTCATGCTTTATTTCACATTGGCTTCCAAAGCCTATGCCCGCAATTTGCAGTACCGCGGCGCCCACATGGTGCACAATGTCGCCAGTGCGATGTTCGGCTTCATGTATGCCTGTATCTGGCTCGGTCTCGGCGCCGATTACGCGCTCGGAGATTACGGAACGCAGGGAATGGTCGGCTACATCGCCTTTACGCAAGCCGCGCTCTGGGTTTCCAGTTTCGTCACGAATGGCCTCGGCATCCCCCAAGCCGTGCGAACCGGCCATATCTCCCTGGATTTGATGCGACCCGTTCATTTGTTCAGTCATTTGATGGCCAAGGAATGGGGGCAAATCGCCTACCAATTCGTTTACAAATCAATCCCGATCTACCTGGTGTATTATTTTGCCTTCTCACTGCAGCTGCCTGGAAAAGCAGTCACCTTCCTCTACGTTGCCATTGCGCTCGCAGGCGCCGCCTACTTATCGATTTGCATCAACTATCTCATCGGCGCATCGGCATTATGGACAACGGAATCGTCTTGGTTGTATTGGGGCAACCACGCGATGATCAATCTCCTAGCCGGTTTCTTCATTCCCATCGAATGGCTGCCGGGCTGGCTTCAGGCGATTGCCTGGTGGTCGCCGTATCCGTATCTGCTCTATGTGCCGACCCGGATCTATCTGGGCTTCGATGACGTTTCCCATCTGTGGGGCACGTTGTCATGGTGCGTGCTGCTGACGCTGGCAAGCCTGCTGGCTACCGGATTCCTAAGGCGGAAAGTGGAGGTGCAGGGAGGATGACCGCGAGATCCTGGCTATCCCTGTATGCGCTGCTGATCCGTACGAGCATCAAAAGCCGCATGCAGTACAAATTCAATTTCATCCTGGCTTCGTTTCTTGCCGCATTGATCCAAATTTCCGAGTTTCTCATGGTCGCCATCGTCCTCTACAAATTCGGAGCCATTCAGGGCTGGTCCATGCATGAAATCGGGTATTTGTTTGCCGTCATGACGCTGTCGAAGACGCTCTACCGGACGTTTGGGGATGAAGTGCATCATCTTGAGAGTTATCTGGTCAACGGGGAGCTTGACCAGCTGCTGACCCGTCCCATGCCGGTGCTGCTGGCGCTCATGCCGCAGAAATTCCGGATCATGCTGGGCGAAGTGCTGCAGGGCGGTTTTCTGCTCTGGTGGTCGCTGCATGGCATGATGGCGGCAGGTCAGGTGGGATGGAGCGCGGTGCCGCAATCGCTGTACATTATCGTCACGGGTGCCGTCATCCTGTTCTCGATCGGCCTTGCGACCGCAACCTTCGGTTTTTGGACGACCCGGATCACCGAGCTTCAGAACCTGACGGAGGATGCGGCCCGGACGGCGGCCCAGTATCCGCTCACGCTGTATCCCAAATGGATGTCGTCGATCCTGCTGATCGTGGTCCCGGTCGGTTTGGTCAATTATGTCCCATCGCTATACATACTGCGGGGCGAGCTCGGAGCCTGGGTGCTGCCTGCGTTGGCTGGAGCGGCCCTGTTATGTCTCGGTTTAAGCCTGAGGTTCTGGCAGTTTGGTTTGACGAAATATCAAAGTACAGGGAGCTAAAGGAGGATTGCGTCCATGATTGAAGTGAGCAACATACGCAAGGAGTTCAAAACGCCGGTCGTGAAGGAGGGGCGCTTCTCCGGTCTGCGAACCCTGTTTACGAGAGAATACCGGACGAAGGAAGCCGTGAGGGGGATCAGCTTTCAAGTGGAGCCGGGGGAATTCGTCGGTTACATCGGTCCGAACGGCGCCGGCAAATCCACAACGATCAAAATGCTGACCGGCATTCTCCACCCGACCTCGGGCAGCGTATTGATCGGAGGTTTGAATCCGCACAAGGAACGGCGCAGCGTGGTGAACAATCTGGGCGTCGTATTCGGTCAGCGCAGCCAGCTGTGGTGGGACTTGCCGGTGAAGGATTCCTACGATATTTTGGCGAAAATGTACTGCGTGGATCAGGCGGACAAGGAGCGCAGACTCGGACAGTTTGCCGAACTTCTGGATTTACGGGCGTTCTGGGAAACGCCTGTGCGCAAGCTGTCGCTCGGGCAGCGCATGCGCGCAGACCTCGCGGCCGCGATGCTGCATGATCCGGACGTGCTGTTCCTGGATGAGCCGACGATCGGCCTGGACGTGAACGCCAAGCGGAACATCCGCCATTTTCTCAAGCTGGTCAACGAGCAATTCGGCAAGACCATCCTGCTCACGACGCATGACATGGACGATATCGAACAGCTCTGCAATCGCGTAATGGTCATTAACAACGGCGAGCTTTCCTATGATGGAACGGTGAAGTCCCTGCGCGAGACGATCGGGCTGCCTACGGTCATCACCGTGACCTTCCGCGGACCTTTTGTTATCCCTGAGCAGTTTCAGGGGGAAGGCAATCTTTCCGTCCCGATCCGCGTGACAGGTTCTCTGGATAACACCGTCACGATTGAGGTGAACCGCCGCGAGATGAACACGCTTGATATTTTTAAAGAGCTGGGCCGCTGGGGCGAGCTGGACGATATCGATATGGAAGATCCCGATTTTGAAGACGTGATTCATAAGGTATACTGACTAAATCAAGAGAGGGCTTCAAATAGGAGCCCTCGTTTCACTCCAATATGCTAAACTACCAGTATATCCCTCATAAGGAGTCAAACACAGACGATGAGTTTTACTATTTTATACATAGAAGACGATAAGGAGATCGGCGCTTGGTCCAAAGATTTTTTAATCGAACTTGGCTATAAAGTGATCTGGAGGACTTCAGGCCATGATGCTATGGAATCTTTTGAAACGTGCAGCCTGGTCATACTGGACATCATGATCCCAGGATTGGATGGCTATACGATCGGACAGCGGTTCAAGCAGCGCCGTCCGGATGTACCGATCTTAATGCTGACTGCCAGAACGTCAATGGAGGATAAACTGCAAGGGCTATCCTTTGCCGACGATTATATGACCAAGCCGTTTCATCCCGACGAACTGGCTGCACGCATTCAGGTGCTGTTAAGACGTTCTGGTTCAATGGCTTCGGATAACCTCCAGGTGAAGCATTTAAATATTGACCGGAGAACGAACCGTATATTAAATACGGAAACGATGGATGAAATCGTTCTTACGGGCAAGCAATTTCACATTTTCATGTATTTAATCGATCATTTGAATCAGATATTAACCCAAAAGCAAATCTACGAGGCCGTATGGAGGGAACCGTATATTCATGGCGACAAATCGCTTATGGTGCATATTCGCCATTTACGGGAGAAGATCGAGATCGATTCAAGCTCTCCTCAAATTATAGAAACGATCCGGGGGGTCGGATACCGGGTGTGCTCATGAATGTGGGTCGCTCGCTTATTCAGACAAAGGAAATGAACTTGCAATGGGAAGTGAAGTCCATTCTTAGCCGCACCTCAGCTATGGTTTGGGCGGAAATTTAAACGAAACTTAAACTCCGAGTCAACTTAATGCTCTCTTTAGATAGGTATGATGAGCTTGAGGTGATGAAATGAATGAATCAAGAATGAAAAAAGCGGGGGTTGTTGCTTGCATTGCTGCTGTGCTGTATGCCCTTCCCCATTATTGGTGGGGGCTTGGCTTCGGGTTTGCATTCCCCGGGGATTTCCAGGAGACGCCGGATGATTTTTGGTCACATGCGATCGGCTACTGGGGAATGGGAACCATCGCTATGTTGGCTGCCGTCTTCGCGCTTGCTTTCGCCAGGCCTTGGGGGAGACGACTGCCGAAATGGATGTTAGTTGTTCCGGCAACAGCCGGTTCGGTGTTGTTGTCATTATGGGGATTTATCTATTTCGCCCTGCAGTATCTGTTAGCGGTTGGACGCGTTCAGTCGGCCCCGATGCACGCTGCTCAAGATGCAAGCCCCATGGCGGCGTGGGGATACTTCTGGTATGCGCTCTTTCTGGTCTGGGGAATTTCGCTAGGCATTGCTGCATACCATGCCGGAAAAACCCGATGGCGCAAAATGGAAGAGCATTTCACTAAATAATCGGAAGTAATATTTTGGATTGCACATTTTTGGTATCTTTATACAATATAATAGGATACACACCGAAAGAGGAGCCTGCAGGAGGTTCCTCTTTAATTTGGGTGCAAATGGACATAGAGGAAGTATAATATAGAGATAAGGCGAAAGCTGCCCCGGCTCTAATCATAGGAGCCCAAGAAACCCAAGAATAACATCTACATACAAAGGATGAGCCACCATGAAGTTGATGAAGCGGATCTGGTTCCGTATCGGGAACCATTACAGGAAGAAGCGGGATTTTGAGCAAGCCCTTAAATATATGAGAAAAGGCGAAAGCGCCATTACAAGTTTTAATGACAAGCTGCACTATGCGGAACTGCTGCACAACAGCGGCTATTCGGATGAGGCCGTGGCTTATCTGGGACGCGTGATCGAAACGAGCGGCAGCCATCGCGCGTACGAGCGGCGCGCCCATATTCTGCGGGAGCTGAACCGGGAGCGCGAGGCCATCGAGGATTTGGATGAAGCGATTCGATTGAATGCGGACAATTATATGAATTGGTATACCCGGGGCATTGCGCACAAGGATCTGAACCAGTACGACGAGGCGATCCGGGATCTGAAGGAAAGCATCAAGCGGGAGGACGACAGCACGGTAATTTCGACCTACTATGAACTGGGCATGGCTTATTACGAGAGCGGGAATCCGGCGGAAGCGGCGCGCTATTTTCGTTTAAGCATCCAGAAGCCGGAGCGCGCCATTCCGATGTATTACTACATGCTGTCGGTTTCGCTGGATCTGATGGATCATGTGCAGGAAGCCGTGGGCGTCCTGCAGGAGGGAATCCAGCTGGCTGACCGGTATGAAGCGGAAGCGGATGGCGGATATGCGCTGTTCGCGGGAAGCACCAACTACAGCTATGGCGCCTTCCAGACGTTTCAGCGGCAAGCGCGCGAGGCGTATTCCTTCCGGAAGCCCATGGCGGATCTGTACGTGCAGCTGGGGGATTTGGGGCAGGCCGAGCACTATCTGTCGGAGGCCATTGAACGGTATCCGGATACGTACGAACTTTACTTAAAGAGGGCGGAGGTCTTGAACCGGTCCGGCAGCAAAGCTGCGGCCAAAGCCGATTTGGAGTGGGCGATCGAGGCGGAACCGGACGATTACCGCGCATATTTCGATTTGGCCCGTATCTACCGCGAGGATGCCCGGGAAGAGGAAGCCTTCGAGCTGATTTCGAAGCTGTATGCGAGACAGCCGGATTCTCCGCTGGCTTGCTACTGGATGGCCGACTGCTACTACCGGCTGGGTCGCCAGGAGGAGGCGCTGGCAATCAATGACAAGCTGCTTAAGCTTGAGCATGATGACGCGCCCAATTATGTTCAGCGTGCCGATATTTATATGGAGATGAACGATCTGCCGTCTGCGGAGCAGGCTTTGAAGGAAGCGGCCGCGCTCCAGGACGGGACCGAGATCCGCAACAAGCTCAGCTACGTGCTCTATCTTCAAGGACGCAACGAGGAAGCGCTGCTGGAGCTGCAGGAAGCGGTTAAGCAGGAGGAAGCCTTCTCGGAGCACCCGACGTACCTGGCGGCCAGCGGTCATATTTACAAGGAGATGGGCATGTGGGACCTTGCCATCGATGCGTATTCCCAGGCGATTCAAGCGCATCCGTCCAATCCGCGATTCTATGAATTCCGCGCCGTTTGCTTCGTGGAGACCGGCCAGCTCGAGCGGGGACTGGCGGACTGCGCTCAGGGGCTCAGCTTGAACCCGGGGCAGGGAAGCCTGTACAGCCTGCGAAGCGGAATTTATTATTCGATGGGAGACTACGCGCGCGCGAAGGAGGATACGCTGCAAGTGCTGGAGCTTTCGCCGGGTCACCCCGGGGCATATTTCAGGCTGGGGCAGATTTATTACAAGGATCAGGACGAAGATGCGGCATTGGCTGCATTTGACGAGGTGCTGAAGGTGGTGCCGGAGCATGCCGAAAGCTATCTGTACAAAGCGCATATCTATTACGGCCAGTTTGAGCATGAAGATGCGGTGCAGGCGATCGTGAACTGGAGTTTGCATCTTCAGAAGGAGATGCCGGCTGCGGAGAAAATTCAAGCCATCGAAGGCCTTGAGGGTTTTGAGGAAGGTTTGCTGGATAAGGCGGTTGAACGCTTAACGGGCATGTATGGACATCAGCTTTATTTATCTTGAGAGCATGCACTTTCTGGCAGCGGGCAAGGGGTGTCACATTTTGTCTAAAATTATGGTATGATTCAATTGTTGTTGCAGCATCATGTGCTCGCAGGCGGTATCGCCACGCGGGCTTTCTTCATGTGGCAAGGAGGGGGATTTTAGGATGATCTCGCTGCAAGAGGTCAGTAAAAGCTATGGCAACGGCGCGGACCGTTACCTGGCAATCGATGCCGTCTCTCTCGATATTGAAGAGGGCAGCATACACGGCATCATCGGCGCCAGCGGAGCCGGTAAATCGACGCTGCTGCGCATCATGAACGTACTGGAGAGACCGGACGCCGGCATAGTCTCGGTGAATGGACGGGAGCTGACCGCCCTTGGCAGCAGGGAGCTTCGGGAGGCAAGAAGGTCCATCGGCATGATCTTTCAGCTGTTCCAACTGGTCAGCAACCGGACGGTATGGGGCAACGTGTCCCTGCCGCTTGAACTGGCAAAGGTACCGAAGTCTGCCCGTGCGGAGCGCGTTCAGGAGGTCCTGCGCTTTGTCGGGCTGGAGGATAAAGCGAAGTCATATCCTGCTCAGCTTAGCGGCGGCCAGAAGCAGCGGGTAGCGATTGCCAGAGCTTTGGCCAATTCGCCGACCGTCTTGCTGTGCGATGAGCCGACGTCTTCCCTGGATCCGCGGACGACGGCGGATATTCTGGATGTGTTAAGACATATTAACCGGACGCTGGGGGTTACGATCGTCATCGTCTCGCACGAAATGGACGTGGTGAACGGCATTTGCGACCATGTGTCCGTGATGGAGGACGGCCGCTTGACCCGAACGTACCGTAATCGCCAACAGGATGGAGAGGTGCCTCGAGGTACCGGAACTCCAACTAACGGTGCTGAAGAAACGGGGGGACTGGGCTTCTATGAATGACATCATTCAATACGTGAACGATTATTTGGCCTATGTCCTCCAGTATCAGCATGAAATATGGCGGGCGATCGGCGAGACGTTCATTATGGTGGGCATTTCGATTGCTGCCGCTATAATACTGGGTCTTCCGGTCGGAACACTGCTATTTCTGTGCCGAAAAGGACAGCAGTATGAGAACCGGCTATTGTTCTCCATTCTGAATGCTCTGGTCAACGTTATACGGTCATTTCCGTTTCTGCTGCTTGTCGTTGCCATGATTCCGGTCACAAGGTGGATTGTCGGTACATCGCTCGGCACGGTGGCCGCTGCCGTGCCGCTATCCGTCGTAGCGGTTGCCTACTACTCCAGATTGGTTGAGCAATCCCTGCTGGAGGTGCCGAAGGAAGTGATGGAGGCCGCCTCTTCCATGGGGGCCTCCACGATCCAGATGATATTCAAGTTCCTGTATGTGGAGGCCAGGTCGGGTCTTGCGCTCGGACTGACAACCTCCACGATCAGTTTTATTTCGTACTCCACGGTCATGGGGATCGTGGGCGGGGGCGGCGTCGGGGATTTCGCGATCCGCTACGGGTACCAGCGATTCGAGGAAGAGATCATGACGTTTACGATCATCATCATGATCATTCTGGTACAATCGATCCAGTTCGGCGGGAACCTGGCTTCCAGGCTGCTGGACAAAAGAAAAGTATAATTGCGGTTTTGAACATGCTTGCACAGATTATTTTTTACCTGGAGGTAACCTAAAATGAATAAGAAATTATCGCTGCTTCTGCTGACCCTCATGCTTGCGCTTGCGGGCTGCGGACAGCAGCCAGCCAAGGACGAAGCCCCGGAGAGCGCGGCGCCCGAAGCGAAAGAAGAAGTGACGCTGAAGGTCGCAACGCTCATTCCGCCGATGACGGAAGTGCTAGAGCTGGTGAAGCCGATGCTGAAGGAAGAAGGCATCAATCTGGACATCCGGATTCTGTCCGATAATGTGCAGCCGAACAATGCGCTTGCCCATAAAGAGGTGGATGCGAATTTCTTCCAGCATGTACCGTACATGGAAGAGTACAATGCGAACAACGGGTCGGAACTGGTTCCGGTCACGCCGATCTATAATGCCGTTTTCGGCGCGTACTCCAAAAAATACAAAACCATCGAAGAGCTTCCGGACGGCGCAACGATAGCGATTCCCAACGATCCTTCCAACATCGGCCGATCCCTGGTGATGTTTGAGAAGAACGGTCTGATCAAGCTGAAGGAAGGCGTCGGCATCCAAGCGACGCAGGCCGACATCGTCGAGAACCCGCATCAATACAAGTTCACCGAGGTGGATCTGCTGATGCTGGCCCGCACCCTCGACGACGTCGATATGGTGGCCATGACGCCTGCCTATGCCAAACCGTTGGGACTGACGCCTAAGAAGGACGCCCTGGTAACCGAGGGCAACGACTCCGATTTCACCATTACGCTGGTGGCCCGCAAGGATAACGTGGATTCCGAGCCGATTCAAAAGCTCGCCCAGGCGATGACCAGCCCCGAAGTGAAGAAATTCTTCGAGGAGAACTATTCCGAGATCGCGCTGCCGGCTTTTGAATAAATCAACGTTTCATTTTGGCCATAGCCTGACCGTTCCCCTGGTTTTCGGGGAGCGGTTATTTTTTTGAGCGCAGGCAAATATGGTATACTCTTGATGGATTTGAGAGGTGCACCTTACATACCATACGTATTGGAGTTGAGAATTTATGAAAAAAGAAGTAGTCGACAGACTCATTACCTATGCGCAGATGGATACGCAATCCGACGAGAACAGCCACACTTGCCCTTCTACCCCGGGGCAGCTGACGCTGGGCCGGCTGCTGGTGGACGAGCTGAAGGGCATCGGCATGCAGGAGGTCACCATGGATGAGAACGGCTATGTGATGGCCACGCTTCCGGCTAACACGGATAAACCCGTCCCGACCATCGGCTTTTTGGCACATATCGATACGGCGACCGATTTTACGGGTGCCGGCGTCAAACCGCGGATCGTCGAACAATATGACGGACAAGACATCGTTTTGAATCAAGCGCAGAACGTGATCCTCTCCCCGCGCGATTTTCCGGAGCTGAGCGGTTACAAAGGACATACGCTTGTGACAACGGACGGCACAACGCTGCTGGGCGCCGACGATAAAGCGGGCATTGCAGAGATCATGACGGCGATGAATTACCTGATCCAGCATCCGGAGCTGAAGCACGGCAAAATCCGCGTGGCCTTCACGCCCGACGAAGAGATCGGTCGAGGACCGCATAAATTCGACGTGGAGGCCTTTGGCGCCAAATACGCGTATACGATGGACGGGGGGCCGCTGGGAGAGCTGCAATACGAAAGCTTTAATGCGGCGGCCGCGCTCGTGACTTGCAAAGGCAAGAACGTCCATCCCGGAACGGCCAAGGGAAAAATGGTCAACGCGGCGAAAATCGCCATGGAGCTGAACGGCATGCTCCCTGCGGAAGAAGCGCCTGAACATACCGAGGGATATGAAGGCTTCTTTCATCTCACTTCCATCGAAGGCGATGTGGAGGTGACCGAGCTTCGTTATATTATCCGCGACCATGACCGGGAGCTGTTCGAAGGCAGGAAAGCCAAGCTGGCTTCCATCGTCGAAGAGCTTCAGGACAAGTATGGAGCCGAGCGGATCGTGCTTCAGATGAAAGACCAATATTACAATATGCGGGAGAAAATCGAGCCGGTCAAAGAAGTGGTCGACATCGCGCAGACCGCGATGGAGAAGCTGGGAATCAAGCCGATCATCGAACCGATCCGCGGGGGGACCGACGGTTCCCAACTGTCGTACATGGGCCTGCCGACACCGAACATTTTTACGGGCGGGGAAAACTATCACGGACGATATGAATACGTGTCCGCCGACAATATGGTACTGGCCGTCAAGACGATTATCGAGATTGTCCAGCTGTATGAGGCGCAGGCATAAGTTAAAAGGCAGTTGTGTTATTAATAGAAGAGCTCCCGGCATTCATGCCGGGAGCTCTTTTCATTTGCAGGATCATGTTTTATTCGAGCTTTTTTCCAGGCTGTACTTATATTCGCTGGGGGTCATGCCTGTCCATTTGCGGAACTGCTTGGAGAAATAGAGAGCGTCGTTGAAACCGACGGAGGAGGCAATTTCATGGATGGAGAAGGACGATCTCATGAGTGCTTTGGCCTTCTCGATGCGTACCTTCATGAGGTACTGCATGGGCGAAAGGCCCGTATGCTGTTTGAACATCTTGGACAGATGGGCCCGGTGATAGCCGAGTGCCTTCGCCATCTGATCTATGGACAGCTGCTGGTGATATTGGGTCGAAATCCAGCGCTCCGTCTGTCTCACGCCCCGCTCAATATCCGGCACGTCATTGGAGCTCGACGGAAGAAACTCGCGGTTTAACATCGCCAGCTTATGGAGCAGCAATCGGAGCCACCCGGATGCCTGAAGATCCTCCAGCCAAGGGTGATCCGATTGGTTAAACCCGAGACGCAGATGACGGTACATCTCAGCCAGGGCGTTCAGTTCGGTTTCTTCCGTGCAGCGGATAATCGGCCTGACGGGTGTAACGCCCATATCAGCCAGCAGCAGGTTGGTGCCTTTCTCCTGCAGAGCCACCCAGTTGTAGTGCCAGGGATTCCGGTCGTCCGCTTCATAGCTGAACAGAACGCCGGGAAGGATCACGAAGGTATCGCCTGCCCGGCAGTGATGCACCGTGCCAGCGCATTCGAACACGCCTTGGCCTGTCAGGACGGTGTGAATAAGGCAGTAATCATGGATGATGGGCCCGATTTTGTGGCGGGGTACGGGCATGCCTTCGCCGCTGAACAGAATGTTCAGGTCATGGCCCCCGGGCGAAGGGTTCATGCCAATCGTGTAAAGGGTATGGTCCGGCAAAATGGACATCTTTTTGGCTCCTCCTTAAACGTATGCGAAATCGATCGATGAGCGGATATGAGATAGAGTTAGATTACATAATCGCACGACAAATGTCCATATGGCACTTGTTTTGCTCCATATTCAAAAAAGGCCGATTATCTTATAGTTAGTCATGTGAAAGCGTATTAATTTATGGAGTTTAAGGAGGGCATTTATTGATGTCTAAGATTACATTCATCGGAGCAGGAAGTACCGTATTTGCCAAAAACGTCCTGGGTGATTGCATGCAGACGCCGGCTTTGCAGGGGTTTGAACTTGCTTTGTTTGATATTGACCCCGTTCGTTTGAAAGACTCGGAGAACATGCTGAATAACATAAAGAAAACCAGCGGCAGCACCTGTGTCGTAAAATCATACGGCGACCGCAAGGAAGCGCTTCGCGGAGCAAAATACGTCATTAACGCGATTCAGGTTGGAGGCTATGACCCGTGCACGATCACGGACTTCGAGGTTCCGAAGAAATACGGGCTAAGACAGACGATAGCGGACACCGTGGGAATCGGCGGAATATTCCGCAACCTCCGCACCATCCCGGTCATGCTGGATTTCGCGGCTGATATGCGGGAGGTTTGTCCGAACGCCTTGTTCCTCAACTATACGAATCCAATGGCAGTGCTGACCAATGCCATGAACACGCTGGGCGGCGTGCAAACCGTAGGATTGTGCCACAGCGTTCAGGCATGCATCCCGCATCTGTTCGATAATTTGGGAATAGACAAGGAAGGCGTGCAGGCCAAAATCGCCGGCATCAACCATATGGCATGGCTGCTTGAGGTAACGAAGGACGGCGTGGACCTGTATCCGGAAATCAAGAAGCGCGCGGCGGAGAAGCAGAAGGAGAAGCACCATGATATGGTCCGTCTCGAGATGATGCTGAACTTCGGTTACTACATTACCGAATCGTCCGAGCATAACGCCGAATATCATCCGTATTTCATCAAGCGCAACTATCCGGAGCTGATCGAACGCTTTAATATCCCGCTGGATGAATACCCGCGGCGCTGCGTGAACCAAATCGAGGGATGGAAGGCGATGCGCGAGGATTTGGTCAACAACCAGGATCTGAAGCACAACCGTTCCCATGAATATGCCTCCTACATTTTGGAAGCAATCGAGACCAATAAACCGTTCAAAATCGGCGGCAATGTGATGAATACGGGACTGATCACGAACCTTCCGAAGGAAGCCTGCGTCGAGGTTCCGTGTCTGGTCGATGCCAGCGGCGTGACGCCGACCTATGTTGGCGATCTGCCTCCGCAGTGTGCCGCGCTGAACCGCACCAATATCAACACCCAGCTGCTGACGCTGGAAGCCGCGGCAACCGGCAAGAAGGAGCATATCTATCATGCGGCGATGCTGGATCCGCATACGGCAGCAGAATTGTCCATGGATGACATCAAGAGCCTGTGCGACGACTTGATCGAAGCGCACGGAGACTGGCTTCCTAAATACCAGTAAGGAAGAATGGATGAACGAAAGTAACGCAAGGAGCAGGGGATCCTCCCCGCTCCTTGCTTTTTTTTGAAGCGCAATGGATGGGCCGATGTTACACTAAACCTAATGATGACTCGTTTTGCCTGTCACTCTATGTTAATGAAAACTGCTTATGCAGGTATATGGGGGTGCGGTATGAAGCTGAGGCTATTTATGTGCCTGCTGTTCCTGTTTACGGCAGGATGTGCCCGTGATGTAACGGTGTTCGAGTCCGCGGTTTATTCGCTGGAAGACGACAGGATTGCCGTGGACTGCTCCGACAAAGTGAATCGTAACCGGAAGAATCACACGGATGAGGGGTACCACTGTGAGGTGCTGGTCACCGAATCGACTTCCCTGAAGGCAAGTGGAGGAGGAGCTATCACGCTGGATGAGCTAAAGGAAGGCGATCTTATCCGCATCACGTTAAAAAAGCCGTTGAACATAAGCAAGAACAACAGAAGTTTTGAGGCCAAAGAAATTATGCTGCAAGCCCAATAAAAGAGAGACGCTCTTTCGCTGCGAAAGACGTCTCTCTTTTTCGTTAACGGACCTCGTGCGTCATCCCTTACGGGTTCAGTTTCGCGCGCGGGAGCGTGATGAGAAACACGGTTCCCGATCTTGGCGAGCTTCGAACCGAGACGCTTCCGTTCATGGCGCGGATGGCTTGATAGGAGAAGGTGAGCCCAAGCCCGGTCCCGCTCATTTTGGTGGAATAGTAGATCGAACCGAGACGGCTTAGCTGCTCGGGGGTCATGCCGATCCCGTTGTCCTTGATTTCCACGGCCACCTGGTCCGTTTCTTCATAGACGGTAATGTTGACCATGCCGTTGTCGACGTCTTTGCACGCCTCGATCGCATTCTTAATAAAGTTGACCAGCAGCTGCTTGAGCTCTGCGGGACTCCCCGAAATGTAGAGGTTCGACTGGGGAGAGTCCGTGCTGAGGGTGACGTTGCTCATATTGGCATATGAAGTCATAAGCTCAACGACGGACTTGATTTGGGCGGTAAGCTCGATTCGCTGCTGAAACGGCAAGTGAGGCTTGCTGATCGAGAGGTATTCGGACAAGATCTGTTCGGTTCGGCGAATTTCCTCCATGCTGATTTCTAGGAATCGTTCGGTCTTTTCCGGAGGGAACGTGCCGCTTTTGATCAATTGCAGGAACCCCAGCACGGTCGTCAGCGGATTGCGGACCTCATGGGCAAGGGAGGCGGCGACATGATTCACGGCTTCGGCTTTTTCATTCTGGATATACCGCAGATAAAGCTCCTTGTCGGATACGGACTTGTTAAACAGGGTCACGAGAAGCCATATCCCGAGCGAGTTATGAACCGGCATGGCTAAAATATTAAAAACAAAGTAATTCATGATGTAGTCAGGCTTGGTTATATAGAGTACCAGGAGCGGAAGGACCGAGAAGCTGATGCCGGCTATAAAAATGATCCATAATTTGTGTTTGCTTCGGTGATACAGGAATGACAGCAGAACGGACAGCGGGAACGTAAAGATCAAGATTATAATGGCGTCGATCGTGCCGGATCCGCCAATGTACAATCTGTAGATTAGAAATTCCACGAGCAGAATTGCCCCAGTCAGGAACCCTCCGAACAGCATGCCGAAGAACATAATGACATACCGTACGTCAAAGATCAGACCGCTTTGGACAGACGAAGCAAAGGTCATGGACAGCAGCATGCACAGCGAACAAATGACAATGATGAAATTACGGGAATAGTTGACAGTCAGTTTTCTGTAATAGATGTTGTATGCAACAAAAGGCATCAATGCAAACAACAGCTGCAGCAAAACATCTTTGATCACAGGCAGTAGGCCCACCCCTTTGAAGAGTATCGGATCGTCCGCTAGATTACCATGTCCATTCAAGTTCGACGTCAAATGGAAAAATCCTTGAGGCTTGAATAAAAATGACAAAAAAAATAATTCGTACTCAGATTGAACCGAGGTACATATAAATCCATCAAGAAAGCGCTTGCAGACAACCGATGTTCGACTCGGATACTCAGCACTTAAGTGAGAACACATTTCCATGAATGGGAGGGTTCACAAGTGAAGCTGAAAACCGTTCTGAGACCCATGTTCATTCTATTGTTGGCCGCGTCTTTTTTTGTCGCGGGGTGCCAAAGCGTAACGCCGCCGCCGACAGCATCAGAAACACCGCCGCCTAATGAAGAAGTTAAGACGCCCGGAGGAAGCGAAGAACCGGCACCGCAGGGCGATGCGAAAGCAACGCCGAGAAACGAAACGCTTTACGTGAACGGCTTGCAATGGGGAGCGCCCACGAATTTCAACCTGCTTAGCGGAAACCCGGCGTTTCCGATCAACTACGGAAATTCGAGGGAACTGGTGTATGAAACGTTGTTTATGGTCAACCAGCTCACAGGCGAGTTAGAGCCGCTGCTTGGGACCAAGTACGAATGGACCGACGATCTCAACTTGCGGATCGAGCTGAACCAGGATGCCAAATGGAGCGACGGCAAGCCGTTCACCTCCGACGATGTCGTCTATACCTACCAGCTTGGCAAAAAGTATGACATCAACTGGAGCAGCTTCTGGACGTACATCGAGGACGTAACGGCAGACGGACCGCAAACGGTGAACATCACACTCAACAAAGACAATCCGAACAAGTTGACGGTGCTCGACAGCATTGAGATCATGCCGATGCTGCCTAAACATGTCTGGGAAGAGATAGAGAAGAAAGCCAACAACGATCTTGCCACCATTCGGAAGGAAGTCAACGAGGACCCGATCGGAACGGGGCCTTATAAAATGTATTTTTACAATGACCAGAAAATCACGATTATACGGGACGATAACTACTGGGGCCAGGCGCTCTTCGGCAAGCTGCCGGCTCCAAAGTACATCACCCATGTCATCTATAAAGATAATGCCGCGGGCGATCTGGCGTTCAAGAGCGGCCAGGTCGACGTATCGCAGCAGTTTATTCCTCAGGTATGGAAAATGTGGGAAGGCGGGGCTCCGGTCAAAACCTATATCAAAGAGGTGCCTTATTATGTGCCGGGCTCCATGCCGTCGATTTTCTTCAACATGACAAAGGAAGGGCTCGACAATGCGGATGTCCGCAGAGCGATTGCCATGGCAATTGACTACGGCAAAATCTCGGAGCTGGCCATCAGCGGCTACTCCGCCCCGATGGAGCCGTCATTGACGCTCAATACGGAGGCCGAAGCGAAATATGTGGACCAGGCGGCCATCAAACCGCTCCAGTGGACAACGGACGTGGAGGCGGCCAATGCGCTGCTCGATTCCATCGGCGCCGCGAAAGGGAAAGACGGCATCCGCGTTCTGAACGGTACCCGACTCGGTCCGTTTGAGATTGAATGTCCGTACGGCTGGTCGGATTGGAACGCTGCGCTTGAGATCGTCGCCCAGAACGCGAAAGCGATCGGCATCGAGATTCGGACCAAATTCCCGGAAGCGCCGGTATGGACCAATGATCTTCAGACCGGCAAGTTCGACATTATCATGAACACGCCTGCGGGCGGAGTCAGCCCGAGCCAGCCGTGGAACCGCGCCATGACCATCATGTACTCCAAAGGCGTTGCGCCAATGGGCGAAATGGCATTCTACAACTGGGGCCGATACAAGAACGATCAGGCGGATGCCATCATCGAGAAGATTCCTACCATTTCGGACGAAGCCGAATTGAAAGCGCTCTACACCGAACTGACCCAAATCTGGTTGAAGGATATCCCGTCGATTCCGCTCATGTATCGTCCATGGGTATTCGATACGGTTAATGAATCGGTCTGGAAGGGCTTCCCGACCGAAGGGGACGGCAGCAACATCCCTCCTCAAATTTCGATGGATGGGGCCGGCATCAAGTCGCTGTATCAGATTCATAACTGAGGATATAACTCAATGAACGAAGACCTGTATTGGTGGATTAGCACCCCTGATATAGGTCTCTTTTCCACCAAATTCGAAGGTGCGATTCATGGGGGTGAGCTGCTTGAGTGTTTACGGAAAATATATCGTCAAGAAGTTCTTCTGGTATTTTCTGACGCTGGTAATCGCCGTTACGCTGAACTTTCTGTTGCCCCGGATGATTGAGGGGAATCCGGTCAGCATGATCGTGTCCGAGATGACGCAGGGGATGACCGACAGCGATACGATTAAGCGGGTCTATGAGACCTTTCTCGTGGAGTTCGGCATCGACAAGCCTTTATGGGAACAATTCTTCATCTATCTGAAAAATTTGGCGACCGGCAACCTGGGCACTTCGTTCGGGCTGTATCCGAAACCGGTCACGGAGATTTTGGCCTCGGCAGTGCCGTGGACGATCGGTCTCCAGCTTCCGGCCATCCTGGTTGGCTGGATCATCGGCAACGTGCTGGGCGCCGTTGCGGCATACCGCAAGGGCGTGTTCGATAAAGTGATTTTTCCGGTGGCTTTATTCGTGAATTCCATTCCGTTCTTCACGCTGGCCATCATCATGCTGTACGTGTTCGCACTGTCCCTGAACTGGTTTCCGCTGCATGGCGGCTACGACTATCAGATGGTGCCGACGCTCAGCTTTGAATTCTTCGCTTCGGTGCTTCGGCATCACACGCTTCCTTTCCTGTCGATCGTGCTGGTGACCATCGGGGGTCAAGCCATCGGCATGCGCGAGATGTCCATCTATGAGCTCAATTCGGATTATGTGCTGTACAGCAAGCTGCTCGGGATACGGGATTCCAAGATCGCGAAATATGTATTCCGGAATGCCATGCTGCCCCAGATAACGGGACTGGCGTTATCCATCGGCACGATGGTAGGCGGCTCTCTGATTTGCGAGATCGTGTTCAGTTATCCGGGGATCGGAACCTGGATGTTCACGGCGATCCGTCAGCTCGATTATCCGTTAATTTCTGGCTGCACCCTCTTGATCGCCCTGGCTGTGCTGCTGGCCAACTTTACGATCGACTTAATCTACGGCTGGATCGATCCGAGAATCAAGGCCGCTCAGATGGAGGATCAATAATATGAACAGTTCCTTTCGCATATTGATCAAATCGCCAAAGTTTATGTTCGGAGCCTGCATGCTGCTGGCCATGATCGGCATGGTGCTGATCTACCCGCTCTTTAACCGCAATGACCCGCTGGAAATGATCGCGCTGGCATATCAACCGCCGGACTCGAAGCTGCTGCTCGGGTCGGATAACTTCGGCAGGGATTTATTTCTTGAATTGATCTACGGCATTCGGACCTCCCTGCAGGTAGGGCTGATTGCCGGCGTATTTGCTACCGTTATCGGCCTTGTGATCGGTTTAGCCTCAGGTTATATCGGAGGCATGATCGATAATCTGCTGACCGCGATCACCAACATTTTCATCGTGATTCCTTCCTTTGTCATCCTGATTTTGATCTCGGTCAGCATCGATTCGCGCAGCTCGTTTGTCACGGCGGTCATCATCGGCATCACCAGCTGGCCCTGGACGGCCAGGGCCGTAAGGGCGCAAACCTCCTCATTGCGAAACCGGGATCACGTGAACATCGCCAAAATATCCGGGTACAGCACGCCGCGCATCATTGTCTCGGAGATTTTGCCGTACATCGCCTCCTATGTCGTGATGGCTTTCGTGCTGCAGACGGCATCGGGCATTCTCTCCGAGGCTTCCATCTCGATGCTGGGACTCGGCCCTTACAACACGATTTCCCTCGGCATCATCATGAATTGGGCGCTCGTCTTCGAAGCGCCGGTTGCCGGGGCCTGGTGGGCCTTTATCCCGGCGGCGATTTCCATCGCCATCATCACCTTCTCCTTGTACATGATGAACACCGGCATGGATGAAATATTCAATCCGAAGATTAGGAGCTGATGGGGCCTTGAGCACAAATATACTGGAAGTTAACGAATTGAAAACCTTTTACCGTACCCGGCTGAAGGAGCATGTATATGCCGTAGACGGCGTGAGCTTCTCGCTCGAGAAGGGGAAGACGCTTGGCATTGCCGGCGAATCCGGCTGCGGCAAATCGACCCTTGCCCTCAGCCTGATGGGATTCTATTTTCCGCCGCTGCATTTCGGCAGCGGCTCGATTGTCATCAACGGCACGGACATTATGAAGCTCGGCAAGGAACAGCTTCGTTCCCGGGTGTCGGGAAGAGAGATATCGTATATTCCGCAAGCGGCCATGAATGCCCTGAATCCAACGCTCAAAATCATTCGATTCATCGAGGATATCATGAAGGAGCACCGCCCCGAGCTGAACAAGAAGCAGGTGTGGGATATGGCGGCGGAGCGGTTCGAGACCTTGAATTTGTCGACCAAGGTGCTGAACTCCTATCCGAACGAACTGTCGGGGGGCATGAAGCAGAGAACGGTCATCGCGATTTCCACCATTCTGAATCCGAAAGTGCTGATTGCGGACGAACCGACCTCGGCTCTGGACGTAACCTCGCAGAAAGCGGTTATCAAGCTGCTGAAGAGCCTGCTGGACCGCGGCTTTATCCAATCCCTTGTCTTCATCACGCACGAGCTGCCGCTGCTCTATCATGTAACGGATGACATCATCGTCATGTACGCGGGGGAAATCGTGGAGCGGGGAACCGCGGAGCAAATGATATTTGACCCGATCCATCCTTATACGAAAAAGCTGATGGGCTCCATCATCGTGCCCGAGGAGGGCATGAAGGGCCATAAGCTTGCCGCCATTCCGGGGACCCCGCCCAATCTGAAGAACGTGCCGGAGGGCTGCCGGTTCGCCGACCGCTGCTCCTATGTGCAGGATGCCTGCCGGAAGGGCAAGATAACGAGCCGGACCGTGGGGGATCGAATCTATCGGTGCATCGTGGAGCCTGATGTACTTAAGGAGTGGTATGCGAATGAAGGGGAATGACGTACTGATTCGGGGAGAGCATCTCACGAAGGTGTTCGGTTACGGGAAGCAGAAGACAACCGCCGTGGAGGATGTCAGCTTTACCTTTCATGAAGGCGAAATCATATCGATTGTCGGCGAGAGCGGAAGCGGCAAAACGACGCTGGCAAAAATGATCATGGGCTTGCTGAAAGAGAGCAGCGGGACGATTGAATATATGGGCAAGCCGAGACGGCTGAAGCGGCATGGAGACCGCAAGCGCTATTGGAAGAACATTCAGGCGATTTTCCAGGACCCGTTCTCTTCGTTCAACCTGTTCTACAAAGTGGAGAAGCTGCTGCTCGACTGCATTAAGCTGCAGGGAGATAAACTGACGAAGGAGGAGCAATTCCGCAAGATGAAGGAAGCGTGTTCCTTCGTCAATCTAAAATTCGAAGAGCTGCACAATAAATATCCGTTCGAATTGTCCGGCGGGCAGATGCAGCGCCTGATGATCGCCCGGATTTTCATGCTTCATCCGAAGCTGCTTATTGCGGATGAACCGACCTCCATGGTCGATGCGTGCTCGCGGTCCACGATCCTTGACATGCTCTTGAAGCTGCGGGATGAGAATAACATGACGATTATTTTTATAACCCATGACGTAGGGCTTGCTTATTATGTAAGCGATACGCTGTATATTATGGAACAGGGGAAAGTCGTGGAGCGCGGACCGGCGGAAGAGGTTATCCTGAACCCGCAGCATCCGTATACGCAGCAGCTGATATCGGATGTGCCCAAGATCCATTCCGAGTGGGATTTGGCATAAGGCCGTTAGCTATGGAACGCTTATGGAAAGCTCGAAGCGAGAAACCGCTTCGAGCTTTTATTTTTGGCAAGAGACAAGGAACGGGAGTATCTCCACAGGTTTACCCTCCTGAACACGCAATAAAACTCCCTTTGATACGTAGTCTGTCATCTTGGCATGTACGTCGATCAACCATTTTGACTTAGGGCATGCACTTCATAGGACTGCTGGCGCTTCGTGTATTTTCGCAGATATGACACTCAGAAACGTGACATAAAATTTCTTAGTCCCTGATCTTCGCATTTGTGAAGGATCTGCCGATAAATGATATGGCTGCCATTGGGTTCGTCCCGCAGCCTGCATTCGGCATAACGCAAAGCCCCTGACGTGGCTTGCGTGTATGCTTCATAAGGAGACTATCAAACATCATGCACAGCTACTTCTTGGGGGCAACCGTTTTGGTGTTGGCCGCCATGACGATTCTTTTCTTGATTATCTTATACAGATGTGGTTATCAGCGGAAGTTAAGCCATCGGGCCTTGGACATGGCCGAGAGCAGGTTCCGCATGCTTGACGATATGCTGCTTACGCTGGATGTCGGGATTTGGTCATACGATGTCGGCACCAGGACCATACGAAATACATCCTTGGCTTTTCATAAAATCACGGGTTATTCGCATCGCGATTTCTCGGACGGGCTCTCCTGGGAAACGATGATTCATCCCGAGGATATGGCGCTGTTCCGAACCTTGGTTGACAAGCTTCGGCAAGGCGAGGCGGTCCATACCGAATACCGCATCCTCCACGCGGAGGGCGACGTACGCTGGGTTCAGGTGAAAATGATTCCGACGATGAATGAGTCCGGGCAAATCGTCCGTACCGATGGCATTGCCATTGACATCACCACCCGATTCCGCATGGAAGAGGCACTGTATGATATGGCGGAATGCAAGAAGATGGAGCAGGCGCTCAAGGAAAGCATGAACCGGTATCGCCGCCTCGTGGAATTATCGCCTATTGCCATCGCGGTGTGCAAAGAACGCAAGCTGATGTACGTGAATCCCGCCGGACTTCGGATCCTTGGAGCCGCTGGACCCGACAAGATCCTGGGCACCGATCCTTGGGACTGGGTGTTTGATCCCTATGAGGAGTGGGCACGCAAACGGCTTACGCAGCTGATTCGCAGCAGGCGGGTCGTTCCCGAGGAGTTATCCATAAAGCGGGTGGACGGAGAGCGGGTCGATGTCGTGGCGACGGCCCTGTATGACGAGGAATCGGACGCCATTGAAATTTTCTTCGAGGATATTACCGCCCGTAAATCAGCGGAAAGGGCTCTGATGGAGAGCGACCGTATCAACCGCCACATTCTGGATATCGCACCGGTCGCGATGTTCCTGCACTCCGATTTTTCTTACATTTATGCCAATCCCGCTGGCTTATCCTTATTGGGAATTACGGACATCGCGCAATTGGACGGCACCTCCTTCCAGGACGTGATTCCTTCCGACCAGCTCGAGTTCGTGACGTCTGAGGTTGAACATGTGTACGAAAGCGGGAATACCTCCGAGCTCGCGGGAAATAAGCTGGTCCGGCTGGATGGAATGATCATCGATATCGAGGCCATCACGACACCGATCCCTTATATAGGCGATAATACGGCACTTACCATTATTCGGGATGTCACGGAACAGAAGCAGGCCGAACGCGAGCGGATTGCGGCAGAGCGCCTTGTCCGGGAGAGCGAGGAACGGTATTTCAGGCTTCAGATGAGTCTGGATCAATTCTCCTCGGATCTGTTCGGGATGGTGAAGATCAGCGAATTGAACGCCCGGATCGTGCAGGAGATCAGGAAAGTGCTGGGAACGGACCGGGTGAGCCTGATTCGGATCAACCACCACAGCCTGCATATCAAGATTCAAGGCGGCAGCAAAGAGCTGCCGCAAAGGGTGCTTCACTCGATCCATAAATGCGGCCCCGAGCATATTCCGCTTTGCAAGCTGTTTGAGACGTGCGACGGATATTTCGTCAAGATCGGGGAGATGAACGGGGACAGCAGCATCGTCTGCATCGCAGGCGAGGCTCCGCTGCTCATGATTCAGGCCAAGAAAATATGGCTGGAGACGATTACCCGCTATGCAAGCGTCCTGTACGATAATTTTCGCGTGATCGAGGACTTGACGAGGGAGCTGGAGAAGCTGGGATCCTCACAGCAGATCATGCCCCTTTGGCTGCTGCGGCTGATGCTGCATCTCTCCGAGAATGAGCGGAAGCGACTGTCCCAAGATCTTCACGATGCCGCGCTCCAGGAACAGATTATCTGGTACAGGAAATTGAATCAGATTACATCGGATCTTGATCTGCCGGAACATCTGCGTCCACAGCTGGAGGAGATTGAGCAGGGGCTTTTGGATGTCATTTATCAGATCCGAATCACGTGCAATGAGCTTCGCCCACCGCTGCTGAAGGAAGAGGGGCTGGAACGTTCGCTTGAGGCATTGTTTGAATTCACCCAGCTCCGCACCAATTACTCCATACAGTTCGACTGCTCGAACTTCGTTGATGATATCAGTGACGACCATTTGATCGGGTTGTACAGGATCGTTCAGGAGCTGCTGGCGAATGCCACGAAGCATTCCAATGCGACGGAGGTAAAGCTTCGTTTGTCCACCCAGTCGGATGAGGTCAATCTGAGTTATGAAGATAACGGAGTCGGAATGGATCCCAGCCAAAAGCCGGATCAATTCAACAGTATGGGAATCGGCGGCATGAAGGAAAGGGTGAGAAGCATGAACGGCAAAATCCAGTTCGACTCATCGGAGAGCGGGGGGCTCGCTGTCTATATATCGATAACGGCAAAGTAAGCATGGATACCGGCAAAGCAGCAAACAAGATACCAGACTAAAGGAGTCATGAGGGTTATGAAGATCGATATTTTATTGGTGGATGACCATCCCTCGGTGATGGAGGGAACCAAGGTGCTGCTCGAACAGGAAAAGGATATGTTCGTCAAGCTTGCGAATACGCCGGAGCGCGCGCTGGAGCTGGTCCATACGGAGCGCTTTGACGTGATGCTGATCGATATGCATATGCCGGGGATGAACGGAATCGATTTGGCCAAGCAGATCCTCCGGATCGCCCCGAACGCGGTGATGCTGATCTATACGGGCTTTGAAGTCAGCAATCATTTTAACCTGATCATGGAGGCGGGACTGGCTGGTTTTGTCTCGAAAACGTCAGGCAAAGAGCAGCTGGTGACGGCTGTTCGATGTGCGCTGCGAGGCGAAGTGGTTCTACCGTTGACACTTGTGAAGCAGCTCCGCCGCGTGACCGCGAATGGCCCGGAACGGACGACGGGTGCGCCGGCAGCCCAGTCTATAACCGATAAAGAATACAGCATTCTTAAGGAGATCGCTCGAGGAAAGAGCAATAAGGAAATTGCGGGGACGGTTATTATGAGCCAGCGTTCACTGGAGTACTGCTTAACCAACCTGTTTCAAAAGTTGAATGTGAAGTCGCGCATAGAGGCTGCGCTGAAAGCGAAGCAAATGGGGATTCTGTCGGATTCCGATTTTGTTCAGATGAGCTGATAAACTCGGTCTTTTTTCTATATGCTCAGACGATATCCAAAGCATGTTTCGACATGATTCCGATCATAACGCAATCATTCGACAATAAACCGCAAGGCATCCCGCAAAATTCTTGCGTGAGCACGCAACAGAATTTCGGTTACGAACGGTAAGCAAGTGTATATGCTTATGTTACTGGATGGATATAGTCTGTAAGTAGGAAGGGTGGTAACTTGCGGCATGACAAAGGACCTATTTGAATATGGCGTCGATGATCTCTTGTCACGGGAAGAGATTGAGGAAGTTTTGGCGCAGCTTGAAGAAGAGTGGAATGAATTTAACAGCCGGAAGAAGCGAGGGTGACTCATAATGAAACGATGGAAATCTCTGTTTGCGATGAAACTTCAAAGTCGCATGCTGCTTATTATTTTGGGAGCAATCACGATATTTTTAGGCAGCATGATGACCTATATCAGCATGACGACAACGGAAGAAGCTCTCGATTCGGCCAAGACGCTTGCAGTGACAACGAGTGAGAAGATCGGCGCGCTGGTTCAGGCCGAGCTTGACGATGTCATGAACTCTGCACGTACTTTGGCCGTAAGCTTCGTTGGCATGAAAGAGACCGACACAACGAATCGTCAAGCCGTTAATGAAATATTGAGAAAGAAACCTGGAGGATAATCCGTCCTGGAAAGGAATCTGGACGTTATGGGAGCCGGATGCTTTTGACGGCCGGGACAACGATTACCGAAACAAACTCGGCAGCGACCATTCGGGCCGCATGATGTCCTACTGGGCAAGGACAGAAGCGGGTCTGGAGCGTACGATTATAGAGGATTACGATCAGGAAGGGGAAGGCGACTTCTATCTTCTGGCGAAGAACAGCGGCAAAGAGATCATTATGGATCCGTACGAGTTCAAAGTAGGCAACGAGGATGTCATGATGACGTCGCTCGTCGTGCCGATTATCGATAACGGCAAGACCGTCGGCGTGGTGGGCGTCGATATATCCCTCGCACATCTGCAAAGCGTCATGGAGCAATTCCGGTTATTTGATACGGGGTATGCGCATATTTATTCGAATACCGGCGTGATCGTAACGTCGCCGGAGGACGGATTGATGGGACAGAAGCTGGAAGAAGCATATCCTGGCAAGACGGTTCCCCTTATACTGGATGCCATTCGGGAAGGGGATGTCTATACCGAGGAAGACTCCGCGCTGTACAAGCTGTATACGCCGATTAAGACCGGATTGACCGAAACGCCATGGTCGGCCGCCATCATTATCCCGATGGATGAGATTACGGCGAAATCGGATGCCTTGATCATCTCCATCATAGCGGCAGGCGTGATCACTTTGGCGGCCTTGGCGGTCATCGTGATCCTGTTAACGAGATCCATCGTGAAACCGCTGGGCGTTTCCGTAGCGATCGGCGAGTCCATGTCCAAGGGTGACTTCACGCAGGAGGTTCCCGCGGATTATCTTCGCAGGGCGGATGAGATCGGAACGTTGTCCCGGGTGTTCGCTCAGCTGCTGGAGAGCATGAGGGAAATGATCGGCAAAGTGAATATGAATGCATCCTCGGTTGCAGCCGCTTCGCAGCAGCTGTCGGCCGGTGCCGAGGAGCTTGCGGTGGGCAGCAGCAGCCAAGCTGAATCCGTGCAAACGGTCAGCGAATTGTTCCAGGAATGGTCCAATGCCATCAATTCCGTTGCAAGCGATGCATCGGCAGCGTCCGAGCTCGTGAACCAGACTTCCGGGATTGCAGCGGAAGGCAGCGGAATCGTCCAGCAGTCGGTGGAAGGCATGAATCGGATACGCGAGCATGTTGCCAAGCTTGAGACAGACTCCCAGCGGATCGGCGAAATCATCGAGGTTATCGACGATATCGCCAAGCAGACCAATCTGCTTGCGCTCAACGCCACGATCGAGGCTGCACGGGCAGGGGATCAAGGGAGAGGGTTCGCCGTGGTGGCGGATGAGGTGCGTAAACTTGCCGAACGAAGCGGAGGAGCCACGAAGCAGATTGCCGACATTATCAAAGGCATGCAGAAGAATACGGCCGATAGCGTGGAGGCGGTGCATCAGGGCGTCATCCATACGGAAAAAGCGGGCGAAGCCTTTGCTCATATTACAAGCATGGTGAATGAGTCGGCAGGCAAAGTCATGGATATTGCCGCCGCCAGCGAGGAGCAGGCGGCCCAGGCTGTAGAGGTGGCGACGGCTATCGAGACGATCTCTTCTTCCACGGAGGAAACGGCGGCTACAAGCGAGGAATCCGCTGCAACGGCACAATCGCTTGCCGAGCTTGCCGAAGAGTTGAACCATACCGTCTCCGCTTTCAAAATCTCGTAGCACCACTGCGATAATGATGATAAGCTTGGCCTAAGGGCCAGGCTTTTTTATATGCGCGTACCGTGGTCACCGAGTTCTGTAAGTTTGTGGCGTCGAGGGGCGTTTTTTATAAACCGAATGCTGTTCTGCTTATGACAAAGGGGAGGAGGAGTGGTTGTGAACGGCAGCTTGTTTCAGCAAATGCTGGAAGAGGGGGATTATGTCCCGCGCTTCTATGCCTATTATTATAAACAGTGGATGAATTATGAAATGCCCTACCATCAGCATGATTCAACCGAAATCATGTATATGATTTCCGGAGTATGCCGGATTGACCTGAAGGCAGGCGATACGGAGAAGAGCGTCATTTTGAAGAAAGGGGAGTTCATGGTGCTGGATGCCGGTGTTCCGCATCGGTTAATCGTGGATCAGGCCGCCTCATGCCGAATGCTGAACGTGGAATTCGGTTTTATGGAAAGTGAAGGGAAGGCGCCATCTTTAAGGCATATCGTCGGAGAAGAAGAAGAGGTATCTTTTCTCTTGAAGCGGCCGTTCCGCTATTTGGTGCTGGCTGATCAGGAGGAGGTATATCCGGTGCTGAAAAGCCTTGTGCTTGAGCTCGATCAGAGAGGTACTGACGGCAGGATGATGACGCATGCGCTGTTTATACAGCTGCTTGTATGCATCGCCCGTTTGTATGAAGAAAGAGAACGCAGCGACATGCAGCAGAGCGACTTCTATATTAAACGCAGCGTCGATTATTTACATCAGAATTATGACCGCCAGATTCAGGTGAAGGACGTAGCCGCGGAAGTGAATCTGCATCCCGGTTATTTGCACCGGGTATTCCGCAGAGGGACAGGCAGGACGATAACCGAGTACCTGACAACGATCCGAATGGAAAAGGCCAAGATGCTGCTGGAGCAGACGGACATCCCCATCCATGAAATATCGGATTATGTGGGTGTGGGCAGCAGGCAGTATTTTCATATGTTATTCAAGAAGTATACGGGCAGCACGCCGGTGGAATATCGTCTTCGGAAAGACCGGAATGCCTGGAACTACGGTGAAGACGATGTTGAAGATAAGAAGTGAGGATTTTTGACTCCGAAGGGTCCAAGAGGTCATGATTTTGATAACGCTTACCGTCCCTCCATTGCTACAATGGGTACAATCTAATTAGTAGCTTAGGAGAGGATGAAATGTCATTTAAGGTTGCTTTTATCGGAGCGGGAAGCATCGGCTTTACCCGGGGGATTCTGCGCGATTTGCTGACCGTACCGGAGTTCCGGGATATCGAGGTCGCTTTCACCGACATCAGCCAGCATAACCTGGAGATGGTCACGGAATTATGTCAGCGGGACATAAATGAGAACGGGCTGTCGATTGCGATCCAGTCCACCACGGATCGAAGGCAGGCACTGCAGGATGCCAAATACGTCATTTGCACCATCCGCGTGGGCGGTCTGGAGGCATTCCGCACGGATGTGGACATTCCGCTGAAATACGGCATCGATCAGTGCGTGGGCGACACGCTCTGCGCAGGAGGCATCATGTACGGCCAGCGGGGAATCCCCGAGATGCTGAACATCTGCCGGGATATTCGCGAGGTGTGCGCGCCCGATGTCCTGCTGCTGAATTACTCGAATCCGATGGCCATGCTGACATGGGCATGCAATCGGTATGGAGGCGTGCGGACGGTGGGTTTATGCCATGGCGTGCAGCATGGGCACCACCAGATTGCCGAGGTTTACGGTTTAAAGAAACAGGACGTCGATATTGTCTGTGCCGGCATCAATCATCAGACCTGGTATATTCAAGCTTCGCATCAAGGCAAGGACTTGACGGCCGGGCTGCTGGAGGCGTTCGAGCGCCATCCGGAGTACAGCAGAACGGAGAAGGTCCGCATCGATATGCTCCGGCGTTTCGGATATTACAGCACCGAATCCAACGGCCATCTAAGCGAATACGTGCCTTGGTACCGCAAACGGCCGGAGGAAATTACGGAGTGGATTGATCTCAGCAGCTGGATCAACGGAGAGACGGGCGGATATTTGCGAGTTTGCACCGAGGGGCGCAACTGGTTCGAGACCGATTTCCCGAACTGGATGAAGGATCCGGCAATGGAATTCAAGCCGGAGCACCGGGGAGAGGAGCACGGCTCCTACATCATTGAAGGCTTGGAGACCGGCAGGGTATACCGTGGACACTTTAATGTGGTGAATGAAGGCATCATCGCCAACCTGCCGGTGGATGCCGTCATCGAAGCGCCGGGATACGTTGACCGCAACGGCATTTCCATGCCGCTTGTCGGGAATTTGCCTCTTGGCCCGGCTGCCGTATGCAGCGTAAGCATATCCGTTCAACGGCTGGCGGTTGAAGCGGCGGTTCATGGAGACGACAAGCTGCTTCGGCAGGCGTTTATGATGGATCCGCTGGTCGGTGCGGTATGCAATCCGAAGGAAATCTGGCAGCTGGTTGATGAAATGCTGGTAGCCGGTGAAGCATGGCTTCCTCAGTATTCGGCTTCGATCGCCGAGGCGAAGGAACGCCTGGCGGCCGGCAATCTGATCCCGACCCGCTCGTATGAAGGCGCAGCCAGACTCAAGGTGAAAACGGTGGAGGAGATGCAGCTCGATCGGGAGAAAGCGAATAAAAACGCAGGTGAATCCGATAAAGGGAAAGATCGCGAAAAAGTGTAAGCCGATTGCACATCAGCGAAGGCAATCAGAGATTACAAGGCAAGTCTTTCATGTATACGCAAATATGGTATCACTTCTGGCAGAGGATGGTATAACGGACAAAAATCCGTTATAATCCGTCTGCCGGGAGTGATTTTTTTGCATGCCGTTCCTCTTGTACCGGCATATACTACGGATATATAGATAAAAATTCGGATGGACAATCCCTGACCTTAGACAGGTACACAGTTTGGGTAAAAATGGGTACAATGCAATTAGATAGGCAAAGCTGACCACGAAGGAGGCATGGGAATGATTATTGGGGTTCCCAAAGAAATCAAAAATAACGAAAACCGCGTAGGCATGACGCCGGGTACCGTTATCAGTTTCAAGAATGCCGGGCATGAAGTGCATGTCCAATCCGGAGCCGGTCTGGGGATCGGTTTTACCGATGAAGATTATGAGGCGGCCGGAGCCAAAGTGGTCGCAACGGCCGCGGAGGCTTGGAAAGCCGAGATGGTGGTGAAGGTAAAGGAACCCCTGCAGGAGGAATATGACTACTTCCAGGAGGAAATGATTCTATACACTTACCTGCACCTGGCCCCCGAACCGGAGCTGACCAAAGCGCTGGTGGACCGCAAGGTGAGCGCCGTTGCTTATGAAACGATACAGCTGGCGGACGGCAGCTTGCCGCTGCTGACCCCGATGAGCGAAGTGGCGGGAAGAATGTCCATTCAGATCGGGGCGCATTTCCTGGAGAAGGCGCATGGCGGCAAAGGCGTGCTGCTAAGCGGCGTCCCGGGGGTAGCTCCGGGCAAGGTCGCCGTCATCGGGGGCGGCATCGTCGGCACCAATGCGGCACGAATTGCGCTGGGACTCGGTGCGGACGTCAGCATTCTTGATATTAATCCCGTCCGGCTTCGACAGCTGGATGATCTCTTCCAAGGGCGGGTCAAAACGATCATGTCCGATCCGTATCACATTGCGGAAACGGTTAAGGCCGCCGATCTCGTCGTGGGTGCGGTGTTGATTCCCGGCGCCCGGGCTCCGCGCCTCGTCACGGAAGAGATGGTGAAAGAGATGAGCCCGGGATCGGTCATCGTGGACGTGGCAATTGATCAAGGAGGCTCGATCGAGACGATCGACCGGATCACCACCCATGATCATCCGACCTATGAAAAACATGGCGTCATCCACTATGCCGTTGCCAATATGCCGGGCGCCGTAGCCCGTACCTCCACCATGGCATTGACCAATGTAACGGCACCCTACGGGTTGAAAATAGCAAGCAACGGAATCCGGTCTGCCGCCCGCCATGACAAGGCGCTGGCCAAGGGCATCAATGTCATCGGAGGCAAAGTGACCTATGAAGCCGTGGCGGCAGCTCATGGTTATGCGCATACCAGCATTGACGACTATCTGCTGGCATAGAGAAAACATGAAAAGAGCCATTTTTCAAAAATTTGACACGATACCAAGGTTTATTGCGTAAATCTTGGGGGCGAACGATTTAGCCAGCGTGAGCAAAATTGAAAGATGGCTTTTTATGTTGGCCTGAATATCCGATATATATAGAAAGGTTTTTTGTTTGTAGCGAATGGGGGAGAAGGCTTGAAATGAAACGTATGCGATGGTTGATTGTTTTGCTGGTTCTGATCATAGGGACCGGCACATCGGTATGGGCTGCGGGTATTCCGTCCAAACTTGGGCTGGTGCGAGATACGGCCGGCCTGTTTGATTCGTCGCAGCGGCAGTATTTGAGTAAAATCGCCAAAGGGGAGCAGATCCGTGTCTTTGTTTTGACGGTTCCGAGTTTGGAAGGTCAAAGTCCGACGGATTATGCCAATGCAGCGTACGATGCATGGAATTTGGGCACGGCGGATGTTTTGCTGCTGATCTCTTCGGGAGACCGGAGCGTGGAATTCAATTTTAACAATCCGCGGCTGCAGCAAGCCATCGACGAATGGAGCAGCAATAAGGGGAAGGGTACCGGCAGTTCCGCCATAACCGCCATGCTGGACGCTTATTTCATACCGCATGCGAAGGAGGGAAGTTTCTCGAAGGCCAGCGCGAGCATGATCCACCAGGTCCATCGCCTGGCAGCTCTGCCCGTCGGTGAAGATCCTGTTCAGGGAGATGATCATAAGGCCGAGGCGGTATCACCGGCACCCGAGAACAAGGGGAGCGTCAAATCCACGGATGAAACAACCCGGTCAACGTCCACGGCAGATACCGCCGCTCCTCTGAAGATCGAGTTTCCGAAGCTCCCATGGATCGAAATGGTTGCTGGGGGATTGGGAATCACGCTGATCTTTATGTTGATCAGGGGTTACCTTAAAAAGCGCAAATTGTCCATGATTTCGGAGCAGTTCGCTGAATTGCTGGTCAAATGCAACGCAAGTCTCGAGAAGGTAGGCGCCTATCAGGGGATTGCTCAAGGCAAGACAGGCAGAGCGGTGCAGGAAATCGCAGATCGTTTGTCCGAGTTTATGGTGGCTGCCGCAGAGAGTAAAACCGAGCTGCAGGAGACCCGGATTTTCATCCTGCGTTATGCTTCCATGGATGAAGCCTTCCAGCGGTTTTCGAAAATCGCCGATCGGCTGGAGCATGGGATCAAGGCCGAAGATAACCGGATTACCGTCATCGAGCATGCCGATAAAACGGCGAAAGGGAGAACCACGGAGCTGCACGCGGATTACACGGTGCTTAAGCAAACCCTTGACCGGACGGCAGCCGATACGGGATATCCCTTCCCGATCTTGTATCAAGAGTTTGAAGGGCTGGAACAAGATATTCAGCGCGCCGTCGAGCTTCAGCTGTTTGACCCGCTGGAGGCGCAGGAGGTTCTAAAGGCAGCCGAGCAGAAGCACTCCATGAGCAAGAGCAACATCGAAGACGTGGCTGTTTATGTTAAGAAAGCTCATGAATTTTCGGATCAGTCGGCGGCTATTCGCGCCGAGATTGTTAAGATCATAGAAACCCACCAGTTGTATCGGATCAAGGTCCGGCCTTTTGAGCGGCTGGATGATGCCCGGGAGCAGATGAACCAACTGGAAAATTATCTCCGTCAAGGGAAAATGGGGGAAGTCCGCAAGTCTTCGGAACGTGCGCACGCTATGCTGAAAGAGGCGCTGGGCATGACTAGACGGCAGGCGGAGCTGAGAAGGCAGAATCGAAACGATCTGGATCGGTTGTATGGGCAAATACAACAATTTCATAACGAAAGCTCCGTGCTGCAATCGATGCTGAATCATTGCAGAAGCCAGTATGTACCGAGACATTGGCAAAGCTGGGAGCAGGCTTTGGCGAAGGAATCGCAGGAGGTCCGCATGGCGGACGGTAAACTTCCGGAGGCCGAACGCTTGACGCACGACGAGGTGCAGGAGTTCGAAGAGGCGAGCGAGATCATTGAGAACGAATCGATGACGATGGCCCGCGTGCTGCAATGGGTACGGGAAATGAAGGAAACGCTGGAAGGCCTGGATGATCGGCTGCAGGCTGTACGCCGTGAATTGGCAGCAGCTCAAGAAGTGTTTGTCAGTCAGCAGAAGACCCTGCAGATTCATAACGTCGTCACGAGCAACCACTCGCTTCTGTTAGGGCTGCCTGATTCATTTTGGAGAAATGTACAGACCGTGGGCGATGCGCTCTCATCCCCGTTGTATGATCTGGATTATCTGGAGAGCGCAGCGAGGAGCTGTACCCACGATGCCGAGCATTTTGCCTACGGGGTCCAAGACATTGTACGTCAGAAGGAGGAAGCCGAACGATTATCCGTTCAGATCGAGCAGCGTTTCAAACAAGTTTCGCGGAAGGCCAGCAGGGGATTCAAGAAAAATTACAAGTCTTATCGGCTTCGAGTCGAGCAGTTGTTTGAGCAGGGGATGTATGCGGAAGCCTCGCATGAACTGTTGAATACCGCGGAATATATCGATCGGGTAGAAAGGGAGATTCGCCATCAGGAAATGCTGGAGCAGCAGCGCAGGGCGGCCCAGCAGCTCCAAAGAGCGGCCGATCAAGCGAGAAGAGCCGCGGCGGACGCCCGCAAAGCGGCAGCGCAGAACAGCAGCCGGTCATCGGGCTCCAGCTGGGGAAGCTCCTCCGGTTCCTCGCATTCCTCGGGTGGTTCCGGCTGGGGGGATTCGTCATCCGGAAATTCGTCCGGCGGATCAAGCTGGGACAATAACAATTCCTCCGGTGGATCGAAGTGGTAACCGGAGGGCAGTCGACCTAGTAATCATCCTGCGACATGCTCTCTTCGTCGGCAACCGCTTGTATTTCCTCGGAACCGATGCTGATGAAGCGGTAGCCGTCCGCGGCCTGCCTCTTCAGCGCGCGTTCTTTGATGAACCTGGGACTGGCTTCCCCGCCGTCTTCGTCATACACGAGCAGAATGCCATCGGTTTTGCGGAGGAGCAAATCGTCTCTGGCCGTGAACTGCCATGGCCCCTGGTATGGACCCTTGCTGACCGGCGCATAGAAGTCTACCCCCTTCATGACTTCCTGAAAATAAGCTTTTTTATCATCGTTCCATTGTTCTTCGGGATTCTGGTACGCCGTCAAAATGGAGCATTTCAGGTGAGGGTAATGGGACTTTAGTTCTATTGCCACCTCAATGGCCCACAGGTCCACGCCGTATTGGCCGGGGGTGATTACCCACTGGAGGCCTTCTTCCAGAAGGGGAACCAGACGATTGGCGATCGCTTTGCGTATATAAGGAATGCCTTGATGTTTGTTATTGTAAATACCGAGCTCATGGGCTCGATATCCGGTAATCAGAATGTTTTCCAATCGAGCACGCCTCCTGAACAGAATTAGGTCTAGTGTACCTTTTTCGGAAATTTTGATCAACGGATGTTACAAATCGTATAGAATGGGTAAGTAATCCGGAATACATATTTTAGGAGGAAATTGGATTGAAGAAGTGGACAGCAGTATTACTAGGGGCAATTTTGGTAATGAGCATGACGGCATGCGGCAAAGACAACAAAGCAGCAGATGATGCCGCAGCAACACCGCCTGCAGCGGAACAAGGGACGACGACTCCGGCAGAGACGCCGCCGGCTAAAGAAGAGCCGAAGGAGGAGGCTTTGCCGACCGCTGACGAGCTTCTTCAAAAATCGGCCGAAGCTTCGAAAAACTTGAAGAGCTTTGCCATGAAAGCCGATGTCAAGCAGCACATCGTTGTTGAAGGCGCAGAGAAACAGGAGCAAAACGTTGATATGTCGCTCGATTCGGAGCTTACGCTCGAGCCGGTGGAGATGATGCAGAACGTCGTGATGGATTCGCCGGAAGGCAAGGTCGAGATGAAGCAGTATATAACGGAAGACGGCATTTACATGCTTATGGATGGTCAATGGATGCAGGTTCCGAAGGAATCGGAGCAGGAGATCCGCGACAGCCTGGATCCGAGCAGCGCGAGTCCTGAGCAGCAGGTAGAGCAATTCAAGACCCTCGCTAAGGACTTCAAAGTAACGGAGGACGGAGACGCATACGTCCTGACGGCGGATGTCTCCGGCGACAATCTGAAGGAGCTTGCCAAGTCTATGATGAGCCAAGCGGGCAACGATCCGCAGATGGAAGCCATGATGGACCAAATGGATATCAAGAGCATTCATATTACTTATGGCGTGCAGAAGGAATCTTACCTGCCTGTAACAACGGATTTGGACATGGTGATGGCAATGGAAGCCGAGGGTCAGAAGGTATCCTTGGATATGAAAATGAAGAGCGCATACTCCAAGCATAACGAAATCAGCAAAATCGAAGTGCCGAAGGAAGCATTGGAAGCGAAATAATGCATCTCGGCTGATGGAACAAGAGGAATATGAACCGTCATATTCCTCTTGAAAAAGGCTGCCCCGGTTCTCCGTAGATGTTCTACGGACCGGGGCAGCCTTATTTAATGAAATTCGTTTCATCTCAACGGCAGGGTCAAGGCAGCGGTTTCCTCCATGATTGCAAGAGGCTTGCCATGATGCGTGCTTGTGTTAACGGTCTGCGGCTCATATATCTTGCGGCATCGCCAAATTTAAGGTTTAGCAACTTCGACGATGACGCTGCCGAACAATTGACCGTCGATCGAGACCATAATGCGCCAAAGTCCAGGCGAAGGAAGTGACATCGTTGTCGGCAATGAGGCATCGGCACCGTTATGAGGATAAGGAGCGACGCGAGATTTAAATACATCGATGATTTCGGACGAATTTTGTTTCACGGCAGTGATGACCAGATCCCCCGTTAATTCTTCCTTGCTTCCCCAAAAGTGCCACATGTATTTATTGGGATGACCTGCGATAAACCCAGGATCAATAAAGCCGAGATGTCCCTTAATGCCGGTCATTTCAGTGGGAGGAAACTGGGAGGACAGCATCGCCTGGTCTTCAGAAGCAGCCGAAACGAAGTTCGGGCTCGGCTCCCAGCTGCTATCCGGCACATCAATAACGATATCGCCGTATTTCTCATGATCCACCATCACGTCGAAACGCCATAAACCGGAAAGCGGCAGAGCGAAGCGGGAAGAAACTCGCGTTAATTCATTGTAAGCCATATCGGAGGTAATCTTGGTCTCGGCAAGCTCCTCGATGATAGTTCCCGTATCTCGGTGAACGGCGGATATGCTGATCGTTTTCCCTTCAAGCTCTTGGATCGGGGTTAATAAATTCCACCAGGCTCCGGCCGGAGAGCCCGCGGCAGCTTCCCCGCCCGGAAAAACCTGAAGTTTATCCACGCCATCCACCGTGTATACGCTTCGGGGAGTCCACTTGGCAGCGTATCCCCAGCCCTGGATGGGGATCATCCGTTGAAGCGCAGGGGACTCGCGCCATCCCCATACCGCCGCTATGAGAAGCAGCGCCAATACGCCCGCGGTCATGCTGATAAGACGCGCTGGAGCTCTTCGTCGTTTACGGCTTATGACGCCGTTTGCGGCGCTCTGCGATACATCGGATTTCATCTTCGCGGTGAACATCGGCTCGTTGAACGGAGGGGAAGCAAGCTCCTGCATCCAATCCGGCTGCGGCTCTTGTTCGGTTTTCATGGGATATCCGCTCCTTTCAACATCGTTTCCATCCGGGCGCGCGCCCGGTGCAGTCTGGACTTGATCGTTCCTTCGGATAGGCCGAGCAGCTGGGCCATTTCTTTTCGCGGCAGCTGATAGTGGAATTCCAGGATCAGCACTTCCCGGTATTTGGGCGGCAGCTCCATCACGCATTTCCAGATCTGCGAGACGGCCGCAGCATCCATGAACTCTTTTTCCGCGGAAGGCTCGGTCTGCTTGGAGGTGATCCAGCCGGTTAAAGACACCCTTGTCATGAAGGAGGATTTGAGATAGTTCAGGGAAAGATTGCGGGTGATGGTTAACAGCCACGTTCTGACCGAGCTTCGGCCCTCAAAATCATTCCAGTGCTTATAAGCCCTAAGGAACACGTCCTGACTGATATCGTCCGCCGCATCTTTGCGTTTCGTTAAGAAGAACGCATAGTTCCACACGTCCTGGCCGAAGGACTCCATCCAGCCGCTCAGCAGCGTGCTTGGATCATTCACGGCTACCATAGATTTAAGGGTCTCCAATAGCATCACCTCGAATATTAGACAATCGAAACATGGATCGGTTCCCGAATTTCCCGCAAAAATTTGAAACAATTTAACCTGCAAATCGTTGTATGAATAACAGGGATGCAGGAAATCGAGGAAGGGGAGCAGGGGCATGCATTTGTATTTTAAGGATAACTTTTTTAGCTCGGGGATAACAGATATTATGGATAGGGAAGGCCGTGTAATAGGAAGCTTGGACTTGAAGAGCGCTTTCGGCTCCTCGCTGGACGTGTATAACGCCGGGGGAGAGACCGTATGCAGCGGCTCGTTCCGATTCTTCTCGAACAAATGGAATATCACGGGCGGCAATGGGGAAGAACTGGGTCTGCTGCGCATGCGGATGAGTTTCTTTACGAAAAAATTCGAATACGATGCGGGGGCGCGTGGCGTGTATGAGATCACTTCGCCTGCCTTTTCCAATGAATATGAAATAACGGATGAGACCGGAAGGATCATCGCGCAATTTTCCCGCATTAGCGGCTGGCTCCAAGCCGGAGCCTATCAGCTGCAGAATGAGAGCGATGTTCTCGATGACTGGGAGCTCGTTGCCGTCGTGATGGGCATTCACCAAATACGCAAACGCAACAACAGCGCCGCCGCATCGAGCTCTCATTAAACTTAAGGGAACCCAGATTAGATGATGAGGAGGAATCAAGCTTGGACGAAGTCAGCGATCATCTGGATTATGGATTAACCCTTGTATTTATCGGCTTTAACCCGAGTCTGCGATCGGGCGAAGTGGGGCACCATTATGCAAACCCGCGCAACAATTTTTGGAGGATCCTGCATAAGTCCGGTTTGACTCCACGTTTATATGAAGCCGCAGAGGACGGGGAATTGCTTAAACTGGGTTATGGATTCACCAATATTGTAGCCAGGCCCACCCGGGGCGCGGAAGACATTACCCGCGAAGAGTATAGGCTCGGAAGAGAGACGCTGCGGAAGAAGCTGGAGGAATACAGACCGGAGGTTGCCTGTTTTGTCGGCAAGGGCGTGTATACCGAATACAGCGGCAAGGCCAAGGCGGACTGGGGAATCCAGCCGGACTCCGTCGTAGACGGCGTCCATGAGTTTGTAGCTCCATCGTCCAGCGGGCTGGTGAGGATGCCCATGGATGAAATTATCGGAATTTACAGGCAGCTGCATGATTGGATATCGAGGAACGAGTTCTGACTTGGAAAGTTCGGATGAAACGATTCGCAGGCAGGAAAAAGAGGAACGCCAAAAGAGAAGCCGGACACGGTTGACCGGGCTCAGGGGCGTTCCTCTATTTTTAGAGAAATATAGTATTGACTTCGGAGGGAGCCCCTCCTACTCTCGCTGGAAAGACTTCCGCTGCCATGCAGTCGGTCTTTCAAGAGAAGATGTCGTTAGATGGTTATCTTCCGGCTATTCCGGACGTTTCAGCAGCGCGGGATCGATCCGCGGCACGAGCCCTTCATCGGCTGCGCGGTTCAGCAGGGCGGAAATTGCTGCATAGCCGTCTTCGCCCAGCTCTGCGGTAAATGGATTGACATATAAGTCAATGTGGGCATCGGCGACGTCCGGGTCCATTTCCTGTGCGTGCCGGAGGACATAATCCCGGGATTCCCCGGGATGTTCCCAGGCGTATTCGACCGAGGAGCGGATCCAGTTCGAGATGCTGGCCAGATCCAGCGACCTGCGGGCCACGATCGCTCCCAGCGGGATCGGCAGATTCGTATCGGATTCCCACCAGCTGCCGAGATCGGTCATCAGCTTCAATCCGTAGGACGGGTACGTGAATCGCGCTTCGTGAATGACCAGCCCGGCATCGATGGCACCGTCGCGAACAGCCGGCATGATCTGGTCAAACGGCATCACCACGATTTCGCCGAGTCCCCCGGGTACGTTTTGGGCGGCCCACAGGCGAAACAACAGATAAGCCGTGGAGCGCTCGCTCGGAACGGCTACTCGCCGGCCGGACAGCGCTGCCGGACTGTCCGGGGTCTTTCCGTCGGTCAGCTTGTCCGCCGTCAGAACGAGAGGCCCGCAACCGCGGCCGAGCGCTCCCCCGCAGGGCAGCAGGGCGTATTCATCCAGCACCCAGGGCAGTGCGGCATAGGATATTTTCAAGATGTCATGTTCCCGATCCTCGGCCGCCCAATGATTGGTGATATCGATATCCGCATAGGATACATCAAGCTCGGGAGCACCGGGAATAAGACCGTGAACCCAGGCGTGAAATACAAATGTGTCGTTGGGGCAAGGGGAAAAAGCGATTTTCATCGTAGCACCTCCGGTAGTAATGAACTTGCTGTCTCAAGCGCCTGCAGCGCCTCCTTGATCTTCCATGCGCCGCGGTCCCGCGGACCGACCTGATTGGATATGGTACGGATCTCAAGCACGGGTACCCCGGCTGCAGCGGCAGCGGTGGCTACGCCGAAACCTTCCATCGCTTCGGCGCAGGCGTTCGGCACCCGGCGGAGAAGGCTGGCGGCCGTCGCCGCCGTTCCCGTCGTGGTGGATACGGTCAGCACGGGGCCATGGGTCACGGCGGCGCCGGCATCCTCCAAGGCCTCGACGAGCTTGCCGGCCGCCGCAGCATCGACCGGAATCCGATCCGTTCCGAAGCCGAGCTCCTGAACGCTGCTGAAGCCGTCTTCGGTTTCGGATCCGAGATCCGCCGCAAGGATGAGGTCCGCAATGACGATGGAGCCAACCTCAGCTTGACCAGCAAAACCTCCGGCGATGCCTGCGCTGACAACGAAATCGTAGGAGGCTTGCATCAACCGGCGGGCAGTCGCGGCCGCCGTTGCCGCCGGACCGACTCCTCCCGCGATAACCTCGAATCCGGACGCATTGTTTAGTCCGCGCAACACGGCATCTTTTTCGGCATCAACCGCCGTGACGATAAGCACGTGCTTGGAGGAATGCGGGGCCGAGCTATATGACTCGATTGTATCTACCGAGTTGGATTGGGTATGTTCCTGCATGTGAGTAATCTCCTTTTTGGCTGAAACGTTAAGCATCTCATCCCTTTTACGTTATAACGTTCCGGGGGCGATGTAAAGTCTTCGGTTCAGGCGGGACACTTTATGTGTAGCAGCAACTTTCCGATATAGAGTATAATGAAGGGTAACTAGCATACATACATCATGGGTAGATTCGGAGGTTGGATAGCTTTGCGGAAGAAGGGTGCGAACGGACAAGAAAGCCGGGCAAGACTACTGATTGTTGCCGCCAATGAATTTGCGAAGTCAGGATACCATCAGACCAAGATCAGCACCATCGTTTCCCGGGCAGGATTGACGCAGCCGTCATTCTATTTGTATTTTGAGAGCAAAGAGGCGATTTTCAGGGAGCTGATGGAGAAATTTCGTTCGGAGCTTAAAGGCCTGATCGAGGGAAGCCGGTTGGAGAGCGGAATCGATGAGGCTCATGTGACCGGGCGTTTGCTTGGCGTGCTTACGGGGTTGTTCACGTTTCTTGGCAAGGACCCGGATTTGACGCAAATCGGTTTTTTCATCGGGGATGATTCCGTCATCGCAAAGGCTGAAATGGCAGCCATGATCGAGCAAAATCTGAAGGGAGAGCAGCAGGACGGGTACTTTGACCGTGATTCCGACATGCACATCGTTGCGGAGTGCCTGGTCGGCGCCATCGAAAGGCTGACCTCCCAGCAGCTGCTGACAGGCAAGCGGACTCCTGAGGATCTTGCGCGTCACGTGGTGAGTTTATTTATGCACGGCATTAGCATCTATCCGGCTAAGTGAGCAGTACGGGCAACCCAAGCCTCGTTCATGCAGGAACGAAATGCAGATGCTTGAAATCATAGAAACAGGCTGTGAACATGGTTAAGGGGAACCTGGAACAGCCTGTTTTTTGCTGCTGAACGCTGCCAAATTCTAGCAAACGTTTGATCTTTTTCAGAGAATTGCAGTATATTCATTATACGATATGTAACCGGTTGCAACTGGTGGATGGCACACGAAGGATCAAGAATCGGGGGACTCATTCATGAAGAAGATGATGCTGGTTTACGGCGCTCTTATATTGGCTTTTCTCACCTATGTGTTCATGTACAGGCTGGAAGACAAGCGCTCCTCGGCCTGGGAGGAAGGCGGGCTGCACGGCGGCATGGGCGAGAATTACGTCATGGTCACATTTCAATCGGGGATGGAATATTGGAAAAATATATTGAAGGGCTTCGAGGATGGAGGGGACGCGCTCGGCGTAACCGTCGATTATCGCGGGTCCACGCAATATGACGTGGAGGAACAGATTACCGTCCTGGAGCAGGTCATCGCGAAGCGTCCGGCCGGCATCGCCTTGTCGGCCATCGATTCGAAGGCGCTGACGTCCACGATCAATAAGGCCGTGGATGCCGGGATTCCGGTCGTCCTGTTCGATGCGGATGCACCTGACAGCAAAGCGTATTCTTTTCTTGCAACCAACAATTACAATGCAGGGGTTGCGGCCGCGGACAAGATGGCGCAGCTTCTCGGCAGGGAAGGCGAAATCGGAATTGTGACCCAGCCCGGGCAGCAGAACCATGACGACCGCTCGGAGGGCTTCCGGGACACGTTGGCGCAGAGATATCCTTCCATGTCCGTGGTGGAGATCAGGGAAGGAAAAGGGGATACCCTCGTTGCCAAAGAGGCTGCGGCGGACATGCTGGGCAAGCACCCGGATCTCAAAGGGATCTTCGTGACGGAGGCCAGCGGCGGAATGGGCGCGGCGGATGCCGTTATCGGCGCGGGTAAGGCGGGCCGGGTGACCATCATTGGATTCGATACGAACAAGGGGACGCTGGACCGGATTTCCGACGGAACCATTGCGGCTACGATCGCCCAGGGTACTTGGAATATGGGCTACTGGTCCTTGCAGTATTTATTTCACCTGCATCACGGACTTACCGTACCGGCCCCGACGCTCGGGAATGACGTGTCGCCGCTTCCCGTGAGGGTGGACACCGGAATCTCGATTGTGACCCGAGAGAATGTGAATGATTATTATGCGAAATAACAGAGTGGAATCCTGGCGCAAAGGCATTTCCCGTTGGCTGCGGTTCGGGGATTTGCCGCTGAGATACAAGCTGGTCATCCTGTTCCTCATGGTTGGGATCCTGCCTTCAATCGCCCTTGGCGTTCTTGTCAATTGGACGGTAAACCGCATTGTGGACCAGCAGGTAACCTCGAATACCATTCAACTGATCGGAAAGGTCAACCAGACCCTGGACAATGATATGGAGAATTTGCAGAACATTACGTATTTGATCGGCTTCGACCCTCGCACGGAACGGTTTCTGCAAGGGGACATTCAGGGGGATAAGCCGGCGGCAGGAGCCGATGTTCCTTCGGGAACCTATCGCCCGCAAACGTCCCCGGTCAAGCAGGATAATGAGGAAAATTACGAGATTAAGCGATACCTTCAAGGCTTCACGACGCTGTATCCGGAAATCGCCTCCATTCTTCTGGTCAATCGCGAAGGAGCCTATATCAGTAACGAAATGTATGCGCGCAGTCCGGCGAATTTGACGGAGGAAGAATGGTACCGCGAGGCCGTTTTAAACGAAGGGATTTTTACCGTGCTCGGCCATCCGGCAGACCGTAACGTCACCACCCACGTTCATTACGCCAACGAGGAGCTGGTGTCGGTCGTACGCTCGTTTGTGGATCCGGATACGAGGGAAGTGACCGGTGCGGTATTGATCGACTTGAAGCTGCGGGCGGTTGCCAGGGCGGTCCGGGATGTCACGCTCGGGAAAAGCGGATATTTGATGGTGGCAGAGGCCGGCGGCTCGAGCATTTATACCCCGGAGGATTCCATCATCCCGTCCATTCCGCCATCGTGGTTTCCGGAAGAGGAGAGCGGCGCTTTGATCCGCGAGGTGAACGGGGAACGGCTGCAACTGATATACGGCACGTCCTCCTTTACCGGCTGGCGGACGATCGGCGTATTTCCAACCAGCGAATCGGTGTATGAAGTGCGGGAGATTCGTTTTTATATGATCTGTTTCTTGTTTATAGTGTGCTTGTTCGGGGTTACGGCGTCCTACACGCTTTCGCAGTCCATATCCAGGCCGATCTGGCAGCTTATGTCCTTCATGCAAAAAGCCGAATCCGGGGATTTGACGATCCGCTACTGGGGAAACCGGCAGGATGAGGTGGGCATGCTCGGCCGCAGCTTTAACCGCATGCTCCTGCAGATCCGCAAGCTGATGAAGCTGAGCGAGCTGCGGGAGAGGCAGAAGCGCGAAGCGGAGCTGCGCAGCCTGCAGGCGCATATTAAGCCGCATTTTCTGTACAACACGCTGGATACGATCCATTGGATGGCCCGCAAGAAAGGGGCGGATGACGTATCGGATCTGGTAGAATCCTTGTCGCGGCTGTTTCGGATCGGGCTCAGCAAAGGCGATGATATCATTCCCATGTCCGACGAATGGACGCATATCAGCAGTTACCTGCAGATCCAGAAGACGCGTTACCGCGACCGGCTGCAGGTTGAGATGGAGCTATCCCCTGAAGCCGAGAGATTGCACGTCCTGAAACTTATCCTCCAGCCGATGGTGGAGAACGCGATATACCACGGCATTAAGGCCCGGAGAGGCCCGGGGCGAATCTGGATCCAAGCACAAGTTGAGGATAATGCGCTGGTGCTTGCCGTACGTGATGACGGGGCAGGTATGCCTGCGGAGCGGCTGGAGGCGCTTCGCAGGCAGCTTGCCGATCCGGTAACGGCCATGGAGGCGCCTCCCGAAGAAGGGCCGGGTGCAAGCCGAAGCTACGGTATGCTGAATGTGCAGGCCCGTATCAAGTTAACGTTCGGGGAGACGTACGGAATTATGATTGACAGTATAGAGAACGAGGGAACCACGGTACGGATTACGCATCCGCTGCTGCATGCCGTTCCTTCGTCCTCCGATCATGATGGGAGAGACTCACGATGAAGAAAGCGTATCAAGTCTTGATTGCCGACGATGAGCCGATTATCCGCGAAGGGATTCGGGATGCGGTCGACTGGGGGGCACTCGGCATGGAAGTGGCTGCCGAAGCGGAGGATGGCGAGGAAGCGCTGGAGCTTGCGCTCAGCCAGCCGATTGACATTATGCTGGTCGATATGAATATGCCGTTCCTGGACGGCATCGGGCTCATGAAGCGAATGAAGGAAGAACGCCCCGCATGCCGGTTCGTCATTATTACCGGCCATGACGAATTTGCTTATGCGCAGGAAGCGATCCGGCTCGGGGTAAAGGATTATATTTTGAAGCCGGTGAATGCTGAGCATCTGATCCAGGTGCTCAGCAGCGTTCGGGATGAGCTGAACGACCATCAAATCCAGGAAAGCTACCTGAAGAAGGCGTCGGAGCAAATCGAGAAGAACATTCCGCTGCTTCGGGAACGGTTCTGCCTCGAATGGATGCATGGCCTGCTGGATGAGGAGGAGGCGATCGAGCAGCTGGAGTTCCTGGGACTGCCGCCTTGCCGTCCCACCCGGATCGGCATCGCCAGATGGCCGGAGATGACGGCTCCGCAGCCGTTGATGAAGGAAAGCGACCGCCAGCTGTATCTGTTCGCGATGGAAAATATAATCGCCGAGCTGTTTCATCCCGCACCCTGCGTTTTGTTCCGGGACCATACCGGCTGGATCGGCATTTGCTGCTGGGGAGAAGCGGATACGGAGATTGCGGCCGATGCCGAGCAGTTGATCCAGAAGTACTTGAAGCTGGCCGTGAACATACATCTGGAGCCGGTTTCTGAAGGGGCGGACGGCGCGGTTGCGGCCGCCTACGAGGCTTGCCGGGAAGGGGTATTCAAGGAGGCGCAGCTGTCTCCGCTGGTACGGCGTGCCCGTCAGCTCATCCAGGAACAGTATGCCGTTCGGGAGCTGACGCTGGAATCTTTCGCCCAGGCCCTGCAGGTATCGCCGGTCTATCTGAGCCGGACGCTAAAGAAAGAGCTGGGCACGTCCTTTATCACGCTCATGACCCAGACGAGGATTCAGAAAGCGATCCAGCTGCTCAACGCCACCGAGCTGAGCATCCTGGACATCGCGGAGCGGGTGGGGTATGACAGCCAGCATTATTTCAGCACGGCCTTTAAGAAGGTGATGGGGGTGTCGCCGAACCGGTACCGCAAAGGGGCGGCGGTTCTGGAAGAATAGACGAAACGAAGAGCGGAGCCCACGGTAGGTAGCGATAAGAAGCGTTAGAAGCGGTGATTGCGTTCCATGGCAATCCCCGCTTTTTTTCTTGCAATCCGAGGGGGACTCATTCGAGATAAATTTTTTGTCGAATCGTTAACGTTTGTTAATTATTATTGACATCCTTTTTTGCTAGAATGGCGGTCAGGACCGTGGAATCATGGACAACATGCACCAGAGTCTCTATTCCTTGCTATTTACTTACTATTTATTTCAAGAAGGGGGGATTCCATTGCGCAGATTGAAAAAAATCGCGATGCTTCTGCTCGCATTCCTGATGATCATGCCGAATCTGCCGCAGCCGGCGCATGCCGCATCCGCGGCCCCCGCCGGCATCAAAGGAATCGGAGCGGGATACCTTCATTCCTTGCTGATTGCCGGAGACGGCACGGTTTGGACGATGGGGGACAACAGTGCGGGAGCACTGGGCAACGGCACAACGGATAATGCATTCCGACCCGTACCGGTGACCAAATTCGACGGTACGCCGCTGGGAAACGCGAAGTTCGTGACGGGCGGAGGCTATTTCTCGGTCGCGCTGCTGAATGACGGCACCGTATGGGCCTGGGGCAGGGGAGTCTATGGGACGCTCGGCAACGGTGCATCGGATAATCAGCATCGTGCCGTGCAGGTAACGGAGTCCGGCGGCGGGCCGCTAACGAATGTACGCAGCATCGCCGCGGCTTACAACCATGTTCTGGCCATCAAGGAAGACGGATCGGCTTGGGGGTGGGGATCCAATTCGAGCGGCACGCTTACCGATTATTATGACGTCATCAATCCCCGGGCCGTACGCATCAAGGCGTCAAGCGGATCTTATCTCAACGACGTGAAGGCCATAGGGGCGGGCGAATATCATTCCGTTGCGCTGCTGAACGACGGAACGGTATGGGCCTGGGGCTACGGAGGCTTCGGAGCGCTGGGCAACGGATCAACGGCCGACTCCGACTATCCGGTACAGGTGATCGATTCTGCCGGACAGCCTTTAACCGGCATTGACGATATCCAAGGCAATCGATTGGGCGGCATGGCTCTGAAGGGAGACGGAACCGTCTGGGCTTGGGGATACAATGAGAATTTTAACCTGGGCAACCCGGGACTGACCTCTTCCAACACGGCGATTCAGGTTCAGCAGGCAGGTTCCTTGCCGCTTACGAATGTAGTCCGGATATCCGGCGGCGGCCGCATGAGCATGGCTCTGAAAAGCGACGGAACCCTGTGGTGGTGGGGCATGCAGAACCGGAACCTCCAAGTCGCGACAAAGCTGCTCGGCGACGCAGATCTATTCGCTGCCGGCGACAATCATGCCCTTGCGATTAAAGCGGACGGTACCGTATGGGGCGCAGGCTGGACCAGCAGGGGAGAACTGGGCATATCGGATGCCAGCCCTTTGGTATATTACACGTCTGCGCTGCAAGTATATCCGGCCCGGACGCAAATCAGCGCCAGTCCCGCTTCCATCGACGCGGACGGGACCAGCAAGACGACGGTCACCGTAACGCTCAAGGAAGGAAGCAACTATAACATCGGCAGGAGCGAAGGGACCGTTCAGCTTAACACGACAGCGGGCACGCTCGGTCCGGTCACCGGTCACGGGGACGGGACGTATACGGCTGAACTGACGTCGTCCAAGACGACCGGAACCGCAACGATTACGGGCATCATTAACGGTTATCCCATGAGCGCCAGCGGCACGGTGAAGTTCAATCCGCTTGGCGCTTCGACCGTCACTTCAACGGTCACCGCGAGCCCGGCATCGATTCCGGCGGACGGCAGCAGTATCTCCACCGTGACGGTGCAGCTGAAGGATAGCAAAGGAAATCCGTTGACGACGAGCGGCGGTGCCGTGCAAATGAAGACGACCGCCGGTACGCTGTCCGGCGTGACGGACCGGAAGAACGGGACGTACACGGCACAGCTGAAAGCGCCCGTTTCCGTCGGTACGGCAACCGTAACGGCGGAGCTGGGCGGAACGCCGATCGCGCAGAAGGCAGCGGTCACGTTCGTCCCGGGAGCCGCATCGGCTTCGGCATCCACGATCAGCCTGGGGCAGAACACGCTCACGGCCGGAAGCGGAAGCACGGCGGTGACCGTCCGCTTAAAGGATGCGCACGGCAATCCGCTGGTGTCCGGAGGCGACGCGGTAACGATCCAGTCCTCGCACGGCACGGCCGGGAGGGTAACCGACCATGGGGACGGGACCTATACGGCTGTGCTGACGGCAGGCACGGCCGCCGGCAGCGGGACCGTCAGTGCCGCGGTGAACGGGGCGACGATGCAGCAGAAGGCCGCGATTCAGATTCTTCCCGCGGGAGCGTCCACGCAAACCTCGGAACTGTCAGCGGCTCCCGTCTCGATCGTTGCGGACGGCAGCAGTAAAACGATGCTGACGGTACGGCTCCGGGATGCCTACGGCAACGCGTTGACGGCTTCAGCAGGTACCGTGTCCATGAGCACAAGCGGCGGCACCATCGGGGCCGTGTCCGACAAAGGCAACGGCACCTATACCGCGACGCTGACCTCGGCCTCTATGACCGGAACCGCTGAAGTATCGGCCAGTTTGAACGGTTCTTTGATCAAACAAACGGCCGTGGTCTCGTTCGTCCCGGGGGCCGCCTCCGCAGACAAGTCCAGCCTTGACTCTGCTTCAGGCAGTCTCCAGGCCGGATCGGGGACCACGACGTTAACCGTAAAATTGAAGGATGCGCGAGGCAATGATCTCGTGACAGGCGGCGATGCCGTGACGATGCAGGCCAGCCTCGGCTCCATCGGTTCCGTCGCGGATCAAGGCAACGGAACGTATACCGCGACGCTGACGGCGCCGACGGCAACGGGCATGTCGGTCGTATCGGCATCGGTTAATGGCGTGAGGCTTGCACAAACGACGAACGTAAGCATCGTGCCCGGCCCCGTGTCTCTGTCGGCATCCACGATCAGCGCCGCGAACGCAAGCGTACCGGCTAACGGAACCGGCACGACCAGGGTTACCGTGGAGCTGAAGGATACGCATGGCAATCGTTTGACTGCTTCGGGCGGTACCGTAACCTTGTCGGCTACGGCAGGCAGCCTGAGTGCGGTAACGGATCACGGCGACGGGACGTACAGCGCGACCTGGACGGCGCCCACGACCGCCGGAACCGCAACGGTGTCGGGTTTTGTCAACGGCTCGGCACTTGCCGGCAAGGCCGTCGTCCGGGCCGAGCTGAACGGCAAGACCGTCACGCAGACGGCGGACATCGCGTATGTTCCGGGCGCCGCTTCCCCGGCAACATCGCTCCTCACAGCGGGGGCGTCCGCGCTCCCGGCTGACGGGTCAAGCGCAACGGCGCTGACCGTGCAGCTGAAGGACGTCCACGGCAACAACCTGACGTCCGGCGGCGACAGGGTGAGCCTGAGCGCGACCGCCGGCTCGATCGGAGCGGTAACGGATCATGGGGACGGCACATACTCGGCCGTGCTTACGGCACCGACGGTTGCCGGTCCGGCAACGATCACCGCGACGGTGAACGGTGCGAAGCTATTGCAGACCGCGTCCGCTGATTTTGAGCCCGGAGCGGCTTCGGCGCGCGAATCGCTGCTGACGGCAGCATCCCCGGCGATGCCGGCTGACGGCGCCAGCACAACAACCGTGACGCTGCAGCTGAAGGATGCCTTCGGCAACGAATTGAAGACGGGCGGTGATACGGTCGTGTTAACCACGACGGCCGGAACGTTGGGCAGCGTTCAAGACCATGGCGACGGCACGTATTCAGCCATGCTGACGGCCGGTACGGTTTCCGGTTCAGCCGTCGTATCGGGTGCCGTAAACGGCGTGCCGTTGGAGCACCCCGTATCGGTGGATCTTCTCGCCGGGGCGGCATCCGCGGCCGAATCGATCATCGAGACGGACAGCAAAGCAATCACCGTGGGCGGCAGCACGTCAACGGTTGTCACGATTCGGCTGAAGGATGCCTTCGGCAATGCGTTGACCGCAGGAGGCGACAAGGTCCTGCTGGAGACGACGGCCGGAACGCTGGGATTGATGACGGATCATCATGACGGTACGTACACGTCCATATTGACGGCCGGCACGGCGGCAGGCGAGGCCGTCATCACGGGAAGTATCAACGATTTGCCGCTGGCGCACACGGCGTCGGTGCAGTTCATGCCTGGCCCGGCTTCGGCGGACCAAACGATATTGTCAGCCGACCGGGCAGTCGTCACCGCTGACGGGCTAAGCCGTTCAATCGTGACGGTACAGCTGAAGGACGCTTACGGAAACGAGCTCCGCTCCGATGCCGGATCGCTCCAGCTTAAGCTGGCGTCGACGCTTGGCCTGCTGACGGAGCCGAAGTACGAAGCGGATGGCCGTTACACGGCCGGCGTTTCATCGAATAGGGCCGGAACAGCCGTCATTGCCGGAACCTTGGACGGCATTCGGATCGCCTCGGCAGTGACGGTATCCTTCGAGCCGGGCGAGCCTTCGGCGCTTCGCTCGACGGTGGATGCGGACCGGACCGGGCTGACGGCCGACGGCAAGCAATCCGCGCGGATTACGGTGCAGCTGAAGGACGCCGCGGGCAATACGGTTCCGGATGACGGCGGGCCCGCGGACATTCGGATTCATTCCTCGATCGGCACCGTTTCCGCGGCCGTATACGAGGCCGAGGGGCGGTACACGGCATCGCTGATCTCAACCGAGGCCGGCATTGCCGTCATTACGGCATCCGTGGACGATAGCGAGCTCGCAGACACGGCGGAGGTCGAATTTCTGCCGGGTCCCGCTTCGGCCGCTGCATCGGAGCTGTCCGCCGACAGCGGGGCAATCCCGGCTAACGGCTCTGCTGCCTCGACGATTACCATCTCGGTGAGGGATGCCTTTGGCAACAACACGGGGAGCGGGGCCGATATCCGGCTTGAAACAACGCTTGGCACCGTGACGGAAGCCACGTACCGCGAGAACGGCGTGTATACGGCGGAAGTCCGTTCAACCGAGCCGGGAGTGGCCGACATTCGCGCCTGGATCGGCGGCGAGCCGATTCGGGATGGCGTGCAGGTGACCTTTGCCGACGGCATATGGTTTACGCCGCCCTCGTACCGACTTCAAATCGGCGAATCGGTGCGCACGGTCGTCGAGGTGACTTACGGGGATGCTACCTCGGACGTAACCGCAGATGCCCGCTTTCAATATGATGATGGGCTGATTCGGGTGGCGCGGGCCGAGGACGGTTCCTGGTATGTCACAGGTCTTCGTACCGGGCGTACCGTCATGCAGGCCGTTTATGAGGCTGATGCCGGAAGGCTGACAGCCGCCGCCCCCGTCACGGTTTATGCCGTGCCGACCGGATTGACCCTGGATGCTTCCCGGTATGAAGTGAGGGAGGGCGAATATCGCCAGCTCCGGGTAACTGCACATTACTCGGACGGCACGTCCTCCGATGTGACCGCGGAAGCTGCATACCGTCTTGCAGACAGAGGCTATGCATCCCTGAATGCAGCGGGCCGGCTGCACGGCATCCGGTCAGGGAAATCGTCCATGACCGTGACCTACGAAGGTTTAAGCACCACGGCCGAGGTTGCCGTTTTGCCGCCGGCTCACTCAGGCGGTGATCCTGGTTCCGGCGGAAGCCCGGGCAACGCCGTCGGCCTGCCGGGCAATGCCGGCGGGGTGAAACCGCCCGCAGGGGAAGATCGCGGTCTCACCGTCGATCTGGTGCTCGACGGGGAATCCGGCCGGACGATCACGCTCGAGCACGAACAACTGAGTTCAGGCCGCATCGTGATTGAAACGAGGGGCGGAACGAAGGAATGGTCGCTGCTCATGAAGCCTGCCGTCGTGGAGCGGCTGCAGGAGCTTGTCAGCGGCGCGGTGTTGGAGTGGCGCACGCCGCAGGGCGTATTAGTCTTCTCACTGGCTGAACTTGGCGAGCTGCCATCGGATTTATCTGCGGCTTTCATCGGGCTCACGATCAGAACGGCCGATGACGAGACGGAGACGAGACTCGTGGAGCTCTCGCGAAAAACGGGAGCGAGTATGCGGCTTAAGCCGTTCTCCGTGTCGCTGAACGCGTGGAAGCCGGACGGAACGGCGCAGCCGCTGGCAGATGGCCGATTATCCGCAACCTTCGCGCCTTCAGAGCGAATTTTGGCCGACGGCCGGTATTTGACGGCAGCTTACCTCGATGAAGCCGCCGGACAATGGAAACACGTTCCGGCCCGTTTCGCTTCGGCCGAGAATGCCCTTCTCACTTTGAAGGCATCGGGAACCTATACCGTTCTGGAGAGGCGCCGCGCATTCACCGACATGAGCGGGCATTGGGCTAAAGCCGACGCCGAACTGCTCGCGAACAAACTCATCGTGCAGGGGACGGAGGGCGGCCGTTTTGAGCCCGGCCGCTCCATCACGCGGGCGGAGCTTGCCGCCATGCTGGTCAGGATGCTGGGGATCCATCCGAGCGGAGCGGCCGCGGTTCCTGCTTCGTTCAACGACGTGGCGGGCCGATGGTTTGCAGCCGACGTTAAAGCCGCCTATAAGGCGGAATTGATCCAAGGGTATGCGGACGGCAGCTTCCGTCCGGATGCGGCCGTGACCCGTCAGGAAATGATCGTCATGATCGCAAGGGCGATGGAAGCGACCGGACTTGGCAAGGAGGCCGAGGGAGCGCCGCTGCAATATGCCGACGATGTCAAGCTTGCAGCATGGGCTCGCGGGGCAGTCAACCGGCTTTCGCAGGCAGGACTGTTGACGGGCGACCAAGCGAACATGCTGGCGCCGGAGCGGGCGGCTACGCGCGCGGAAACGGCGGCCATCCTGGCAAGAATGCTGCAATCGGGCATGTGATCGCAGTATGGTCGGCGGGCGTTAGTGCCCGCCGGCCTTTTTAATTCCATGGACGCATGGAAAGAGAACATCTGGTTGCGTGCGGATATACGCAGCATGGAGAGAGCCTCCGGTTCGTTGGCAAACAACAAACCGGGGGCTCTTTTTGACGACGATAAAGTCATTCGGGCCGGTTCCCATGGAGCATATTGTGCACATCTCGCAAGAATGCCGAACAACAAAAGTATGAAAATTATAAAAAAGGTTGTTTTCGTGGAAAGACCCCTCCACCCGAACGGAGGTATCCTTTTTAGTACAGAGAGGCTTTTCGAACCTTCGGTTGTAAGCGCTCTCGATTTCATTTTTCGGAAAGGGGAACTACCGATGAAGAGAGGATTGCCAGGATTGCTGATCGCGGTGCTGCTCTTGGCCCTGACGGCCTGCAACCTCGCCGAAAGCCAAACCGGCGATGCTGAGAAGGGTTACGTCGGCCTTGCGATGCCCACCAAATCATCCGAACGCTGGGTGGCTGACGGGAAGAACATGGAGCGGCTGTTTCAGGAAAAAGGGTATAAAACCGACCTTCAATTCGCCGAGGACGTGATTGAAAACCAGATTTCCCAAATCGAGAACATGATTACGAAAGGGGTCGACGTGATCGTCATCGCTTCGATCGACGGCAATACGCTGACCGACGTGATCAAGAAGGCCCATGATCAGGGAATCAAGGTCATCGCCTACGACCGGTTGATCCGCAACACCGAGCATTTGAGTTATTATGCCACCTTCGACAATTTCCAGGTCGGCGTTCAGCAAGCCTCCTATATTGAAGAGAAGCTTGGCCTGAAGGAAGGGAAGGGGCCGTTCAATATCGAGCTGTTCGGCGGATCGCCGGACGATAACAATGCTTACTTCTTCTATGACGGCGCGATGTCCGTGCTCAAGCCTTACATGGATTCGGGCAAGCTTGTCGTTCGGAGCAAACAGACCACGATGGCCCAGATTGCAACCCTGCGCTGGGACGGCGCCCTGGCGCAGTCGCGGATGGATAACCTGATCAGCGCCAACTATTCCAGCGAGAATCTGGACGCGGTGCTGTCGCCCTACGACGGGATCAGCATCGGCATCATCTCCTCGCTCAAGGGCGTAGGCTACGGGACGGCCGGCAAGCCGCTGCCAATCATCACGGGTCAGGATGCGGAGCTTGCTTCCATTAAGTCGATCGTGGCCGGTGAGCAAACCCAGACGGTGTTCAAGGACACGCGCCAGCTCGCCGAGCAGGCGGTGAAGATGGCGGAGAGCGTGCTGAAGGGAGAAGAGGCCGAGGTGAACGATACGGAATCGTACGACAACGGCATCAAAGTCGTGCCTGCCTATTTGCTTCCCCCTGTATCCGTTGATGCTTCCAACGTGGAGAAAGAGGTTGTGGAGACGGGCTACTATTCCAAGGAAGAAATCGGATTGAAATAGTCTTTAGGCATGCGAACACGAAAGGATAGGAAGGTGAAGCCAGATGTCAGAGTACATTCTTGAAATGCGGAACATTACGAAAGCGTTTCCCGGGGTAAAGGCGCTGGACCAGGTGAATCTGAAGGTTCGCGAAGGCGAGATCCACTCCCTGTGCGGGGAGAACGGAGCAGGCAAATCCACGCTGATGAAAGTGCTGAGCGGCGTGTATCCTTACGGCAGCTATGAGGGAGATATTCTGTTCAAAGGCAGCGTCTGTGAATTTAAAAACATCAAGCAAAGCGAAGACCTGGGCATCGTCATCATCCATCAGGAGCTTGCGCTGATTCCTTATTTGTCGATTGCCGAGAACATCTACTTGGGGAACGAGCGCGCCGAGAAGGGCATCATGAACTGGAATGAGACGATGACGGGGGCCAAAGAGCTGCTGGATAAGGTGGGGCTCAGCGAGAACCCGAATACGCAGGTGGGCAGCATCGGCGTCGGCAAGCAGCAGTTGGTCGAAATTGCGAAGGCCTTATCCAAGAAGGTGAAGCTGCTTATTCTGGACGAGCCGACGGCGGCGCTCAACGAGGACGACAGCGAGAATTTGCTTGCGCTGATGCTGGAATTCAAGAAGCAGGGAATCTCCTGCATCCTGATCTCCCATAAATTGAACGAGGTGTCGAAGGTATCGGATTCCATTACGATTCTGCGCGACGGCCAGACCATTGAAACGCTGGATATGAGAGGCGGCGAGGTGAACGAGGACCGGATCATCCGCGGCATGGTCGGGCGGGATTTGACGAACCGCTATCCGGAGCGGAGCCCGAAGATCGGGGAGGTCATCCTGGAGGTTAAGGATTGGACGGTATACCACGAGCTGCAAGCAGGCCGAAAAGTGATTGACAACGTGAGCATGAATATCCGCCGGGGGGAGGTCGTGGGCATTGCCGGGCTGATGGGATCCGGCCGGACCGAGCTTGCGATGAGTATTTTCGGCAGGGCTTACGGCCGGAACATCACGGGTACGCTTCGGAAAGACGGCAAGGAAATCCGGAATCAATCCATCAACGAGGCGATTGAAAACGGATTTGCTTACGTGACCGAGGACCGGAAGGAATACGGGCTGATCCTCATGGACGATATCAAACGCAACATCTCGCTGACCGGACTGTCCAAGCTGGCAAAGAACATGGTCATTGATGATCGGGAAGAAATTCTCGTGGCGGAAGACATGCGGAAGAAGCTCAAGATCAAAACGCCGAACATTCTCCAGAAGACGGGGAACCTCAGCGGGGGGAATCAACAGAAGGTTGTGCTGAGTAAATGGATCTATGCTGGGCCCGACATCCTGATTCTGGATGAGCCGACGCGGGGGATTGACGTCGGGGCCAAATACGAAATCTACGCGATCATCAACCAGCTGGCGGATGAGGGGAAGGCGGTGCTTGTCATTTCCTCGGAGCTGCCTGAAATTTTAGGGATCTGCGACCGGATTTATGTCATGAGCGCGGGACGGATGACCGGAGAAGTTGGCAGAGAGCAGGCTTCGCAGGAAACCTTGATGAGATACATGACCAAGAATGGAGGGGCTTAAGCATGGAGACGCTCAAAAAAATGTTTAAAAACAACATCCGCCAATACGGGATGATCATCGCCCTTGTTGTCATTATGATTTTTTTCCAAATCATTACGGGAGGGCTGCTGCTGGAGCCGATCAACATCACGAACCTGATTCTCCAGAACAGCTATATTCTCGTACTGGCCATCGGCATGGTGCTTGTCATCATTACGGGTCATATTGATTTGTCGGTCGGTTCGGTAGCCGCCTTCGTCGGCGCCGTTGCTGCGATCATGATGGTCGATATGCAGCTGCATCCGGTCATTGCCGTCATCGTATCCTTGATCGTCGGCGGTCTGATCGGAGCATGGCAGGGATTCTGGGTGGCTTACGTGAGGATACCGGCCTTTATCGTAACCCTGGCCGGCATGCTCCTGTTCCGCGGCCTGACGATGATTGTGCTGGAGGGCCAATCCATTGCGCCGTTTCCGGGCGGCTTCCAGAAGCTAAGCTCCGGCTTCATTCCGGACTTCGGCAACACCGGCACCAACCTTATCGCGATTCTGGCCGGCATCATCTTTACGGTTATTTTCCTGATCAATGAGCTGCGGGAACGAAAGGCCCACAAAAAATACAACTTCGACGTTCTGCCAAGCGGCTTGTTCCTTCTGAAGCTGGTGCTCATCGCGGCCGTGATCAATGCCTTTACGTTCATGCTGGCTAGTTACGCCGGCCTGCCGAACATTCTGATTCTGCTGCTGGTGCTCATTATCATCTATTCCTTCGTGATGAACAAAACCGTGATGGGCCGTCATATTTATGCGCTTGGCGGCAACGAAAAAGCGGCGGCGCTGTCCGGCGTGAAAACCAAGAAGGTCACGTTCTGGGTATTCGTCAATATGGGCGTCATGGCCGCCATCTCCGGTTTGATTTTTGCCGCCCGCTTGAACGCGGCGACGCCGAGAGCCGGTACGAACTTCGAGCTGGATGCCATCGCGGCGAGCTTCATCGGCGGCGCTTCGGCCACCGGCGGGATCGGGACGGTCTTCGGCGCGATCATTGGGGGGCTCGTCATGGGCGTCCTCAATAACGGGATGTCGCTCGTAGGTCTCGGCATCGACTGGCAGCAAGGCATTAAGGGCCTGGTTCTCCTCGCGGCGGTAGCCTTCGACATTTATAATAAGAAGAAGAGCAGTGCCGCTTAATCTATACGGTGGCGTTATATCATAAAATGGCTGATTCCGGGGTAGAAGGTGCTACCCTGGATCAGCCATTTATTTTGCGTATTGGTTACATTTTGATCGTAACTCTTCGGGTGATCAGCCGAATCAGAATCATTGCAATCAGGATGACGGCCAGGGAGCCTGCGAGCGAAACCGGCAGCGTGACGGAAAAGTCTGTCGTGACCGGCAACCACTGTTCCCATATGGAAGCCAGCTCGAACTGCCACAATGCATCCATGAAGCCGATCAACACGAGGGCAACGGCGATCCATCCCAAGCCGCGAATCCAGCCAAACCGGTAAAATCCGGATCCAATCATCCACCCCATCAGATAATAGATGAAGATTTGGATACCGTAGGAAACGAGCGTCAGCAGCCAGCTGTTGTCGAACTCCTGCAGCAGTCGGGTGCTTCCCGCATCTTGTGATGCAAACAGCGATACAATCCACTGGATCAGAGCCGCGGCAACCGGAAATGCCAGGGACAGATAGACGGCCGCTAAAGCGGAACCACCAAAGAAATCCCGGCGCGTAATGCCGTGTCTTACATAATAGCTCAGAAAACCGTAAGCTGAAATGATGCCGATGACAAGCATAAATCCTTTGGTGGAGCGGTAAGCGATGGAGAAGAAGTCCTCATCTGATATTCCTTCCCGAACATTGATGCCAATGCTGCTGCCGATGCCGGCTCCAATATAGATCAGCAGCACAATCGTTAGAAAACCCAAAGCCCAGCTGCCTTGTTGAATAAACATTTCCGTCGATACTTTGCTTACGGGCGATGACGTCTTTTTCATGCGGAATACTCCTCCCCCGTCAGATGGATAAACAAGTCCTGGAGCGAGATCGGCCCGATCTCAAGTCCTGCCTTCAATGCGGCTGATTGAGATGCCTCGCCCAGATCCCCGTAGACCATGACGGCCTTGGTGGAACCGAGCTGCTGCACGTTGAGCACCTTCATGCCATGGATGAATTCGTCCACCTTGGCCGCGGGACCCGTAATGGATACACCCCTGGACGTAAGGCTTTCATAATCGTCTTGAAGAATGAACCGGCCTTTGTGGATGATAATGACTTCCTCAAACAAATAATCCATCTCCGATACCAAGTGGGTGGAAAGAATGAACGTACGCGGATGTCGTTCCTGGTCCTTCAGCAGTTCCCGGTAAAAAATTTCGCGCGAAGGCGCATCCATGCCGAGATAAGCTTCATCCAGAATGGTAACCGGCGACCGGCTGGCGAGGCCGATGCATACGTTAAAAGCGGACTGCATGCCTTTGGAGAGCTGCTTGAGCTGTTTATCCAGGGGCAAATTGAATTTGCGGGCAAGCTCCAGGGCATAAGCCGTATCAAAATGGGGCCGGTACCTGGCAACGGATTCAATCGCGGCCTTGACCTTGTCCGTCTCCTCTTTATAGTCGACATCGTAGATGTAGGAAACTTCCCTCATGATTTTGGCATTTTCGAAGGGCTGCTCGCCGCCAATCGTAACCGATCCCGACGATGGTTCGCGAAATGAAGCCAGGATCGACAGGAGCGAGGTTTTGCCTGCGCCGTTGCGACCGAGGAGACCGTAAATTTTGCCGGCCGGGAGGCGGAGGGAAATATCGCGGACGGCTTCGACGCTGCCGTATGTCACCGATACCCGATCTAACTGTACATCAAGATTCATGGGGGTCACTTCCTTTTAACTGGGTTATGATTTGAACAAGCTCATCCGTGGACAAACCGAGTTTGTCCGCTTCCTGTACCATAGGCACCACATAATGTTCCGCAAATGCACTCTTTCGGGTCCGGAGCAGCATTTCCTTGGCCCCCTCAGCAACAAACATGCCGACACCTCGCTTTTTATAGATGAGTCCGGAATCAACCAGCAGGTTGATGCCCTTCAACACCGTAATGTGATTGATTTTGTAAAATTGGGACAGCTGCGTCGTGGAAGGAACCTGTTCACCTTCAAGCAATTGGTCATTGACGATCTGGTCCTCGATCTTTTCCTTGATCTGGATGAACAGGGGCCTATTATCTGGATGCACGGTACCGCTCAATAAGAATCACCACCTTGCCTTCATTGTCCTGTAAAGGTTATATGCTTATATATATAACTATATAACCAAAACGTGAACGGCATGTCAAGCATTTGGTTGAATATCACACATCCATTGAGTCGCTTTAACAGCGAACAACGTCAAAAAAGGCCGGCCAGAAGGATCTGGTCGGCCTTGATTTATTCACTGATGCGTCAGTCGTATTGGAGTATAACTAGAGTATGCTATGCGAACCTCGATGCTCAATAAAAACAAATAGAAATATCATTTCATTTGGCTTCCGAATACTGGGAAGCGTCCATGGGAGGGAGCTTTCCCCGTTTCAAATCACGGATCGATAATCCAAAATCGATTTGCAGATGCGGATAATCCGGAAAGTTGGCCCAATCTCCGCCCCACTGGAAGCCTAAATCCTTTGCAATCTCCACGACTTCCATCCAGTCGGCCTTGCCGTTTCCGTTCCCGTCGTATTCCATATCCCAGATGACGCTGCCATCCTTCAGCCTCAGCGCAAAATCAATGGCGAGCCCGTAATTGTGGAGGGATTCCCCGGCCTTGGCATTCGTCACGATGCTGCCCTCGGTGCTGCGGCCCTGATTGTAGATGCGGGTCTGCTCTTCGTGGCTCCGGTAACCGTCCGTTATGACAATCGTGATCCCTTTTTTCTTGGTGAGACGGACAAGCTCATTCTTTTGCTGCAGTACATAAGGGTGGAGCTGGGTGATTTCAGGGGATTCTTTGCTATTAAAATCAAAATCGAGATCGTTGATAAATCCCGGTATGGCGCTTTGCAGCTGCATGTAGAATATGGCGAGCAATAAGGCAACAACAAGGAAAAGCGTCGTTTTTTTGCGTTTGATCATGCGGACTCTTTAATCTACCTACTTTCATATGATGGCTTACTCTATTATATCGGCATCCCGCCCCGCATTCCAGCAGACCGGATATCACGCCCAGATACCGGAATGAATAGCAATCCATGGTTTATCGCATCCTATTCATAAAAAGGACTTGGTCCGGAAATGGGGAATAACGAATGAGCAATATTCAAAACATGTCGATGAGACTCAATCAGCTATCCAGCCAATTGGCTGCTGCAGGGCAGAACGGCCGCATGGACGAAGTCGGGATGATCGTGAACGAGCTCGGCGGGATCCACGCCGAGCTTCAGAATGCGCAGGCTGCGGTCACGCCTGAAACTTCTTCCGCCGTGCGACAGGAGCTGGTAAACTGCAGGATGGTGCTGCATGGGATGATGGGGGCGGCGCAGGATATCCGAACCGCTGCGGCGGAGCAGTACCGACAGGTGCTGGGCGAGAATAAAACGATGTTCGAGCAGCTGGACGAGGCCGCGCAGCAGAGCGACTATGCGCAAGCCTATCAGTATCGCCAGCTGTTCAAACAGATGGATCAAGTCAGCCAGCAGCTGCATCAGCTGGATGGCTCGATGCTGGATGCAGGGTACCAAATGGAACGGGCGCAAACGGCCGGCGGCGGCCTGAACGGGGCAGTGGCTATCGAGGAACTGACTTCAAGCACGGACGACAGCGGAACGATGATGTAAGCATGCCTGGAAGGATGCGCGGGTCAGAATTTTTCTTAATGCAACGAAATCATGATGGAAGCTGCAGTATCCGTTCCATAAGGATGCTGACAGCTTCTTTTTTGCTATTGAAAGAAAACTCTTTTTTAATATATAATTAAGGAGAAAATATTCTTTTTTGTCCAGATAGAGAGAAATGAGGGATGTGGAATGGCAAGAGTAGGCCCAAGACTGAATCAATCCAATACGCTGCTGATGATATCAAGCATTTATTCTTCCCTGACCAAGACGGAGAAAAAAGTGGCTGATTACGTAAAAGGTTTCCCCGAGGAAACGGTCCTTGCCACCGTTACGGATCTGTCCGAGAAAGCAGGGGTCGGAGAGACCTCCGTCATTCGATTCTGCCGCAAGCTGGGGTTCCGGGGATTTCATGAGTTCAAGCTGTCCGTTGCACAGGACTTGGTGGATCGTCCCCCATCCGTAGTCGATACCTCTATCGATGAGCAGGACGATTTGATGACGGTGGCTCGCAAGCTGACGATGCAGCATGAAATTTTACTGAAGAATACGCTGGATCTGGTGAATGCCGACAATCTGAGGATGGCGGTTGATAAACTGCTGGCCGCAAACAAAGTGTATGTCTATGGCGTAGGCTCTTCAGGCATAACCGCCCTGGATTTGCATTATCAGCTGATGAGGCTGGGACTCAATGTGGAAGCGCACCGGGATTCTCATATTATTGCCATGTCCGCTTCATTGGTCAAGAAGGGCGATCTCGTATTCGCCATATCCACTTCCGGAAGCACGCGCGACCTGGTGGATCCGGTGAAGGAAGCGAAGAAGAATGGAGCGGACGTCATCTGCTTGACCGGGCACCTGCGCTCCCCGATTGCCACATACGCAGATACGGTGCTGCTCGTGTCTTCCCGGGAAATGCCGACCGAGGGCGGGGCACTGGCGACAAAATTCATGCAGACGTATATGCTGAACATTCTTACAACGCTCTTAACGATGAAAAAAGAGGATGCCTCGGAATCGTTGAAAAAAACCGCAAGTTCCGTTGCGGATAAGCTGTACTAGTGAATCGATTCCTTGAATCGATTCACATATTCATCATCGGCTCGGCGAAAGCGGGGTGATCTTTCGTTCGTTTTTTAAGGATCACAGAAGGGAGTGTTACCTTGTTATGGGTTACGCCATCGGCGTTGATATTGGGGGGACGAAAGTCCAATTTGCGGTCATCGATCGAGGGGGGGAGATCATAAACCGGCATCGGGTGCCAACCGAGGCCCATAAAGGTCCAGAGCAGCTTATGCACAAAGTGCTGCTTGGCATCGACATGATGATGAAATCGGCCGGCGCTGAGGGAGAGGTGCAAGGGATCGGCATCGGCAGCGCAGGCCAGATCGATTTTCGGGAAGGGACCGTTCTATACGCGGGAGATACGCTTCCCGACTGGACAGGGACGGCAATTAAACGGCTGGTAACACAGCGTTATAACACTCGCGTGTATGTGGACAATGATGTCAATGTCATTGCGATGGCGGAGAAGATGTACGGGGTTGGCAAACACTGCGATAATTTTGTGTGCTTGGCTCTTGGCACCGGCATCGGCGGTGCCGTCATGGAATCAGGACGCCTTCTGCGAGGCGTCTTTGGCGGGGCGGCGGAGCTCGGCCATGTTAGTGTTGACATTAACGGCCCTCGCTGCAGCTGCGGAAATAACGGATGCATCGAGCTGTATGCCTCCGGAAGCGGGATTGCCAGAATAGGCCTTGAAATGCAAAGAAATGAAAGCGTTTCATATGCATGGAGGCCTAATTCCCGGGATATTATTCGGGCTTGGCATCAGAATGATCCATCCGCCACGGCGGTCATGCGGGTGGTCATCCGGGCGCTGGGAGCTGCTGTTGCCGGGTATATTCATGCCTTTAATCCGGAGGTCGTTGTGATCGGAGGCGGGGTTGCGGAATCCGGTCCCCGTTTTTTGCAGGAGCTCGATCAGGAAATCGATGCCCGAACGTCTTCGTATATGAGAAGCTGCTGCCGGATTATGGCTGCGAGTTTTGGCAATGACGCCGGCGTCATAGGAGCGGCGGCCCAAGTATGGTTTTACGGTGAGATGGAATGTATGCAATACGTCATATAGGTGGATCATTTCTCCAAAACGATTCAAATAACTAAAAAATATTTTTAATGTTGATCTAGGCGTAATTATCATGAAATATCCTAGATGCAGCAAGGATTATGATTATAATCCTTGCTTTTTTTATGCCCGGATAAAAACAAAAACAAGAAAATTAAGGATTGACGAAAGAGTAATTATCCATTAATTTCTGTTTAGAAGGAATTTTTCTTCAGTTATGAAATTATAAAACCATGAAATGTTGGAGGGTGAGTCATTTTGAAGAAGCACTATAGAAAGAAGTCGTTTCACGTTTTGCTTATGCTGCTCTTAGCCTTCTCCACCGTATTAAGCGCATGCTCCGGAGCGGGCGGCACTGGCGGCAAGGCCGGCCAGGACGGCAAGGTTGAAATTCAATTATGGAGTTCTGCCACAGCAGAAAACGCGAAGCCGATTGAGGATGCTGTAGCGAAATTCAATGAAAGCCAGGACGACATCGTAGTCAAGACACTCAGCAATCAGGATCATCAGAAACAACTAACCGCGATTTCGGGGGGCAGCGCTCCGGATCTCATCGTAACGCAGTGGAATAACATCGGACCTTGGTCTGCTGCCGGTGCGGTGCAGTCGCTGGAGGAATTCATCAAACGGGACGGATTCGACACAAGCCAGATCATTCCTGCGGCGCTGGATCGCATGAAGGTCAACAATGATATCTTCGGGTTCCCGATTTCCATGAGCATGGCCAATAAATTGTTTTACAACAAAAAGGCGTTCGAGGAAGCAGGACTCACGGCTCCGCCGGAGACGCTCGAAGATCTGCTCGAATATTCGAAGAAGCTGACCAAGAAGGACGATAAAGGAAATATAACGCAGATGGGCTTTATACCGGATTACCCTTGGATCGATAACGTGTTTTGGCCGATCATCTTCAACGGCTCATGGGACGACGGCAACGGGAAGCTGACCGCGAACCAGGAAGCGAATGTAAAGGCCATTGATTATCAAGTGAATTATTATAAGGAATTCGGGCAGGAGAGCATCGATAAATTCAAATCGGGCATGGGCGGTCTCGAAACTCCGCAGGATCCGATCCTGACCGGCAAGCTGGCCATGATTATCGGCTGGGAGAACTGGTATGTCAAGCATCGCGGCGAAGGCAAGGAAGTCGGCGTAGCGCCATTCCCTTACCCAGCAGCCAACCCTGATCTTAAAGGCTCCGGCATGGTTAGTCCGATCGCCATGTTCATTCCATCCAAGGCGAAGCATCAGGAAGAGGCGTGGAAGGTGATGCAGTACCTGCTCGGTGAGGACGTTCAGATTGAATACAGCATCCAGAGCGGCTCTATCCCCGTTCTAATGAAAGCGCTTGATAATCCGAAGCTGACGGAGAACCAAGAGGTGAAGGAACTTTGGGACTATTATGAAAGTGCGAAAAATCCGAATTTGAAGGGCTTCCCGAACAGCATTTACATTAACGAATACTTGCAGACCTTGAATGAAGAAACGGAGAAGGCGCTCAAAGGACAGATAAGCGCTCAGGAAGCGATGGATAATGTCGTGAGCAAGATGCAGCCGATCGCGGACAAAAAATAATCTTGATGATGCAGGAGCGGCGAGTACGATAGGCAGGCTGGCCGCTCCCTGCAGGTGTTGTTTTTTACTTGGAGGTGAAAAGATCACATGGAACGTTTGGAACCCCGGAGCGGAATGAAGAGCAGGGAAAGAAAACGGCTGATCATCGGACTTTTGTTTTTAAGTCCATGGATATTCGGCTTCCTGGTCTTCCAGCTCTATCCGATTATCACGTCATTGTATTACAGCTTCACGGAGTATAACCTGTTTACCTCGCCCCAATGGGTCGGCCTGGACAATTATGTGGAGATGACCCAAGACGGCAAAATGTTCTCATCCCTGTACAACACCGCATTCATGGCTTTGTTCGGATTTTTCCCCCAACTTGCGTACGCCCTGGGCATTGCCCTGCTGCTAAACCAGAGCGTCAAGGGACTGTCCCTGTACCGGACGATTTATTTCCTGCCAACGCTGGTCCCGGCCGTAGCGGGATCCTTGCTGTGGATTTGGCTGTTGAACGCGCAATATGGTTTGGTGAACCAGATGCTGGGCGCGATCGGCCTGCCCGAACCGAATTGGCTGATGGACGAGAACTGGACCAAACCGTCGCTGATTATGATGGGTTTCTGGGGGACCGGGACGATCACCATCATGTATTTGGCGGCGCTGCAGGAAGTGCCCAAAATGTATTATGAGGCCGCTTCCATTGACGGTGCGAACAAGTGGCATAAGTTCTGGCATATCACGTTGCCGGCCATCTCGCCCATGACCTTCTTCCAGCTCATTATGGGGCTGATCGGCTCCTTTCAATATTTTTCCCAAGGCTACGTGTTTGCGGAATCAAGCAATCAGGCCATTGGCGGGCCGGGGAACTCGATTTTGTTCTATGCGATTTATTTGTTCCAGAACGCCTTCATGTTCCTGAAGATGGGTTACGCCTCGGCGATGGCTTGGATTTTGTTTATCATCGTGCTGCTGCTGACCCTGTTAATCTTCAAAACATCCAGCAAGTGGGTCTTCTATGGAGGTGAAAAATAATGAACGAAGCATTTATCGGCCGAAAGATCATTCCTCATATGCTGTTAATCCTCGTGGGCCTGCTGTTTCTGGCGCCCTTCGCCTGGCTGCTGCTGACCACCTTTAAGACCGAGGAGGAAATCTTCGTCATTCCCATCCAATGGATTCCGACGGAATGGATATGGGATAACTACGTAAACGCGGTCAACATGATTCCGTTCATCAAATACACTTGGAACACCGTCGTGATTGCCTTGATGAGCGTTGCAGGCGTCGTGATTTTATCGCCGCTGGTCGCGTACGGCTTTTCGAGAATTCAATTTAAAGGCCGAAACATGCTGTTTATCCTGATGCTCAGCACGCTGATGCTCCCCATGCAGGTAACGATGATTCCGCTGTATGTCGTATTCAACAAGGTCAACCTGCTGAATTCCAACTGGCCGCTGGTGCTGTCGGCGTGGTTCGGGACGGGGATGGCGTACAATGTGTTCCTGATCCGGCAGTTTTTTAACGGAATTCCGATGGAGCTCACCGAATCAGCCAAAATTGACGGCGCGTCGGAGTTTCGCATCTACGCCCAAATCGTGCTGCCGCTTGCCAAACCGGCCCTTCTGACGATCGGCCTGTTTACGTTTCTGGGCGCATGGGGCGATTTCCAGGGAGCGTTGATTTACTTGAACGATCAGGAAACATGGACCCTGTCCATCGGCCTGAAGCAATTTATTCGGGAGAATGGGGTGGCGTGGGGGCCTTTAATGGCAGCCGCTACGCTGTTTACGATTCCCATCATCGTTCTATACTTCTTCGTCCAGAAGAAGTTTATCGAAGGCATCACGATTACGGGCTTGAAGTAAACGAAGGATGACGCAAGTTTATACTAAACCAGATGTAGGAGCTAAATATGAGGCGGATGATTACAGATAGAGGATTAGTGGTGTCTTGTCAGGCGTATGAGGGAGAGCCGCTGTTTGGACCGCAGCATATGGTTGAAATGGCGAAAGCGGCCGTGCTGGGAGGAGCCATCGGGATCCGGGCCAATGGAACGGCTGATATTGCGGCGATTAAAGCGGCGGTGAGCGTGCCGGTCATCGGGCTGCTGAAACGGCAGATCGAAGGTTATCCCGTTTACATTACGCCGACCCTTGAGGATGCCTTAGCCGTCCATGAGGCCGGCGCCGATATTGTAGCAATGGACGGGACGCTGAGGCCGAGACCGGATGGGAACAAACTGAAAGAGATAGTCGATGAGCTGATTCGTCGGGGAATCCATGTGATGGCGGATGTTTCCACCTTGGAGGAAGGACTGTATGCAGCCGATTTGGGCGTTCATTATATTTCCACAACGCTGTCCGGGTATACAGCCTATAGTCCGGAAACGACAAAGCCCGATATCGGGCTGGTCGCAAGGCTGGTTCAGGAAACGCGGCTGCCGGTTATAGCCGAAGGCAGGTTTGCCAGCGCGGACGACATGATTCAGGCTCTGAATGCCGGCGCCCGGTTTGTCGTGGTAGGCAGCGCAATTACGCGTCCCCAGGATATAACCGAACGATATCGGAAATCGATTGAAGCGCAGGTGGATCTGAACGAAGGAAAGGGCAGGGGGGTTCGAATATAGGATTGGAGGCATGAAGGCAGATCATGACTGGAAGGGGGTGAGATGACGAAACCATGGCAATGGCGCGAGTTACGGCGCCGGCCCACGATTGCTGGAGCTCGTAAGGCTGAAGTCCGGTGAAAACCGGCGAAGATCAGGAAGCATGATAAGAGGAGGTTAATTTATATGCGTTCTATGAAACAACGGGTATCGTTAGCCATGATTGTGGCCATGATGTTCTCGATCATTCCTTTCGCTTATGCTGATGAGGCTCAATCGGAGGTGCGAAACCTGGCAAGAAATGCAACCTACTCGTGGTCGGAGGCCCCGGAAGCCAATTATCCCGACCCTGGCCATAAACTGAACGACGGAATACATGGAACGCGGAATGTACTGGATTCCGCATGGGTCGGTCATATACGCAAGAAGACGCGTGAGGTCGTATTTGATCTTGGCGAGGCCAAATCCATCTCGGGCATCAACGCGCGTTTTCTGCAGGATTGGCCTGGCTCGGCGATTCTGTTTCCGCTAACGGTTTCGATGTATGTCTCGGACGACAATGTTCATTGGGCGAACTTGACGAATAAAGCGACCCAGACGTTATGGGTGGACGGTCCGCCTGTAGACGAAACGTACGCTTGGGATAGCCAGACCGATGGCGTGCCGGGCTTCGAAGATGGGAAGTTCGCTTACGCGCGTTATGTGAAGGTAAGCTTCACCATGCATACAAGGGCCTGGACCTTCATCGACGAAATCGAGATCATGGGGACTGATGGCAAAGCCGCTGGGGCGGTGCAGCTTCCGCCGCAAGAATTTAAATATTTGCAGCCGGGAGAGGCTACGGCCGGCATTCATGATTTGTCCCTTCTATACAATGGTCATTATGCCAATGGGGATGGAGACTGGAGCAAAGAGGAGATCATTCCTCAGATCAGCTACGTGGACCAGAACGGGGAGCCGGTGGATTGGTTTTTTGACGGCGTGCTTACGCTTGGGTTGATATCGCCGGATGGACGCGACTTTGGCGGCGGCGCGAACCTGAAGGACTGGAAGTGGTACCTCGACAAGACTTTTGATGCGGACGGCGAGATGCACCAGCTCAATGAAGCCACCAAGGAGGTGGGAGCCAAGCTGGGGCAGCCTGACCATAAAACCAAGGTGGTCGTGATGATCCCGGATACGGGCGAGTATCTAACCGACTTCGGCGACGTGGACGGAGATGGAATCTCCGAAAATTTTAACGCCGGGGCCATTGGCGAGGAGTCGGCCATGGCGAACAGGCAAAAGGCGATCCGCTGGTGGATGGACGAAGTGCTGCAGCGGTGGGAGGCTAACCATTATTCCAATCTGGAGCTTGCCGGTTTATACTGGCTGTCCGAACAGGTAAGCACAAGCGCTTCCGGTCCGGATATGCTGAAATACGTGAACGGCCAAATTCACGGCGAAGGCTTAAAGTCCTTCTGGATTCCTCATTTCTTGGCCTATAAGAGTTATATGTGGGAAGAGGTCGGATTCGACGCGGTCGCGTTCCAGCCGAACTATTTCTTTGAAGACATGAGCAGCGAGCGCCTGGACGATGCCGCATATACGGCCAAACGATTCGGGATGGGCGTCGAGATCGAGTTTGACGGACGGATGCTGACCGACGAAGTATTCCGCAACCGGTATAAGGAATACCTGGATGGCGGCGTGAAGTATGGCTATATGAACGATACCTTCAAAGCGTATTACAAAGGCTCGGGGCCTGTGTTAAGAGATGCAGCGGCAAGCCAGGATCCGGATATCCGGATAATGTATGACTGGTTGTATCAGTTTGTTAGAGGAACGTACCAGCTGGAGAATACAAGCTCCCTGCACCTGAAAGGTCTGGTCGATCAACTGGAGCAAGCAGGCGGGTTTGCGAACCATGGGGCTGCCCGCTCGCTTACGGCGCACCTGGATTCGGTCATCCGCTTCGAAGAGAAGGGGAACAAGCAGCAGGCGGCCCACCATTTGGACGGCTTCATGGAGTTGCTGGAAAGCCATAAGCAGAGCGGGACGGTATCCGGCAAAGCCTATCCCTTGCTGAAGGCAAACGGCGAGTATTTGGCGAAGCATATGCAGTAGCATTCAGACGGATAAGAGTTCGCTCAACAGCTATTTTCGTTTGGCGAAGCGACTAACGGCTGTGGAAGAGGAAGAGTTGCATAAGAAGGGTGAGCCAAAGGAGAGACCTTGGCTCACCCTTCTTTTTCCTTATGCGGAGAGGATAAATCCCATACCGGGCATGCAAGGACGACTGCTCATTCCTGCTGCAATAAGCTGGATCGCAGCTGTTCCAGGTAAGTCTCGACAGCCGTCCGATTCATTCGGTAGTAGATTCGGTTTGCCCGCTTTTCCATCATGACGAATCCCTGGTGTATGAGTGCGTTCATATGATGCGAGATGGTAGCCGTGGTTAGATTCAGCCGGTCTGCCAGTTCCGAACCGTATGCCGGCTCACGGTAAATTGACTTCAGAATTGCAAATTTGCTGGCATCGCTCAGCATTTTCAACGTTTTGCATATCTTCTCGTCCGAGATGACCCGGCTGACCGCTTCTTGAAGAGCTTCAAAGAGAATGCCGATATACAGCGTCTCTATTGAAATCTCGCTTTTTTGAGGATGGAGCGTGACCATATTGAAACCCATGATTTGCGGAACGATTCGGATTTCCTTATCGTCCAAGAGATTGATTTGGAATCGGTTATTGATGTACTCCAGCGGTTCGGTTTGAACCACCTGATGGTATCTTGCCGCAAAGCGGTCCAGCAGAGGCTCAAGCAAGGGCAATTGTTCCTCATACAGGGTCATGGCCTGTTCAAGGATGCTCCGCAATTCCTGCATGTACAAATCAAAGTTCTGATATAAGAGATGTAGTGTCCATTTCTCCTGAACGTCCAGTTCGAGTCCGTCAATCATGTTGGTCAGATCGGCATCGTTATGAGTCGCTAGGCATTCGTGGCTTTCGGCATCCCCCATAAATAATCGGAAGAGAGACTCCGCGTACTTGCGCCGCCGTTCATCCTGCATGACAGGGGACAGCCGAAGAATATTCGCATTCGTACCCGCTGAGCGGAGATATTCATCCAATAGCAGCTTGGCGCAGCACCACCCCGCTTGTCCCCGGCTTTCGAAGAAAAAAGCCATGCGATCAGGCGCTGCTTCCAGTTGGCCGTAAACCAGCTCTCCTATCTCGATGATGGGGTCGAAGGTTTGCAATAGGTCCGGCGAGTCCAGATTATATTTCATCGTGAGTTCATTCTTCACGGACCGGGTGTCTTCATGATTCGTATACCGATAGAGCAATTCGATGCATTCACGGAGAATATCCGGCCTTGCCAATACCGTTATGTTCATGGGATTACTCCTTTACAGCTGGCGTAATGTGTTTATGAAGAGCATACCAACAAACAATATAATTGTAAAAATACCAGTAGCGACAAATAGCTGTTCAAGGGTTATAAACGTCATCGCGGTGGCGATGATCAGCGAACCGAGCGGAATAGTTGAGCTTGCGATCGCGTTAAAAATGGCACCGGCGCGAGACAAGTAGGATTCCTCAATGTGTTCCATGAAGGCTACCCCGATCACCGTTTCCACGAAGGAAGCAAAAAAACCGAATATCAGCATGGTAGAAGCCAACATGACATAGGTCAGCATGACTTGTCCGGAATAGTGCGATATCCAGAACCATACCAGATAACAGATTCCAATGAACGTCCCGCCAGTGATGAACAGAATGCGTGCAGAGAAATGTTTTCTTAAGTAAGGGAACAAGAAGGCACCGATGCCAAGACCGATCGTTGAGGAAATGCCGGCAACGGACAACCCCTTGGCGGACAGTCCTAACACTCCCGTCGTGTATGGAGCCATCATGGAGTTAATGGGAATCAGGAAGATGCCCATGATGCCGCCTAATATGCAGACGGCGAATACGACTTTTGCCTTTCTTAGATAGATGAATCCCTCGGCCAGCGCATGGAGATAGCCTTTCAAATCCAGCCGAATCGGGCTCCGCTGCCATGTTTCCTTGTTGTTGATGCCCAGAATGAAGAGGGCGGACAGTAAAAAGGTGACGGCGTCGATCAAAATAGCCACCCCAAGGCCGAATAATCCGATGATGGCTGCGGCAGCGCCAAGACCGGCTAACTCCACGATTTTCTTGATGGTTGAATTTAAGGATATGCCATGGGTATATAAGGCTTTATCAAGCACTTGGGGAATGATGGCTAACCCGGCGGGAATGCGAAGGGATTCCAGCGTGGAATTCATGAACGTAAGCACAAGCAGAATCCAGGGTTGAAGCAGATCAAGCAGAAGCAGGACGGCAGTGACGCCTACAATCACTCCTCGTCCGATATCCGCAAGGATCATGATGGTTTTCTTGTGAAGTCTTTCAACGATGGCGCCTGCAAAGGGCTGAAACAGGATGGAAGGGAGTGCATTGATGCCGAAAATAACGGCTACCCATGAGGCGGAACCGGTAAGCTGGTATACCATCAAGGAAAAAGCAATCATGTCGATGGAATCGCCGAACCGGTTCACGGCATTGGCCATCATTAACTTCAGATACTCCTTTTGGGATGACAGATCCCGATAACGAATCTCTCGAGCGTTTTCTTGTATCACCATCATCTAACCACCTTTCTAGATAGAAGTAAAACATAACTGTTAGATGATGGTCAATAATAATTTTAGATCATTATCTAATAAAAGATCCGTTATCGTAAAATAAAAAAATAAACGGAGTCAGCCATGGGCTTGACTCCGTTTGTCATTTCATTCCGGGATCTTGTATGTTTTTAAGCCTTCCGCCATTCCCCGACAGCTTTGTTCAGGCGGGACAACGCCTCCTGAACGGTGGCGCGCGTGCAGGCCAGGTTCATGCGCATGAAGCCTTCGCCTTCCTTGCCGAAGGCCGCGCCGCTGTTCAATCCGAGCTTCGCCTCTTGAACGAGGAAGCGGTTTAGCTCTTCGTGGGACATGCCCATGCCGCGGAAATCAATCCACAACAGGTAGGTGGCTTCCGGCATAACCACCTTCAGCTCGGGCAGATGTTCCTGTGCATATTGGGCTACCAGCTCCATGTTCCCGCGGATGTAAACCAGAAGCTCATCCAGCCACGGTTCGCCCTCACGGTAAGCAGCCTCGGTGGCGGCCGCACCCATCGGCGTGATGGAGCCGATGGCGTAACGGTTCAATATTTTGCGGAACTTGCTGCGCAGCTGCGCATTCGGGATGATGATGTTCGCCGTGTTCAGGCCGGCGATATTAAACGTCTTGCTAGGAGCGGTACAGATGATGGAACGCTCGGCGGCATCCTCGGACAGCGCGGCGAACGGCGTATGCGCGCCGGGTTCAAACACCAGATCCGCATGGATTTCATCCGATACGACAAGCACGTCGTATTGCTGGCAGAGGGAAGCCAGACGATCCAGCTCCGCTCGGCTCCACACCCGGCCCACCGGGTTGTGCGGACTGCACAGAATGATCATTTTGACATGGCCGGTAGAAAAGCTCTTCTCCAGGTCCTCGAAATCCATCGTGTAATCCCCCTCTTCGCTAAGAAGAAGCGGATTATGCACCAGCTCACGGCCATGGTCCTGAACGACGCTGTAGAACGGCGGATAGACCGGCGTCTGGATGACGACTTGATCGCCCGGCTCGGTGAACGCATCCACGATAAGGCTGAGAGCCGGGACGACGCCCGGACAGAACTGAATCCACTCCTGCTGAATGCTCCAGCTGTGGCGTTTCTTCATCCAATCGCTAATCGCTTCGCGGTAAGAGTCGGACGGGAACGTATAGCCGAACACGCCATGCTCCACCCGTTTATGAAGCGCCTCTACAACGGCGGATGGTGCGGCAAAATCCATGTCGGCCACCCACATCGGAAGCGCGTCCGGCACGCCGAAAACGGTGGGGACATTGTCCCATTTCTGACAGTTGGTGCAGGTGCGGTCAATCGCAAGATCAAAATTCATATGTAATTCCTCCTAGCTGAGTAGAGTTAGTCTTTAGGCTATGAATTTGGCCAGCGTGATCAGGCCGGTAATCGTAATTACGTTTAGTATGGTCGATATAAGGACAGTTTGTGCAGCAAAATCAGGCTCATTCTGATATTCTTCCGCCAGGATGGACGAATTGACGCCGACGGGCATGCCGGAAGCGATGATGAGCGCTTGCGCCGGAACGCCTTTTAGCCCGAGCAGCAGCACGATCAGAATGCCGATAGCCGGCGCGACCAAGAGACGCAGCAGGACGCTGAGGTAAACATCGAGCCGGCGCAGGCGCAGCGGATATTTAATGATCTGTGCTCCGAGCGTCAGCAGGGCGATCGCCACCATGGACTGGTCCGCATAGGTCAGCGGCTGCGAGATAAAGACCGGAAGCGGCAAGGCCAGGGCATGCAGCACAATGCCGATGACGAGGGCATAGGGGACGGGCATTTTCAGAAATCCGATAATGGCCTGTTTGTATAATCCCTCCGTCTTGGCTCCCTGAATGGAAATAACTCCGTACGTAAACGTAAGGAGGCTTTGAAATGACATGATCAGCGCTTGCACCGAGCCGGCCATCGGATCTCCCTTGAAGGCCAGATCATTGATCGGAAGGCCGTAGTTTCCCGAATTATCCAGCAGGAGGCTGTTGGTAAATGCGGCTCTCATCCCCCGGTTGAACTTGCGCTGTCTGGCAACCAGCATGCTGATCAAGTAGAGGACGCCGATATAAAGCGCATAAAATAACGCCACCATGCCCAGAAGCTGCGGTGACATCTTGGATTCGTACATACTCATAAATACGGCTGCAGGCGTAATGTAGTAAAAGTTGATTTTGGCGAGTGTGTACAAATCGAGCTTAAAGGCATATTGCATAATAATGCCAAAGCCTATCAGGACAAAGATGGGAAGTACCACTTCAAGTAAAATGTCGGCGATCATGCTGTTGTCATCTTCTTTCCATGAGTATAGCTTGGTAATGGTCTGGCTGTGCGTATGACGCCATGTCATTATATCATGACAACGGATGGTTGACACTTGATTCCGCATGGAAAAAAGAACAAAGCATGCGCATCTTGCCGGGTCTTTAAGCGAAACGTTCTTGACCTTATCGGAACCTTGCCTTGGGGGAAGGGTTGCGCAGGATTCGCTGGCGCAGACCATCGCGATACACGCCGGCTGCACGCAAAAAGGGTGTTCCTTGGCCCCTGACCAAAGAACACCCTTGAATTGGTTATTGCAATGGGAGCGTCTGTCGGCGCGTCCTTATTGCGGGTTGGTTGTCCAAATCCCGGCGGATTTGACGAATACGCGCTGCGGCAGCTTGAGCGCAGCCAGTACAAGCTCGGCTACGTCTTCCGGCTGCATCATCCGGTCCTCGTCCCCGATCTTCAAGCCGGCATTGACGGCGAGATCCGTGTTCACGGTGCTCGGGGTCAGCGCCGTCACGCGGATGTTGTGCTTGCGGACCTCCTGCAGCACGGCTTCGGTCAGTCCCATAACCGCAAATTTCGAAGCGTTATAGGCTGAGCCCGTGGCGAAGCCGCGTTCTCCGGCCGTAGAAGAGATATTGACGATGTCTCCTTGGTTGTGCTCGATCATGCCGGGCAGCGCTGCGCGGGTCATATAGTAAGTCCCCATCAGATTCACGTCAACGATACGCTTCCAGGCTTCGGGTTCCATCTCCAGCAGGTTGCCGAACTGGGCGATGCCCGCGTTGTTGATCAGAATGTCCACCGAGCCCAGCTCCATGTTTACCGCAGCGAAAGCAGCCTCTGCCTCGCTCTGCACGGAAACGTCGGCCACCGCCGCGACGGCTCTGACACCATATTGCTCGGCAACCAGGGCGCTCAGCGGCTCCAGGTCTGCTGCCGTACGGGCGACGAGTCCAACGTGCACGCCTTCCTTGGCAAGTGCGATGGCCAGGGCGCGTCCAATCCCTTTGCCTGCACCCGTGATGAGGGCTGTTTTATTTTTCAGGCTCATGTACATTCACTCCTTCACATTGATAAAAAATATGGTTTCGTTGACCAGTATACCCTGTACCATCCGCAACTACCAAATGCCCGCGATCCACCCTAAACAATTTGTTATAATCGTAGCAGCGAAACCAAGATAACCTTTGTTCATTTTTAACAGGAAGTGGAGGAACAACCTATGCTGCAAGCGCTGAATATCATAACCGCGTTTCGTCAGGGGGATGAATCGGCTGCGGGAACGCATCCATGGCTATTGAAGCTGATATCGGCCGAGGAACGAATCGTCAATCTGGAACGGATCACGTCCATCGGGCAATTGACCCATGCCAACCCCGTGCTGGATTATGTAGAACGCACATTGAAGATACTGGATTCGCTGCCTGTTTCCTATTGGATCAAAGAGCTGCTGGAAGAAGTCCTGGTGTGGGCTGAAACGGCCAAGGGCGGAACGATGAGGGATCGCCTTCGCTGGCAGCAGTCGGGCATCCAATTGTTCCTGCATAATATCGGGTCCGCGCAGCTGTATGAAAGACATATCCGGCAAGGCAGGGGAACCCTGTCACCGCACGAAGAGATGGTACATACTCTCATACTTACCCATGGACTGCTCGGGCAACACATCCGGGGGGAAGTCGCCTTCGAGGAAAACCTGCCGCTGATGAAGCTTACGGTGGAAGGACGGCTCACCGAAGATGAGCTGATCCGGCTGCTGATCCCTTTGAATCACTGCATCATTGCTGCCGTATCGGAGGAGCTATGGCATTCCGTTGAGGAGGAAATCAAACAACTGATTCGCAAGCTTGCCCAAGGGAGCGTCCCGGATCGGTGGACTTATGAGGAAAGGCTGCGCCGCCTTCGGACCGCTTCGATTGCCCGGGGAGAAGATTTCGACAGGCAGTTTCAGGAGATTCGGAGGCAGACGGATCTGCCTGCTGCCCTGCATGGGTTTCAGGACATGACGCTTTGGTATGTGGAAGCGGCCCTGCAGGATTTCTCGTTGGAAGAGTTCGTGAAGGTATTGCTGCTGGCTCTCCATCCGGAGAAACAGAGCCCGGAGGATCAATGGTCTTCGGATTCGATGAGCCACCTGAGCTTTGAGCCGCTGATGAACGATATGTATTACGATTACAAGGGCGTCAAGAAGCTGAACGTGTACAAGAAAAGAATGATCGAGCAATATTTGCGCCAGACGGATTGGGAGGCCTGCCTTCAAGGTCAGGCGAGTGCCAACCCGCATCTGCGCCACCGCATCGAACGAAAGCCGGAGCTGCCGGATACGGTATTCTTTACCTTCGAATTCTCGCAGGCCGCGGAGAAATTAATCGATTTTTGCATCGAGGCGGAGAAATCCCCGCTTTACGAGAAGGCAGTGCTGCTGTTGTTTGATCTGTTTGGCCTGAGGCGGGATGCTTATGACCGGTTTCATAACGAAGAGAGTTATTTAAACGATATGAACAGCACGGGAGATTACAAGAAAGTGATTCTGGATTATATCACGGGAACGGCGGTACTGGATATCGGTCCCGGTGGAGGCGTGCTGCTTGACCTGATCGAGGAACGGCTGCCGCACGCGCGCCCCGTCGGGATCGATATCTCCTCGAACGTGATTGAAGCGCTGGAGAAACGCAAACGTCTGGAGCACAAAACATGGGAGGTCCTGAAGGGGGACGCGCTGAATCTCAGGGACTATGTGAAACCCGGAAGCGTCGATACGGTCATCTTCTCCTCGATATTGCATGAGTTGTATTCGTACATTGAAACAGACGGTTCGCGCTTCAATACGGCGACCGTGGAGGCAGCCTTGCTCAGTGCCTATGAGGTACTTGCGCCCGGGGGCCGCATCATTATCCGTGATGGAATCATGACCGAGCCCGAGGATACCTGGAGAAGGATCCGTTTCCTTGAGGCAGACGGCATGGAATGGCTGATCCGGTATGCCTCGGATTTCAAAGGCCGGGTCATATCCTACGAGCAGCTGGCAGACGCGGAGGTGCGTATGCCTGTCAACGATGCGATGGAGTTTCTGTATACCTATACTTGGGGCCCCGAAGCGTATGTTCATGAAGTGCAGGAGCAGTTCGGATATTTCACGCCTACGCAGTATGCGGAGTGCATCCGCCGAACGCTGGGCCCCGAAGCGCTGATCCGCGTGCAGCAGCATTATCTTCAGGAAGGATATGCCGAGGCATTGGCTGACCGCATCGAATTCATGGATGAGGATGGGAAGGAGGTAACTTTGCCGGACAGCACCTGCCTTTACGTGATCGAGAAGCCGACTCGTCCGTAAAGGCCATACCCTGCTGTAATCTATAAAAAAGAGGACCGGAACGCAGCTATATTTCAAGCGTGCTTCGGTCCTCTTTCGCATGTTGTTTGGTAAGCCGTCCGGATTCTGTGCTCATTCACAAGCGAGGAAGGAAAATGGTTCGCTGACAGCGCTTGAGCCGCAGCGCTTATCCCAAAAAAGCTATTCCTGCTGTTCGGGATCCGGATAATCCTTCCCGAGCGTATCGACCGTCACTTTCTTCATGACGGGCACTTCAAGCGGCTTGTCCATCTGATCCCGCTCCAAGCCCACGATTTCCTCAGCCGTTTCCATGCCTTCGATGACCTTACCGAAGGAGGCGTACTGGGCATCCAGCGAAGGCGCATCCGCGACCATAATGAAGAATTGCGACCCGGCGGAGTTTGGATCCTGCGCGCGCGCCATGGATAATACGCCTGTCGTATGCTTCAGGTCATTCTGAAACCCGTTGGACGTAAATTCTCCGGCGATCGCGTAGCCGGGTCCCCCCGTGCCGTTTCCGTCAGGATCGCCTCCTTGAATCATGAAGCCGGGGATGACGCGGTGAAAGCCTGTGCCATCGTAAAACCCTTGTTCCACCAGAGAGATGAAATTGTTCACCGTATTCGGCGCAACCTCCGGGTAAAGCTCAAGCTTTATCGTTTTGCCGTTCTCCATTTCAATCGTGACGATAGGGTGGCTGGCGTTCGGGTCGGGCACGTTCTCCTTGACCTCGGTTTCCTTCGGCGGTTCCGCTCCGGGCGCCGCGGCGCCGTTCGTCGAACCTGTTCCGCCGCCTGCGCCGCTTTCGGTTTCCTTGTCATTCTGGCCGCATGCCGTCATCACGAACAATAGCCCAAGAATGACGAGCAGAGCCGGCATCCAGCGTGTTCTGCGTTTCAACATCATTGACTCCTCCTGTGCTTTGCCTTATCAGGTCTTAAGCATGTAATCTGTATCATATTTTATCACAGGTTGGACAAGTACTGAAAATCGAAATAGCGGAGTATACATTAAGGAAACCGTTATCAACGTTATGTCACAGAAGACCGACCGCGTATAGAGGATGTTTTCCTTGCGATTAACGAATCAAGGCCAGCGGCTCAGAATGCAAAAAATAAGCTCCCGAACCTGTACAAGTCCGGAAGCTTCAGGAAATGGGGAGCATTGTACGTCTTTACTTGGCAGGAAATATGCCCTCCACTTTGTTTAAAGGGAGCAGAATCCGCGAACGGTTCTTGTCCTTGGCAAGCAATTCGATGAAATCGGCTCCGATTCTGACAAGCCGGATCCGGTCGAAGGCGCCGCGGGTCGGGAAGGTGGTCCGTACCCCAACCCGCACCGTTTTGCCCGGCGGCTTGACATCGAATACCCGAACCGAGTTGAGACTGGACGGCACAAAAAGCTCGCCCTGCACCTTGATGAAATTTTTCGGGAATACCCGCTGCAGCCGTCCGGGTTCCAACCCGGTGTTCGGCGCGTTGATTTCTACCAGATGTCCGGTCAACGAGGCCAGTCGCTGCTGCAGGGTGATCTTATGTCTGCAGGGATGGATCGGCAATCCTTTCATATGAGGCATCATCCTTCCAGGGTCGTATGGTGTAGTGTATGTTGGAAGGTATGGCATGGGTGAAAGAAGAGGATCACGATTCCTGCCCGGTGTTGTTTAGGATGACGGAGGATTTCCGCGGTTACTCGTACCGCTGCCATCCGGCTTCTCGTGTTTGATGCTGTCGGGTATCGGAATGCTGTCCGGATAGGAATCCTCGACAAACAGGCCGAATTCCTCATCGATGTCGCGTTCGGTCACTAAACGGTGCTTCTCGTCAGGTTGTTTCTTCATCGGCTGTTCCTCCTATGAAATCGAATCTTTGAAATGAACGGCTGGTATAAGAACTGATAGCTTGACCCATACTGTTTTACTATAAAGACGGTTGTATGGGAGGCGTAGGCATGGAAAGAAAGGGCAACATATTAACGGCACTCATATGGGGTACCCTGATCGGCATCCTGTTGTGGATGTCATTTCTCGGCTGGCTGGATATCATATTCGGAAAATAGAGGGATCATACAGTGCTAGTATAAGACCCGCCTTCCTATAAGGAGAGGCGGGTCTTGCAGGTTTTAGTCGTCCTCGCCATTGCTGCCGTTCAGCAAATCGGTTCCGTGCATCTGTTCCGTCGGAGGCGCGGCGGGATCCACTGGGCTGTTGGCCGCAATCGCGTCCGCGTCGGGCACGTCCTCCAGCGGCGTATACTCCTCTTCACCCGAAGGGTAATTCATAAAAATGTCCTGATTCAGAAAGGCGGTACCGCTGCCTGAAAACGCGGCGTCGGCTGCGACTCTCTGCTCCGCATCGCCGGTGTACTCGGCGATGACCTCGTCACCCGGACGAGTTGGGGGCTCACCCTCGATGGCCCGCCATTCCCGGTCCGTCTCGTCGTCCGCGACATCGCGAATAACCGTTTCGTCGGCGGTGCGGTCCAGCCGCACCTCGTCGGCTTCTCCGGCATCGGATGACAAGGATAACCGCTCATCGGCAATGGTCCGTTGATCCGGATCGGCACCTGTAGCTTCCCATGCATCAATGGCGCTGTGATCGGGGTTCATCCGCTCCTCCGGTTTTGCATCCGCAGGAGCCGCTTCATTCTGATCGTACGCGATATGATCCGCGTCTTCGCTGCTTAGGCTTTGCTCCGTATAGGTGTTGACGTCTCTCAGATCGTCTTGCGGAATCAAATCCGTATCCTCGACTTTCCGTTTGGCCTCGAATTCCAAATATGTCAAATCTGCCAGCGTATTCCGATTGTTTTCGTCTCGCATCGTGTCCATCTCCTTCCTTGTTTTCAATTACAATAGGTTTCTATACTTCGACTTTACCCGCTGAATCAAGAATGAATCCCGAAACATTCAGGTTATGGCAAACCAAGCAAGCTCTATCTTTCCCTGTCGGTTGACGTATTATGAAAATTTTCAAATAAGGAAAATGGACCAAACACAAGATAAATGAGAGAAAATGAATGATTTCGTGGATTATTTCCCTTAAATTGAACAATGAAATTTTAAAATGATCCCGTTATAATCGAAAAAGCGACTAACGGACCGGGACAATTCTGAGAGTGGATTGTCAACAACCAACAACAGAACAGGAAGTGATCAGGACTTTGTTTCAATGGATTAGACAAGGCTTCTTTGGCAACTCGCGCAAAGATATTTTATCGGGTCTGACGGTAGCATTCGCTCTCATCCCGGAAGCGATCGCCTTCTCCATCATGGCAGGCGTTGATCCGATGGTGGGACTCTATGCGTCCTTCGTGATTGCCGTCAGCATTTCGTTTTTCGGCGGCCGTCCCGGCATGATCTCAGCGGCGACAGGGGCCATGGCGTCATTGATGGGACCGCTTGTGGCTATGCACGGGATCGAGTATTTGTATGCGGCAACGATTCTGACGGGAATCTTGCAATGGTTGATGGGAGCGCTCAAGTTCGGACGTTTTATCACGTTTGTTCCCCAGCCGGTTATCACCGGCTTCGTGAATTCCCTGGCCATCATCATTTTTCTGGCCCAGCTTCCGAATTTCAAGGGCGAATCGTGGCCGATGTACTTGATGGTGATCGGCACGCTGCTGATCATTTATTTATTGCCGCTGATAACCAGAGCGGTTCCATCGGCACTCGTTGCGATCATCGTGATGACGATCGTTGCGGTTTGGTTCAAAGCCCCGGTGCAAACGGTCGGGGACATGGGCAACATTACCCAGGCACTGCCGTTCTTCCACATTCCGAATGTAACCGTGAGCCTGGACATGATCATGACGATATTGCCTATTTCCCTGGCTCTTGCTGTCGTCGGGATGACGGAATCGCTGCTTACCGCGTCGCTCGTGGATGAGATGACCGAGACGGGCAGCGACAAGAACCGGGAAATCCGCGGTCAGGGCGTTTCCAACGTGATCACCGGATTCTTTGGCGGCATGGCGGGCTGCGCCATGATCGGACAGACGGTGATTAATGTGAAATCGGGAGGGCGCACCCGGTTATCCACCTTGGTTTCCGGCGTGTTTCTGCTGTTCCTCATCATTGTGCTCGGGGATGTCGTGAAACAGATTCCGATGGCGGCGCTTGTCGGGGTCATGTTCATGGTTTCGATCGGCACGTTTGAATGGGGATCGCTTCGCACGCTTCACCGCGTGCCGTTAGGGGATGCCATCGTCATGCTGGCAACGGTCATCATTGTGGTAGCGACTCATAATCTGGCCATCGGGGTCATGATCGGGATTATCTTAAGCGCCCTGAATTTCGGGTGGAAGATGGCCAAAATTCACGCCGTGCCCCATATGCAGCCGAACGGCACCAAGGTATACGAAATCCGGGGACAGCTGTTTTTCGGAACGATGATGTATTTTGTAAATCTGTTTGACGTGAACGATGATCCGGAACATGTCGTGATTGATTTTTCCAAATCCCATGTATGGGATCAGTCAGCCACGAATGCCATTTCGAAGGTATGGCATAAGTACAAGGAAGCGGGGAAAGACCTCACGCTCATAGGGTTGAACGACGAAAGCCAGCGGATGGTCGATAAAATCGGCCTTGCTTCAAACTCTACGCATTAGAAGCATTAGTCATTCTGTAAGCAGGTGTGCTCAATAGAGGTAAGGTTTGTCAGATGAAAAACATGCCAAATGAAGAAATGGCGGTGCTCAAGGATATGATCCTTGCACCGCCATTCTTGCTTTTCAGCCGGTTGTCGGTATGAACGTAAATAAAATTTTACAAACGATACCTGGCATTTCATGTTATATTGATTGTAAATGAACACGAAGTTTGTCGAATCGATGCAAAGGATGGAGAAGAAGACGGATTTATATTGACAATAACGGTTAGAGGTGCTGACTAGATGAAGGATATGCCCAAATCCATATTCCTGCTTCTGCTGGTCGTGCCGCTGCTGCTGATTATATCGATTTTATCACCGGGACAATCGGATGCTGAGCGTGCTCATACCGTGATACCTGATTGGCAGTTTATGTGGGATAACGAACAACAGGAGGTTGTTTCGCCGGCCGGCATTCGGAATTCAAGCGGTTGGCTGACAGGGACACCAGAGAACAAAGAACCCCCAAAGTCAGATGGGGTATCTTCAGCATGGAATCGTTTTACCCTGCCCGACCTTCCTTGGAAACAATCGGCCATTATGATTGACCGGATCAAGGGGCAGGATGTTCTGGCTTTCTTGAACGACGAACCGGTGTATGAAGCCAAGCGGGACTATATGTATACGAATCATTCGCTGCTGCTTCCTTTTCATCCGGATGATGCCGGCAAAACCGTTTATATTTGGACAAACGGTTCTAGCGATATGACGTTAGGCATCGATAGCGAGATCATGCTCGGCGAGTATGATGATCTGCGTAGAGGTTTTATCAAGAAGGATTTGGAGGATTTTATATTAGGCAGCTCCTTTTTGTTTATTGCGGTGGTCATGTTCTTCTGCTGCTTGTTCCTTCCGAAGCATACGGTATCCAGCTGGCTGTCCCTGAGCGTGATCATTCTGGCAAGCGGAGCCTTGCTAATTACGTACTCGCCGTTCCTGTACACCTTTTATGGCGAACTCGGCAGCGTATGGGTCTCGGTATTTGATATTTCGCTTTTCACCGTTTTGCCGGCGCTGTATTTCTATTTCGAGAAAATCTACGGACCCGGTCCCTACCGGATCATTCGCTACGGCCGAAGAATTCAGATGGCCTACTCCGGGATCTGCCTGGTTTTCCTTGCGGTACATGTTCTGAGCCATCATTCGTTTTATGATATGTACTATTTCTTCTCCGTGAAGATTCTCGGCATCCTGATTATCCTGCAGATGGTGCTGCTGATCGGTACCACGATTCTGTACGCTGCCAAGCGCAACAAGGACGCTTATATTTTTACCGCAGGCTTCGGCATGATGGCGATAGCGACGCTCGGAGATATGCTGGCCTTCTATTACCATGACGGGCATTATGAGCTCTTTCTGTGGAAATGGGGCGTTATCGGCCTGATCGTCTCCCTGATCATATTGCTGGGGCGTAAATTCGCCCGAAGCCATGAGCAAGTGCTGCAATATTCCCGGGAGCTGGAGATGTTTAATCACGAACTTCAGCGATCGGAGAAAATGGAGATCATCAGCGAGCTCGCCGCTTCGGTTGCGCACGAGGTTCGAAATCCGCTGCAAGTGACGCGCGGCTTCATGCAGCTTCTGGCCGAGAACTCCAAGCAGACGGAAAAGGAGTATTTTGGCTTGGCGCTGAAAGAACTGGACCGGGCTTCCGGGATCATCACGGATTTCCTCACGTTTGCCAAGCCTGAATTGGAGCATGAGACCAGGCTGAACGTGTATGAGGAGCTGAAGCATGTGAAAGGCATTCTGCTGCCGCTTGCGAATCTGAGCGGGGGCACGATCGAACTGGATGACGCCAAGGAATTATACATCACCGGTAATTCATCCAAACTGAAGCAAGCGATGATTAATATCGTCAAGAACAGCATCGAGGCACTGGATGGAGAAGGCGTTATTCGCATCTGGGCCTATGCCGAATCAGGTGAAGTCGTGATTCACATCCAAGATGACGGCATTGGAATAGAGGCTGGGGATCTGGAGAGGCTGGGCGAGGCGTATTTCTCGAATAAGTCGAAAGGGACGGGGCTTGGCCTGATGGTCACCTTCCGGATCATCGAAGCGATGCGAGGAACCATTCATTTTATCAGTGAAAAAGGAAGCGGCACCGAGGCGATCATTCGCTTTCCGTCCGTTCCTGATTCAGTGGAAGATTAGATTTCCAATCGAGAGAGATGCCGCGCTGCATCTCTCTTTGTTATATCATTAATAGAAAATTTTATCATTTTTCCGAAAATTAGAAGGTGGAAGGTTTTGTCGCAGCGAATAACACAGTAAGAGAATCACCCATTATAATGTTTGAGGTGCGTCCATGAGGTCTGGATGGAGAATCGCTGTGTTCCTGATCATCGTTATAGCTTTTAGCCAGGGGTTACCTGGGCTTGTCTTTGCCACCGAAGAAACGGCAGCTCGGGCAGCGATTAAGGAGTGGAAAATCCTTTGGTCCGAAACCCGAGGGGTACCGGACAGCGTACCGGCCCACAGGGATGACTGGCTGGTAACTTCGACCGGAGCTTCGACGCCTTCCAAGCCGCATGCCAAGGCATCCGCATGGATTCAAATGAAGATTCCCGAAATATCATCGGCATCCCCCGGCATTTTGATTGACAAGCTGCACGGACAGCAGGTTGCGGTATATGCGGACCATGAGAAGATTTACGAATCAACTCGTACGTACAATTATGAGCTGAACTACATTTTGCTTCCCCTTCACCAGGACTTACTCGGGAAGGATCTGTACATCTGGCTGGAAACCGCGCGAGATCATGTGACGATGGAAGGGAAAATACTGGTCGGCAACTATCATGATCTGTTGAACCAGTTCGTGAAGTCGAATCTGGTGGATATCATCCTCGGGAGCGCCTTTGTTTTTATTGCATTGGTGATGCTGATCTGCGCCGTGTTTCTGAACAGAAAATATTTGATTACCGTCCTGTCCTTATCGTTTATTATTTTATCCGTTGGCATACTGGTATTTACATACTCCCCGTTTCTTTATACGATTTTTGATGAATATGGAAATTTATATACTCAGTTATATGACATCTCATTATTTATTTTACTTCCTTCGTTCAGTCTCTTTTTTGAAAAAATCTTCGGCCCCGGCTGGAGGGGCGTGCTGCGCAAACTTCGGAAGTTCCAGGTGTTCTATTCGCTGTTCTGCGGCCTGTTCCTGATCTTCAATCAATGGGCCTTTAATCAATGGTTCGACCTGTATTATTTTTTCTCCGTTCAGGTCCTGGGTTTTGTCATGATTGTTCAATTCGTACTGCTGGTCGGAAGCTCGATGTACTATGCCGTTAAGGGAAATAAGGACGCCATTATTTTCAACGCCGGCTTTGCGGTGTTTGCCATTGTGGGTTTGGGCGAGCTGCTGCAGTTTTTCCTGACCCGGGGCAGCTACAATCTGTTCCTCTGGAAATGGGGCATCGTCAGCTTCATCATTGCGCTCATCGTTATTCTCGGACGGCATTTTGCCAAAAATCACGAACAGATGCTTCAATACTCCAAAGAGCTTGAGATGTTCAACAATGAGCTGCAGCGTTCGGAGAAGATGGAGATCATCAGTGAGCTTGCGGCATCGGTCGCGCATGAGGTTCGCAACCCGCTGCAAGTGACGCGGGGATTCCTGCAGCTCCTCACCGGAAAAGCCCAGTCCACCGAACGGGAGTATCTGGATCTGGCCTTGGTCGAGCTGGACCGTGCCTCGAGCATCATTACGGATTTCTTAACCTTTGCCAAGCCGGAATTCGGGAAAGACACGGTGCTGCGGATATCCGAGGAGTTCAAGCATATCGAAGGCATACTCGGCCCGCTGGCTCATCTGCAAGGAGGCAGAATTACCGTCGATATTCCGGAGAATATTACGATTCGGGGCAATTCCTCGAAATTCAAGCAGGCCTTCATTAACATCGTGAAGAACAGCATTGAGGCGCTGGGCGACGAAGGGCTGGTTCATATCCGCTGCTATCGCCAGCAAGGCCAGGTGTTTATTCATGTGGTGGATAATGGAGAGGGGATGGGTCCGGATGTGCTGGCACGTCTGGGAGAGCCCTATTTCTCTAACAAAACGAAGGGTACGGGCCTTGGCCTGATGGTGACCTTCCGAATTATCGAGGCCATGGATGGGGACATTTATTTTACGAGTAAACAAGGAGTGGGGACCGATGCCGTCATTACGCTTCCCGCAGCTTGCGAATGATTCGCTAAGCTGCGGCAGCGATGGCGGTTACCGTCCCCACTCTTTTTACCTATTCATCTATTTATGAAATGTCCAGGCTGTTATGTAGTCTTTACCAGATGGCTCTTTCCTTGGCTTCCGATTTGATCACGCTAGTCGGATTCGGAGGGATGACCAGATACAGCTCGCCCGGATTCTCTTCAAGCGTTCGAATCTCGATGTGGTCGGGAATCCGTACACCAAGAACTTCCTTGATCGCGGACTTTGGATCGCTCAGCAGTCTTGCCTTAAAGCTAGGATCCTCCCAGGCTTTTTGAATCAATTGTGTTTGAAAGATGGCTTCTGTCGTCATAAGAATCACCCTTTCAAATAAATTGGTTATTTTTTACTCTTAAAGAATACCATGGAATAAATATAAAATCTATTATTTTTTGTTTAGAATAGACAAATGGTAATTTAACCCGCCAAAAGACAAGGTTTTTTTACTGTTTTCGATATGATTCGCTTCGTTCTGAAGTTCATCCACCATGGTTTGATGGAAGGAAATCAGGTGCGGAGCCTCGATATCAACCGATAAGAGATGGGCATGGGTGGCAGCGGCAATCTCTGCATAAGGCTTCAGCATGTTGTTGATAAAGATGGCTTCCTGTACTTCGGATATCGTTAGAACAGCGTCCTGCGGTTGACCCCGTTCCGATTTAATGAGGGAGAGCAGGCAGTTGTAGCTGCCATCTGCAAGATCCTGCTTCCAATCGGTCCAATCGTCCATCATCTGCAAGGTAAGCAGCACATGATTCATCACATCGTTCGTTCGTGGAATAAGGTCTGCTTGATCCGATAGAAGCAGTGCGGCGGTGCTTCCCAGTTTTACGGGAGCCGCCTTTTTGGCAACCATGGCCCTGTCGTGCTTGAAGTAATCCTCCCGGGTTTCATGGATGACGCCTTCCGACCATTCGTGCGTATAGTATTTGAGATAAGACCAGAATTCTGAATTTGCCGGAAAGTAGGGTTGATAGGATGTGAGAAATTCGTAATACAGCAGGTTGGCAAGCGCGAGATGGTGTTTCGGATCGATAGAGGACTGGCCGTCATGAGGCGAGTCCATGATGTCGTCTTGAATGAAGTAGTATAACATGCCGATAATGTTGGCCGTGGAGAGATCACGGTATATCTCGGCAGGGAGTGCGGTCCGTTCTTTCATCCAGAAGGGAAGCAGATAGCAGATGTAATTTTTGGAACTGTCCTGCTCAAAGACGTCAAACTTTCTGAGGTATGAAAGACCGATTTGGTTCAGGGGAGCAGGGAATTCGGACAGCCTTGCTTCGCAGGCCGAGAAAGCGGCGGCAAGATCGTCCTCGAAAGGCTTGAACCAGTTCATGGAATCACCAACCTATTCAATTTTTAAGGTACAAGTGCTTACTTGCTATATTAACATGAATGCTTATGGAGTTAAATATTACCAGTCCCATTCCATGGCGATATGTGGAAGTTTCGGCTCTGCGACGGGGTTCTTTACAAGCGGTTATTCGGTTTCCTTGTTTGATTATGGCGGCTGGCGTTTAATTTAGGGATGTACAGCGATAACCGAAAATGACCAAATAGGAGGAATTCATATGACTCAGAAAATTGTAGGAGCTTTTCGGACGGAGCAGGAAGCAACCCGAGCCATTGAGGAACTAAAGCAGCAAGGATTCAGAGCCGATGAAATCTCTGTCATTGCCAAGGATCGCGGCGAATCTTCCCATATTCAGGACGAGACCGGGACCAAAGCGCCCGAGGGATTGGCCTCCGGAGCGGCTACCGGCGGCGTGCTGGGCGGCGTCACCGGATTGCTCGCAGGTCTTGGCGCATTGGCCATTCCGGGCATCGGTCCGATCATTGCCGCTGGACCGATCGCGGCAACGCTGACGGGCGCCGCCGTGGGTGCCGGTGCAGGCGGGTTGGTAGGAGGCCTGATCGGCCTTGGCATTCCGGAAGATCAAGCGGAGGAATATGGGGGCTACGTCGATGAAGGGCATATTCTGGTCATGGTGGATGCCGATGAGTCGAACGGTGGCCAGGTATATGATATATTCCGCAGCAACAGCGCGCTCAATGAACATCATTACCGTGAAGAAGGTACCTACAGCGGTACAGGAGCACCGGTAGATTCGCGTTCTGAAGCGGCTGCTGCCACCGAGGATGCCGTGCCGGACCCTAACCTGTATCAAGGCTATGGCGATGGCAATGGCGGCGCCGTGAGTCCTAACATTGTAAGCCCGGATCGTGAAGAAACCACGAAGAGACGATAAGGGTTATTCTCATATGCATCATGAACGATGAACAAACCGCCCGGATTCTTCCGGGCGGTTTGTTTGCGGCGACAATCCGGCTTCACGGGGCTTGCTTGAAGTCGTGGTTAACGCTTGCTGCGCTGCATTCTCGCACCCCTCGGCCCGTACCCGGGACCGCCGGGGCCGTGCCCATGTCCAGGACCGCCAGGTCCACCGGGGCCATGTCCAGGTCCACCCGGATGCCACGGTCCTGGGCCATGTCCCGGATGCCAAGGACCGTGCCCATGCCCATGTCCAGGAAATCCGGGATACCCCGGGTAATACGGAGGAAACGGATAGACCGGCGGATAAAACGGTGGATAGTATGGATAAGGATAGTAAGGGTATCCAGGGATGAGACCCGGGATACCGAGGCTTGTTTGGGATTGAAGCCCTCTTTTCGGTTGATGACTCAAGGCCTTGCACCTCTTTCTATCAGATCGGTTATCACATCCTATGTGGAAGCGGAGAGGAAGGGCACTTATCCTGGGAAAAATAGGCGGACGGCTACTCCTCGGGATGCAGTATCGACGCTGGTTCTGTTTGGGATGAACAGGTTCCAGGTACTCAATCTCAAGCGAAAGTAAAAAAGGCGCATATGACCTCCCCTGCGTAGGGAAAAGGATCAGATGCACCTTTCGTTCTTCCATTATATATATTGAAGTCCGGTTGTGTAAGGGAGAGGGACAGGATCGAAGGTTACGCTCCCGTTAGCCCGATACGGGGATTCCGGATCGAACAGGATGGAAAGCAAACCTTCGTCATCCAGCTCCAACGTTTCATGGCTCAGGGTAAGACGGTACGGACCATGTTCGCCTTCCGCCTGGATCAACCCCTCCGGAAGCAGAGGAGCCAGCTGACGAAGCAGCTGCGGGCCGCTTACCAAATAAATGGTTCCCTCGTTGCGAATATACTCAGGCAGGGTACCGGCAGATTGGATTAAAGCGGCAAGCTCCTTATCCTGCCAAGGCAGCGGAACCGTAAGCTCCGAAAGGCTGAAGGACGCGACGGCATCGGCTATAATCAGTGCGGCTGCTTCAGGGCTTCCTCCCCACTCGACGAGGGTAGACTCCCTGGAAGGCGTCATCGTGTCTCCGGGTACGGCGATGATGGCAAAAGCGGTCAGCGCCCCGTCTTCTTCGGCGACAAGCACCTGCTGCTTAAGGCGGATCACGTTGGAGTATGCGCTTGCATCCAGCAGCTTGTTAAGCTCCGAAGCCGTCGTAACATATCCAGCCTCCCGCTGTTCCATCAGTCTTTGGATCTGGAACAAATCGTGCGGCTGCATGGCCCGGATGTTCACTTTTTTTTCCGTTGCAGCACGCAGCGGCTCCACGACGGCCGGAGATAGACGGAACCGGAGCGCCCGGCCGAATAAACGGCTGCCTGCCCGGGTATACAGGGATCTGCCGCCGGAAATAAGGATGAGGGATGCACCGGACGCCTCGCCATGCCGCATGCACTGTTCCAGGAGATTGCCTGCAAGTCGCTGTCCCCGGTAACCCGGGTCCGTGCAGACGGAGCCGATGGAGAAAATATTTAATCGGGCACCGCGAGTCTGGATGGTGAACGGCACGAATCCCATGAAAGACACCAGTTTGTCCTGATCCCAGGCACCGTAGGAATGGCTGATACCCGGCGAGAATATCGGAGGGAAGGATACCCCCATTGAAGGCTGCTCCGGCTGCTTAAGAAAAATACGGTCGGACAGCTCGACGGCTTGTTGCAATTGATCGCTTTTCATCATAGAAATCTTCACTCGATTGACGCCTCCCCTATGTATGTCGCTTGTTATTACCAGTATAAAGTCATTGGGCAGGGAATTTCCAGTAAACGTTTTCTAAGGTTATTCGGAATTGTCCGGTTGGCGGAGTTAGCCAGCCCTGCAGCGAAGCGTTTTACGGTTTAGGCGTATGCGAAAAGGCGGCGTTTTTCGGGTAATAATAAATGAACGAATCTGACGCCGGAGGGATGAGCTTGCCAAGTTTTGTTGATTCCATGATTTTGCTGTGCGGCGCCTTGCTTCTGACAGGCGTATTGACCACCAAGTTCTCTTCCCGTTTCGGCATGCCCGCTCTGGTGCTGTTTATCGCGATCGGGATGATTCTCAGCCGGTTCATTTATTACGATAATGCGGAGCTCACGCAGCTGGTCGGCATATTCGCACTGATCGTCATTTTATTTCAGGGCGGGATGCAGACCGATTTCAAAGAAATCAAGCCGGTTCTGGGTCCGGCCATTTCGCTTGCCACGATAGGCGTCCTGCTGACAACCGTTGTAATCGGACTATGCGCCTCTTTCGTGCTTGATATTTCTTTGAAAGAAGGGCTGTTAATCGGCGCTATCGTCGGCTCGACGGATGCGGCAGCCGTATTCTCGGTTCTTGGCGGAACGAATCTGAAGAAAAGGCTTCGAATGACGCTCGAGGCAGAATCCGGAAGCAATGACCCGATGGCGGTGTTTCTAACCGTGTCCTTAATCGAATGGATAGAACATCCGGGCTTAAATTTGTTCGGGCTTATTTTTTCCTTTGTCATGGAAATGGGATTGGGACTGGTTGTCGGCATTCTTGTCGGCATGCTGGCCGTGTATGTGATCAATCGCATCAACTTCGATTCTTCGGGGCTATACCCCGTGACCGCTTTAGGATTTGCCGTGCTTACGTATGCAGCCGCCGCATGGCTTGGAGCCAGCGGTTTGCTTGCCGTATACGTTATGGCCTTGCTGCTCGGCAATACCGAGCTGACGTACCGTAAGACGATTCAAGCATTCAACCAAGGTTTTGCGTGGATGATGCAGATCGTGATGTTTGTGCTGCTCGGGCTTCTTGTCTTCCCGAACGAGCTGTCGAAGGTCATATGGCAAGGACTCCTGTTGTCCTTGATTCTCATCTTCATCGCCAGGCCGATCGGCGTGTTCAGCAGTCTGCTGTTCGCCAAATTTGCCGTCCGCGAGAAAATATTGATTTCATGGGCCGGCCTCCGCGGGGCCGTACCGATCGTATTGGCTACATATCCCGTATTGGCGGGAATCAGGCAGGGGGAATTGTTTTTTAATGTCGTGTTCTTTGTTGTTTTGACTTCAGCGGTGATCCAGGGCACCACCATCTCTCCGCTCACGCAAAGGCTTGCGCTGGTGGAGAAAGATAAAGCAAAGGCCCCGTCCTTATTGGAGCTGATGGCACTAGGAAAAACGGATTCCGAGATCAACCACGTGCTGGTGGATGGGGATATGCCCATCGTCGGCAAGGAGATTCAGCAGCTGAATCTGCCGGACGATATTCTCTTTACGGCCATCATTCGGGAGAAGCGCATCATCACGCCGAGAGGAAACACCGTCATTGAGGCAGGGGACACGTTGTACGTGATGAATCCGAAGCAAAAACGGAAGGAAATGAAATCGATTCTGGGGTTATCCTAGGGATTTCGCAGCTGAAGCTATATGATCCCCATCACAGCAGACGGTCTTAAAAATAATTTAGGATAGGTATAAATCGGAGGTAATTTCTTCATCCTATCTTCATCCGAGAAGTTTCGATTTCCTTTGCAAAAGAGACAAGAATCTGTTATGATTAATTCAAGGATTTAGAATAAGTCTAAATACAATATCAAAGGAGACGATATAGATGAGTAACCTAACCCAACAAGCACAAGGAAATACGACCGATGAACTTCAACAAATTCTGAATACGCAGGTAGCCAACTGGAGTGTGCTTGGCGTGAAGCTGCACCATTATCATTGGTATGTGAAAGGTCCTCAGTTCTACGTGCTGCACGAGAAATTCGAGGAGCTGTACAACGCGGCCGCTGGTTATGTGGATGAGCTGGCAGAGCGAATGCTGGCCATCGGCGGCAAACCGGCCGCCAGTATGGCTCAATATTTGAAGCTGACGACGCTGCAGGAGGTCTCGAATGAAAACACGGCCGAGCAGATGGTCGGACAGCTGGTTGCGGATTTCGAGAAAGTGGCCGGAGAGCTCAAGTCCGGTATCGAGGCAGCAAACCAAGAGGGCGACGATGCGACAGCCGATCTGTTGACCGGCATGGCGAGCGCTGTGCAGAAGCATTCGTGGATGCTGAACGCATTTTTGGGCAAATAAAGTTCATATCCGTTGCTGCCGTTTCATGACGGCTAACATAAGCAAAGGGAGATCGACCTGATAAGGCCGATCTCTTTTTTTGTTCGCCTTGCGAATGCTGTTGCAAGATTCAATTTGAAATTTATTGCGCCTTTCTTCAATTTTGTGCGTATAACCTTCATAGATCGTTTTAATTCGGATAGAGGAGTAGTGAGGATGGCAGAGATGGAATCACGACAACAGCTGGAGTCGCAGCTTCAAGAGATTTTGAAATGGGAGAAGGAGCAGAAGGACGTCATGTTCTGGGAGAAGCTCGGAAGAATTCCCTTTATGCTGCTGGATCGCCTCACGCCCAAGGCTGTTCAAGAGAAAATCGGAAGCGCCTTGAACGAGGTAGGCGGATTTATTCAAAGCGGCGGGAAGCATCTGGTTCGCGAGAAGTCGGTCATGAACGTACTGGCTCAGACCGCTGGATTGGAAGGTTCAGCCGCGGTGAACGACCCTTCCGCGAAATCCGGCGAGGCGGAGTCGGGTGGCGCTGGGAACGGAGAGGAGCAGGCGGTGGCTTCCGGACTTACGCTGGCAGCAGCCGCGAAATTGCCGCTCCAGGTCATGGATGCGGCAGCGGATACGCTGACGGTAAAGCGGGTCAAATTCGCGGCGGCCCAAGGGGCGGCAACGGGAATCGGAGGCGTATTTACGATAGCGGCCGATCTGCCCATGGTGCTCGGTCAATCGCTCAAGGTGCTTCAGGAGATGGCCCTTTGTTACGGGTATGATCCGAACGATCCCCGGGAGCGGGTGTTTATCGTGAAATGCCTGCAGTTTGCATCCGCCGACATCGTCGGAAAGAAAGCGGTGCTTGAGGAGCTTGCCAGTTTTGACGACGTCCAGGCGACGGAGCAGGTCTTCTCGCAGCTGCAGGGCTGGCGTGAAGTCGTTCAGTCGTATACCGATAACTTCGGGATGAAAAAGCTGTTTCAGCTGATTCCGATCGCCGGAATCGTATTCGGTTCGATCAGCAACAAAGGCACCATAAGCGATGTGGCCGAAGCCGGGAAAATGCTGTACAAGAAGCGGCGTGTTCATTACCGTCTTCGGAATATGGAGTATCCGCTGTAATCAAGGCTGATATACGGATCGACACGACAAAAAGGGATGCCCGCCATGCGCGGGCATCCCTTTACTTAATCAACATCGGAAAATATCATGACGCAACCCATAAAGGTGGTTTCTTACCGATTATCCACCTTTTCGGGGTACAGGTCATGGTTCATCAGACGATTCGCGGCGATCTCCTCGTATTTGGTGCCCGGGCGACCGTAATTGCAGTACGGATCGATGGAAATGCCGCCGCGCGGGGTGAATTTGCCCCATACCTCGATATATCTCGGATCCATCAGCTTGATCAGGTCATTCATGATGATATTGACGCAGTCCTCATGAAAGTCCCCGTGATTGCGGAAGCTGAACAGGTACAGCTTCAAGGACTTGCTCTCCACCATCTTGATATCCGGAATGTAACTGATGTAGATGGTCGCAAAGTCCGGCTGGCCTGTGATCGGGCATAAGCTTGTAAATTCGGGACAGTTGAACTTGACGAAATAGTCGCGGTAGGGATGCTTGTTGTCAAAGCTCTCCAGAATGCCGGGATCATACTCGAAGGTGTATTTCGTGCCTTGGTTGCCGAGCAGGGTAACGTCTTCCATTTCTTCTTTTTGTCTTCCAGCCATATATGATAACTCCTTCATTTATATGAATTCAAACTCAATCCAATCATCGGTAAATTCTTGATGCCGTGCTATACGCCGCGTTTATTCCCCCAGACGAGCGTATGCAATTGCGGCAAGACGCGCACATCGTTTAACCGGTCGGATTGCATGACCGCATCAACAAGCGACTCGTACCGGTCCAGCAGATGGGAGACAAGCGAAGTCGTATCGCCTGTGCCTACATCGGGATTGCCGGTCTGCAAGTAAAATGGCACGTTCGGGTATCGTTCATGGACCGTTTCCGCGTAGGTCAAGTCCTTATCGTCAAAGACCACAACCTTCAAGCTGAAGGTTCTGCCGGGCGGACGGGCGGATAAACGCGAGACGATATCGTCGAGCTTGCCCCAGTCCGTATCCATGCCCGAGCTTGGCGGCTTAGGGGAGATGGTGACTTCATCGATATGATTCAGCCAGTCCTGCCAGCGTGAGCCCTGGGTCTCCACGGCAACGGTAATTCCGTGCCGATGCAGCTCATCCACAAGCGCTCCAAGCTGGGAAAGAAGAGCGGGATTGCCGCCGGACAGGGTGACGTGATCGAAGCGTTCTCCGCCCAGACGGTACAGCTCTTGCCAGATCTCATCAGCGCTCAACAGCGAGATGGAGTCCTTAGCGGAACCGTCCCATGTGAATGCGGAGTCGCACCAGGAACAGCGATAGTCGCAGCCCGCCGTCCGAACGAACATCGTCTTGCGGCCAACGACCATGCCTTCGCCTTGAACGGTAGGACCGAAAATTTCCATCACGGGAATCGGACGGTCCACCGTCATGGCAGGGGAGGAGCCCCTGTTTGAATCCGTAACAGGCGTTTCATGCACATTATTCATGGATCATCCACTCCCGTCTGACCTCGGCATAGCTGGTCGGCGTCTCGAACAGGCGAACGAATTCCGTTCGCATGCCTTGTTCCTCGTAGGATTCTCTGCTGCGGAGGGCCTCCTCCATTTTCTCAAACAACCAGACCACCATGTTCTCTGCTGTCGTATTCATCGGCGGCAAGGTCTCGTTCAGGTAACGGTGATCCAGGTAAGGTTCGATACTCGTTTTCCAGCAATCCTTGATGTCTCCAAAATCCACGGTAATGCCGACCTCGTTTGGAGTTCCGCTGATACCAAAAACCACTTTATACGTGTGGCCATGCAGGTTTTTGCATTTTCCCTCATAGCAATGCAGGTGGTGCGCAGCATCGAAGGTAAACTCTTTGGAAACAAGCACCCGCTTCCGATGGTAACGCAGGCTTCCGGCATCGATGTCTTCGCCAAGCTTCTGCAGATGCTCTACAATGCGGAAAGCCCCGGGCTCGCGGCTCATACTAGGCGCCCCCTCTCGGAGATGCTGCTGCGGCGCTGCATATACTTGTCGAGCCCCGCTTTTCTCAGCTTGCAAGCAGGACATTCCCCGCAGCCGTCTCCCTTGATGCCGTTATAACAGGTTAACGTATGGTCGCGAACATATTCGAGCGCATTCATCTGGTCGGCAAGCTCCCAGGTTTCGGATTTGTCGAGCCACATGAGCGGGGTATGAATGACGAACGGGTAATCCATGGCCAGGTTCAGCGTAACGTTGAGCGATTTGATGAAGCTGTCCCGACAATCGGGATAACCGCTGAAATCCGTCTCGCATACGCCCGTGATCAGATGCTTCGCTCCGACGCCCTTGGCCAGCACGGCGGCAAAGCTGAGGAACAGCAGGTTTCGGCCATCCACAAACGTCGTAGGCAAGCCGTCGCCTTCGGCGATCTCGATATCGCTGCGCGTTAATGCATTCGGTGCCAGCTGATTAAGCAGGCTCATATCAAGCACTGTCTGCTTCACGCCTTGCTCCTTGGCAATCTGTGCCGCGCATTCTATTTCAAGCTTATGGCGTTGGCCATAATCGAATGTTACGGTTTCCACCTCGGCGAAGCGTTCCTTCGCCCAGAACAGGCAGGTGGTGCTGTCTTGCCCCCCGCTGAAAACAACGACTGCTTTTTCATTTTTAAGCATAAAAAAACCTCTCATCCTTCATAATTTAAGAGCAGCCCCAGAGGGCCGATCCCGTAGAAGAAAGAGAAGTTCATTGAACTGAATCCGTAAAAAAACAAGCCTTATTCTTAGGGTGTAACACCGAATAAGACACGATAGTTTTTTATAGAGGGAGTTCACGAACCTCTCCCACGCACCGATGCAGGCGCATGGATTGTCTTCTGTTGTCCTTGTGACCGCATGGAGAGCCGTGACCGGCATGCAGTCCGATTACGCCCTCCATTATAACACGGCCGGATTATTTGATAAACACTCCGCCGAAGGGAATTGCTTCCCGCAGGAATCGCTTGATGATGCCTTCGTCGTTTAAATCGTTCACGAGCCGCTGATTCTGGCGTCCCGCTTGAAACAGCACATAACCGTCGCCGGTGAGCTTCCAGTGATAGTTCATGTGCTGGCTGGCCAGATGATTGCCGTATACGGTCAGATCCAGCTTAGCGGCTTCGGGGTAGGCGATGATGCTTCCGGCGTCCACATACAGCGGCTCGGTAGGATGCAGCTTGACTTTGCATACCGGGCCTTGGGTCAGAATGCCGATGCTGCCATTCCCGGAAAACTTCATCTTAATGGCATCTCGCGTGACCAGCATGTTTTTGATTTTCAGTATTCTTGTCTGCATCGTAACAAACCGGGTGTAAAAGAAAACATGACGAAAATCATAGAGCATGTCCTGTTCGCCTTCCAGCTGAATTTCATGCATGTTGAAGCCCGGGGGAAGCGCAGCCGTAAACTGGCTGGGTCCCGTAATGTCGGCACGGATCAGCTTTTTTTTGCGGTAGATGCCCTTCACGTTCATAAGTCGATCGCTGCGCCCGGAGGAGGGCCCCCGATAGGCAACGATCTGCTCGGGATGAAGGACATGCGCCGTGTCCCCCTCCGTCAAGGAGAACGTAACCGCTTGACCTGCTCCGCTGCCGGCCGCATCTTCCATTCGGATAATCATCGCCGCGCCTCCTTTTGCCTGGTTGAATGGGATGGATCTGGATAAGAGCTTGTCCTATCTCGAACGGTTCGTTCGGCGCATGCCGAATCGCAGGACGCGAATGATGACAAAGTATCCGGCAGCCAACGCCACGGCGGTGATCGCTACCGTTTTTAAACGTTCCGCCCCGCGCTTTCGTGCGGCTTCAGCCTCCTGTAACTGGCTTACCATTTGGGTTAATTGCTGGTTCTGCTCTGCAAGATTGGAGTTCTGCTCCGCCAGGGTCAGATTTTGCTGCTGCAGCCGTTCGGAAGCGATCTTGGCTTTATCAAGCTCTTGCAGGGCTTGGTTATAGTTGCTCTTAAGCTGGTTTATTTCATCGGGGAGTCCCGTGAACTGCTGGATATTATCGTACATATTATTGAAATAATTGGCGCTGGCGGTCCGTCCTCCGGCCGGCAGCGCGATTCCTGCCACCAGCAGAATAAAAGAAAGTTGGATGAGCCTGGATTTTGACGGCTTAAACATGCGGGGTCACCACCATTCGATTATTTATAGTAAATACGAATCAGATTTCGACAGGTTTCTATTAATATACATTACCCACATTCGCATGGGAAGTGAATCCATTCGCAGCTAAGTTGTTTAACTTGCCGATGCGGCGGGTAATGTATTCAAGCAAGCGCATAGAGGCCATCCCATACGAAATGAACATAAAATGAACTAGCAGATAAAAGGAGATTGCGATTATGATGAAAGATAACAACGTGAAGAAAATTATGATAACGGTGAATGGAAAGCCCGTAGGCAACGGCTTATTAATCGATAAAGTCACTTACGCGCCCATTCAACGCACCGAAAGATTTATGGGAGATACGAAGTCCGCTTCGGCAGCGGTAATAGGTTAGTAGATCCCGTATATTCAATTAAGCAGCCTTTAAAACCCGGAGAACGCTCCGGGCTTTTTTGCGTTGGCTGGCGTTAATCTATCGAAGTCGTTTTCATTCTGCTACGGGAGGGGAGTATCCTAAACAAACAGAAAATATCGTCTGAATATGACGTTTTATGGCAGAAGCAGTTACAAAATAATACAGTTATCCTTTATACTAGGTTGTATCTTGAATCAGTATACATAATCCATAACAGGAGAAAAGGAGTTTTGAAGAAAATGGGCTTTTGCATTCATTGCGGTAAAGAATTAACGGATGGCGTCGCACATCAATGCGCTAACGACATCTCGGCGAAATACACCGCGGCAGCGGCGGAGCCGGAACATGGGCGTCAAGATTCCGCATCGGCCGGAGGCTCGCATGCCAAAACTTCCTCGGCCGTTCAAGTCGATGGTCAGGTACTGCTGAATCTATTGAAAAATCCGATGAGCGCCCTGAATATGCGGGGGGATCAAACAGGCATGATCTATGGCCTGATCGGGATGGCCTCCAGCATCCTCGGCTTTTGGTTGTTCGGCCTTGGAGTCAAGCGGATGTTCTATTCCGGACTGGGCATGATGTCCGCCTTGTTAAGCGATTTCGGCATGGGGAGCCGTTTTCTTTTGCTGGGATTGTTCTCAACCGTCATCCTGCTGGGTTCGTTCTGGCTTGCCGGGAACATGATGACCAAACAAAAGCTCGACATGAAGGATTACATCGCCAAAATGGGCTCGTTCCAGCTGCCGTTCGGTGCGGTGCTTATCGTTAGTGGACTGCTCAGCTTCTTGTTGGTAAAGCCGGCTTTCTTCCTTCTTGTCTTTGCTCTAATGACCGGATTGGCAGCAAACAGCGCCGCCGCAATCGAGTTGTACCGGATCGGCTCAACCCAGCTGGTCAAATTCATTGGGATCGCTTTAGGGATATATGTTGTGCTGCTTGCCGTCGTCAACACCATTTTATTGTAAAGGAAGGGCATTCTGAGGTTAGCCGCAGATTTCCTTGTACGCGAACTGCCGTAAAGCATATCCACGAAAGACCGCAGCTCAAAGGGCTGTGGTCTTTTTTTGTCGAAATTGGAATGGAAACATATGTTCCGTGACAGTAAGATGTCCCTCTCTATTGGTACATTATTAGAAGAAGAGGAAAGAGGTGGATGTATTGCAGTCAGGCTTGTATTCGGATTATACATGGAGCCACAGCCATGTGTTCGCTGGCGGCACTAGTCAAGTCTTTCTGCTGATCGAGTGGAGGGCTGGTGTCCAGAAGCAGAAAACGCAGTCCAATGGCCTTCGTCGGCGCATAGCCGAAGAAGTCCAGCTGCACCTTCAATTAGGAGAAGGCGTTCAAGTGGAACAGATGTATGGCTGCCAAGGAGAGATTCTGAATGATCGCAACATCTCGTTGTCTTTAGGCTCTTTGTCGGAAGGGAGAACCAAGCAATTGGTTCTGGAGCTGAGTGTCGGTGCTCGTCAATCGGGGGTGTATCCGATCGTTACTGCTTTATGGACCTATATGGATGTTCTAAAGCAGAAGGTGGTTTTGCAGCCGTCCCGAACGATACCGCTTCAATTCAGCAATCATACGACATTGAGATACCGAAAAGCAGATTACCGGGTAGAGAAAGTACTGAAATTATACCAGAATGCTTTCATCCTGGAGCAGGCAAGAGAAGAGCTGGAACAGGGGAATTTGACTCAAGGTGAAGATCTGATTCGTAGACAGGCAGATGAGATGCTTTTATACGCAACCCGATTTCGAGATCCGGAATATTTAAAGGAGGCCGAAGTCCTTTATAAACTTAGTGTTCTATATAAGAATACATATCAGCAGTTTTATTCTGAAAATGCGAACTGGAAAAGGGACTTTAGACTTAAGTCATAACCAGGAAACAAGAATCCCTATATAAAAAAGGAAAAATGATATCAGGGTCGAATGTACTATTTAGCAGTCAACAAAAATATGTCTAATTTACTAGAAAGATAGGGAGAATGCCATATGACAGACCGACTGATCCGACTAATGAGAATCATTACCCTTGTACAAGCAAGACCAGGAATACTTGCTCGGGAGCTTGCCGAACGCTGTGGAACCAGTGAAAGAACCATTTATCGGGATATGGATGCCCTCAGTGCCATGCATATCCCCATCACTCACCAAGGCCGCGGCCGCGGCTATACCTTCATTGGACATTTTGCAATGTACCCCCTTGGTTTAACGGAAGAGGAGGTACAGGCACTATTTAAACTGCTGAATGTAATGGACAAAATCAAGCCGATCCTGCCGGATGAATTTGAAAGCGCTTATGAAAAGGTGTTGGCTGCTGTATATAAGCAAAGCGCGGAGAAGGCTGAGATTCAAGCCGGGGACCGGGAAGAATCCACTACCGGTTTATAACACTTTCACTACATGTAACAATTAAACCTCGAACGAATGGACACAAATTCATGTGACTATCGTCGAGGTTTTGTCATGTTTAGGGTGCAACTGCGGTCGTGAATAGAGATGATGAATCAACTAGTCAACTAGAATCAGGTTAGGAATATTATACCAAAATAGAGGATTATATGATAAAATGACTACAATTTCTCTCATCCATACAAAACTGTAAGCGTTGTGTAATTGTGAGAGTTGGCGGTAGATGTCCCTAAGCAAGGGCGTAGGAAGGAGATATGAAGCAATGACATAGGGTTTATCTATAACGATTTTCAGGAGGATATGCATGAAGAAGAAGATTAGTAGCAAATTGGAAAAATGGTCTGTAAAGCTATTGGTAATGGCATTATTAAGTATAGTATGGATTGGATTTTATGATTTTATTCCTGTTGAAGCAGATAGTGCTGTTGGAAGTCCTAAATTAGCTGTCTTGGTGGACGGAAGAAAGGTAAGGTTTCAAGGCGGAGAGCCTGTCTCTGAAAATGGCCGGGTGCAAGTACCACTCAGAGGTATTGGTGAAGCTTTAAAGGCTGAAATCGGTTTTAGTGGTAAAACAGTTACTTATAGGAAAGATGGAAAATTGATTGCCCTTACCTTAGGGAGTAAAGAGGCGGTTGTAAACGGTAAAAATGTCACTATGGATACGGCTGCTAAAGCTGTTAAAGGGCGCACTTATGTACCATTAAGATTTGTAAGCGAGAATCTTGGAGTTCCTGTAAATTGGGATGGAGTCGGTAATTGGGTTTGGATCGGTTCAAAGTACGTTCCAGATATAACAGAAGTAGAAAGTGTGAAAAAATTAAGTCTTAATAATAACTTTATCAATATGTTTGGAACAAAATTACACTTGTTAGATGGGAAAAAGGATGTTCGAATTTTCACCATTGATGATCTGCCATTAAGAATAGATCATTTTATTGTTTACGATATATGGCCTGTCATGTTCGGTGACTATCAATCAATAAGAATTCGATTTAGTGCAGGACTTGGACCAATCTACTATTTACAACAAGGAGAACTTCCTCGTTATCGGAATTCTGCGGATCCGATTAAACAATCAGATAAAACGATTATCCGAACTTACAAGACTACAAGCGAATATGATCAAATTGTTAATAATGATGTGCAATATATGC